>CAZFVV010000229.1:0-6211 GCA_964522165.1 uncultured Calditrichaceae bacterium
TGGGAAACATATCCCGCAGGGATAAATGAAAATAGCCCCGCGATTCATCGCGGGGACTGAATAACTGAATAACAGTTCAAAGAGTAGTCCCGCTCCGAAGGAGTGCCTTTGGCATAGGGACGAATGAAAAGGTGTGGGTAAAGATTAGTTACTAAGGAGGGGACAGATTTTCGAAGCGTCCAGCGAAAAAATCAGGGGTGGTTAGGGGGAGTTTATTTAGTAGCCTCGACCACCCCTGCATCGCTCGCCGGACGCTTCGCGGCGCTGCCCCCTCCTTGCAAAAGGAGGGGAATTTTGTAGATAGAAAAGAGGTTACTATTCAGCCCATGGCATAGTCATCCCGGTTTTGCCCTGAAAGGGCTTAATTCCTTAGCCCAGGGTAAGCGACGAAGTCGCGCCACCCTGGGCCTAAATTATACCAACCAACCGCACCCTGAAGGGGTGCAACCCCTTCAGGGTTGATTCGATATGATATTTCATCACCCAGGGTGGCGCGCCGATGGCGCTTACCCTGGGCTATGATGTGTAACGCTTTCAGCGTTGGGTTTTCAAAAAGCAGCACGCTTATTTTGCCCTTATTCTTCTTACGCTAAGCAACCAGCCTGAATAGATACGAAAAAAGTCAATATATAAGGTTAATATCAAGCATAATTTTCCATGTATTGACACTGTATCAACACGGGGTTCCAGACAGAGAGCGGTCACAAGAATCCTGGTATAACATGCCAAATTTTTCTTGACAAAATTGTTGTTTTTGCCGAAATTAAATTAAGAACGATAGAACGAGGGGATAAAATTGCAGGGCAAAGATTTGTCACTTCATACATCAAAAAGGAAGGGGATATCAATAATATTCAAAAGCTTCAGCATTATGCTTGTTGTGTTGGGATGTTACCTATTATGGCGGCTTGCTCAGATAGAGGCGCAAACTGTTAACGTAGAATATGGAAAACGCAGCACCAAACCCCGGGGAGGAGAGAGGTATGAAGAAGGAATCACAAGGCCCTTCTATGCCACAGATCATGTCGAATTGATTGGCGCGATGGTGCATGAACATGTGCCTGTTAACCAGATTCCGGAGACGCTTACACTGGACTATAAGCTTCCCTACAAGGCAAGTGTGCATTTGTTGGTGCAAGAATTGGAATATTCTCGAGGGTATCAGATGTATTGTTTACGCGAAATGGGGACTAAGCCGCCGTTCGAATGGCCGGGTACAGTGATTCAAGCCCTTGATGAAATGGAAAAGTTTGATCTCGATAATTTGACGGCGGTTGCGCGGCTGAATCAAAAAGACTCCGCTCCTAACCAGGAGGTTGCGCCGGTAGTGTTTTATCGAACTGAGAATGCTAAAATCACCGGAAAGAGGTATCTGTTTATTTTTCGGCCTGCCTGGGAGATTATGGTGACCAGCGCCGCCATTTATAAACTGGAAACGCCCAACTCCGAACCTGTCAAACAGCTTTTGACAAATGAAACCCGTCCGGGTGAACAATGGTTTTGGCTTGTGTGGGATGGCGGAGGCGCATCAACCGGATATTATCAAGTGAAGTTGACCGGCTATGCCACGGATACGAATCGCCTTATTGACCAGACCGTGAAGTTTTATCATGAAAAGTGAGGGCCGGCGTATCATCAAACTGCAACCCCCTAAAATCATTCGCACAATCGTCTTTCTCGCACTGCCAACGTTCCTTATCGGGCTATTGCTCATAGGAACAACCTACTGGCATATTCCCACAGATATGCAAGTAAAGTTTAGAGCCCGATCTCTAACATTTAAGGTCGGTGGCTCAGAACTTCAGTCCTTGGTGGATGGGGCGTCATTTCAAGCTCTGATGGTGAGGAAGTTTTCCAGAATGACATTCCCCATACCTGTCTCGCTGGACGCATTAGATAAAACACTGGAACCTGAACGAATTATCCCGCTCCCGCTTCCCTCTCATGATTTTTTGACGATTGATGGCCGTTCAGACCCAATGATCCCCTCATCGGTGACATTCGAATCGCCCCCCTCTAACCCATCTTCTTCTATATTCGGAACATTGGAAGCGTTACGCATACCAGCCGGGTCAGAAGTGACTTTAAATTTAGCCGCTGACCAGATTACAAAACCCGCTATCCGGATCAAAGGAACCCAAACATCGGTGACGATTTTGCTGAAGGAAACCTTCCGGCTGTCTGCTGAGAATTGTGAATTACCTCCGGAACTACAACCTGATGTCGACCAGCAGGCGGTCACTTTCCAGCTCCGCCTTCCAGCGTCGGATCCGCGTATTGACATTTCCCCGCAACCAGGGATAATAGAATTCGCTTTAACCGTTGCCCGGGGGAGTACGGCCAATATGTTCTCAAAAACTGCGATTCCGGTCACATGGCTGAACTTCAACCCCCATCCAATCAGATATACTGAAATTAGTTATCCAGGGATTAAAAAAATAATCACTGAGACCGGGATTGATCCTGTAGAACTGAAAGATTTAGAAGGCTTTGTAATCCAGAATTTGAGGTTAAATTCCATAGATAATGTTTCGATGCTGGATTATGCAGTTACCGGCCTTGAATTTCAGCTTAATGGCATCGTTCGCGATCATGCGACTGGTTCTTTTGGAACATCGCGAGATTACCGTTTAACTGTTTTTGATAAAATCTGGCGCAATCCAGCGATGATCATTCTTCTGGTCATCCTGGTATGGGGCAGTTCAACGTTTGCCGGAGGGTATCTTTTGTATAAGGACAGCATTGTTTCCTTAAAGAAACAAGTTATCGAATTCCAAACGCAATCTGAAAAATTACGCATCAAAAATGCCGAATTACAAGCGCATATTCTCGAGCAACAACGGAATCTCGATCTGCTTGCGCCCACTCGTAAAAACCCTTATGTCGTTGGTTCCCCGATTTTAGAGCGTTCCCTGTTTGTTGGGCGAGAAAAAATTATTCGACAAATCCAACAAGGCATACATAATAATCATTTTTACATCCTCGGATCGCCAAGGTCTGGAAAAACTTCGCTGCTGAAAAGGTTAGCAGAAAAAGTCGACTCATTCGCTCGTCCGGACTACGATTTCCAGGTCATAGAAATGGATTTGCAGAGTATAACCGATAAAACCTTGTTTACATCCCTTTGCCAGGAGTTTCTGAAATCTGCCAGCCAGTTCATCGAGAAATACAATCTGTCTGGGATTGACGAGCACATGGTCACTGAATATACTTCCCGGGCCAAAACTACTACCACAGGAGATGATTTTGTTGATCTGTTCCTGGCTGTCAGTGAAACCATCATCCAGGCGCATGGGAAGCGGGTGATTTTTGTTGTACTGTTTGATGAATTCGATAAGATAAATACCTTTGAACTCGCCATAAAGGAACAATTCCGTTCGATTTTTATGCAGACGGTTGACAACTTGCGGTTAGTTGCTGCAGGAGGCGAATTGGATATCTGGGATCGAAGCAGCCCGTTCAATTTTATGATTCAAATTGATTTGCCTCCATTAACCGAGGAGGAAGCGCGTCGTTTAATTGTGGAACCTTCTAAGGGAATTGTCATCTGGGACGAAAAGGTTTTGGATGAAATGATTCTCCGCACACAAGGGAACCCTTTTGAACTTCAAAAACTGTGCAAAAACCTTGTGGATTATGCCGTGAAAAACAGAATTTTCGAGATTAATCAAGCTGTATTACAAGATCTGTCAGATCAACCGCAATCCAAAAAGGTCATACATGCAAGATCTCCCGAATCCTTATAGTTTTGGTTCCCCGGTCTTTGGGGAGAAATTCTATGGAAGAGCGAAAGAACTCAATGAGATGTTCGATCTCTCCGATCCGTTGAAACTGTTTCTGTCCACACGCCGCATGGGCAAATCATCATTGTTGCATGAGTTCAAGTATATCTGTCAAAATGAGCAAACATATAACTCAAATTTATGTATCATTTGGGAGCTTGATGGCAAGAAGACTATATCACAGGCTCTTAAAAATCTGTTTTGTTACCGCACGCGGGCATTATTAACAAAAGTTGCCTGGGATACTGTGGAAAAATGCCAGCGTGTTCATGATGTGGTTGAATTATTTTGCTCCGCATACTGGGGGAATTCGGAACAAAAGACCATCTGGTTATTGATTGATGAGCCTATGAGCATCCTCAAACAGCTCTCAGAACAAGAACAAGATGATTTTCTGATGGATGTGACAGCCACCTTTGAGGAAGGGTTTCCCAATTTGAAAGTTGTGATTGTCAGTACGCCGCAGCTTATTGAGTTTATGGCTGATCATCCCGGTTTTTTACAATCGTTTCGCCGGCTGGCCATTCAGCAATTCTCTAAACAGGAAGCGGAAGATTTGATCCGATTGACCAAATCCAAAAGTCCAGATGTGCAGCTTAAATTCTTAAACATCGATAGTGAGCTTATCAATCGTATTTGGGAGGATTCGAACCGTGTACCGTGTTATATTCAGTATATGTGCTACTGGATTTTTGAGAACTTTCCTGACAAAACTCCCCTTCAAACACTTGACGAGATTGCCGAACGACAGGCGTTTGCTGATTATTTCAGATCTGATTTTAAGGTTTTAAATCCGCTCCAGAAAATGATGGTGCTGAAATTAGCCCGATCCGGTTCCCCGCTAAATAGTGGGGAGCTAAAGGCCATAGATATTCCGCCGGAGGTTGGTATTCCTACACAAACAAGCATTCATCAACTTTTAGATTTGGGAATGCTGAAAAAAACTGACGGCGACACGTATCGTCTGGCCAATAAATTATTCGAACGATGGATTCGTCATGATTTTGAAAATCTTGAGTGGCAAACGAAACAACAAATTGAAGCCCAAAAAGGTTCTCCTGTTAAAAAGAAGGAGAATCTGGTTTCACGACTTCAACAACGAAACCTGTTATTTCAAAAAATAGTTGATTTTCTGTTAGCCCTTCCCTGTGCGGATACACCGGAAGGTCGCCGGACTTTAGTTGTTAGCGCTCAATTAGATATGAATTTAGCTAACCAAATTCATTGCGATACAACTGCTATTGAATTCTTCCAATGTCTTGTGCAGACACTTTTCAAGTATGGTAAACTTGAAGATGGACGGAATTCACTCGAAGCCATCTTGGAAACCGCGAAACAGTATATTGGGATTGATAAGCAAGAGGAATGTGACCAACTCATCCTGGAATTACAAAACCTTTCGCAGATTGGAACTTGATTTATACGATGAGGCCGTAACGACTTTGGAATTGGCGCCGCAACAGGTGAAACGCCTGCTCATTGCATTTTTTCTGAACCGCGCCGGAGAAGATGCCGGCTTCGGAGAGGTGACGGTTGGGACTGTCAAAGTGTATTACAATCCCAAATAGATGCATTCCGCCTTAAATAAATTTGGGGTAGTGGTTAAGTTTTGACTGATGAAAGAGTAATTGCCACAAAGGCGCTAAGGCACGAAGCGTCACAAAGGTATTAAATGCTTGGTGAAAACTTAGTGCCTTTGTGGCTTCGTGACATGAGAACAAATGTTATCAGTCAAAATATAACCACTAACAAATTTGGAAGGTCATCGACTTGCCACCTGCACCTACCTACTACCTACTTCTATTCTGCCACCTCCCCTCATCTTCCTCCTGCCACCTGCTCCTGCCCCTCGTCTTTCCCTCCTGCGCACTGCCCCTGTCTTTTCTTTTTCCTGCCCCTGCCACTGCCCACTGCCCCTCTCTTTTTACTGCATCCTGCCACTGCTGACTGCCCCTGTTACTTCCCCACCTGCTCCTCCGCCCAGTCCAACAACTGCTCTAACTTGGTCTGCCGGGGTTGGGGCGGGTCTAACAGGGGGGCAAAGCGCTCTTCGTAAATAAAATTGTATCTCCCTTTGGGCAGCAGGGTATATTGCGGGGGAATGGGTTTTATATCTAACTCTACCCGGCGGGCCTGCCACAAGAACTCCGCACCTTCCATGAACTTCTCGAACAAGGGGGTGCTTTTCCCCTCCGGCAGAAGAGCGGTATAAATTCTCAAATCCCACAGCCGGATCGTGCCATCATCCGAGCCGGAGGCCAACCGCTTTCCATCGCTGCTGAAGGCCACGCTCAAAACTCTACCGCCATGCCCCCGCAGGGTCGCCAGACTATCTCCCCCCGACGCATCCCACAGCCGGATCGTGCCATCTGAAGAGCCGGAGGCCAACCGCTTTCCATCGCTGCTGAAGGCCACGCTCAAAACTCTAC
>CAZFVV010000230.1:0-6193 GCA_964522165.1 uncultured Calditrichaceae bacterium
CTTATTTCAAAGAACAAGACTATCAGGGCTTTGCAGCCCACTCAACGCAGCAGCAGCATCTTCACCGCCTTTGAAAACCCTTCCGTTTCTAACCGGTAGAGATATACGCCGGAGGACACGCTCCTCCCGGCCTCGTCCCTTCCGTCCCAGGCGATTTCGTGAAATCCTGCGCTCACCTGCCCGTTTACCAGGGTGCGGATTCTCTCCCCTAAGAGATTGTAAACCGCTAAACTTACCCGCGCGGGCTGCGGCAGGCCAAAGCGGATGGTGGTTCCCGGGTTGAAGGGGTTGGGATAATTTTGCTCCAGCGCAAACCGGCTGGGAGGCCCGCCGCTTTCACGGGATAATTTCACCTCGGTAACCCGGGAATCGCGAATGATGATGGTTTTATTTGCCGCCAATAAATGCCGGGCGACGCTCTCCCCGGCAGCGATCTCCTCCAGCATCCATTTCTCGCCGCCGGCGCTCCCCGCGGGCAGGTTCGCAGCCCGGAAAATTACCGGATAGTGGGAGGATTGCAATAAAATCTCCGCGCGGTCTCCCCCGGCGATGCGGTAGCCGTCGGCAAAGCGAGCGTCGAACGCCCCCGCAGGCGGGGTCGGCGGAAGCGCAAAATATTCCTTCTGCGCCGGCTCGGGCAGGCTTGCGCCGAAGTAGAGGTGCAGCCCTGGCGAAGCGGTTGAATGCGAATCATGCACCTGCAGGGCCGGGAATTGGGATACATCCGGGAGTTTGGGGAGCAATTGCGCCGGGGCCGGGCTGCCCAGGCTGATCTGCCCGGCGGCGTTCGCTTTGAGCCAGTACCCCGCTCCCGGTTTGATAGTATCGGAAGGAACGTAACTGCCGCTAAATCCATACAGAGTGCCCGGGACGATTATGCTTTGCGGATCGGAGATTTGTTCCAGCGCCGCCGGTGTGGAAATTCCGGCGATGAGATTCCACCCCTCGGCCAGCTCGATAGTCGCATTGATGATCGCCGCGCCGGTAATGGTGGCAGAGCCATTGCCGGCAAAGCGCAGCCAGTAACCCGCGCCAGGTTGCAGGCTGTCTTCCAACTGGTAAGCTCCGTTGAATCCGAACAGGGTGTTGGGAATGGCCTGGGGATAGAGGGAGAGATAATGCCGGTTGGCAGGATTTGCGGGCAGTCCCACTAAGTTCCAGCCGGATTGGAGGTTTTGCACGAAGGAAACCGTGGAGGAAACCGGCCATAAGGCCACGTTCAGGCGGGCGGCCCCGGTGTCCACCACCACGACGTTCAGGAGGGTATCGCTGAAATAATCCGGTGCGGAAACCATCACGGTGTAGGTTCCCGGGCGCAGCAGCCGGTGGTAATCCCCCGCGTTCGGGTCGGTAAACACCGGCACATTGGGAATGCCGGCAATATCGATTTTTGCCGCCAGCGGCTCCCCGGTAATCGCGTCGCTGACGATCCCGCGAATGCCCTTCAACGCTTCCTCCATGTAGGCCAGGAAGGATTCCTTATTATTGGTCCAGCGCTGCGGCAGCGCCGAGCCGGGCGGGTTTTTGGTGTTCCACAATTCGATGGTGGTCTCCCGCCCCCCGTGCCACCAGTAAATCCAATCCTGCCGCCCCCCGAAGACCGCATACCACTGGCAGCCGTTGGTGATCCCGTTGGGAAACCCGCCGGTCAGCAAATCCGGATTGGTCAGGGAATAGGTTAAGGAAAGATCCACGAACCAGGCGTCATCCGGGCAGGCGGAGTAAGTTCCGCTGGGTGCGCCGTTGTCCCAGGGATAATTGACCACCCGGGCGCCCCCGTGAAAATTAGCCGAGAGGTTGAAATTGTGCGCGGCCACGAACAGCATCATCGCCGCGGTTTCCGGCTCCCGGCCAACCGTGGTGTTATTGGGATCGTTGATACGATCCGGGAAATCGCGGTTCAAATCCACGAAATGGGCGTTGCCGCGAATCGCCCCGGTCACGGTGTGGTTGCCGCCCTTGTAAGTGCCGTCGGGATTGAACAGGGGATTGATCCAGATTTCCATTTCATTCACCAGGCGGGTAACTCGTTCTCCTTCCGGGGTGGGCTGCCCGTACTGGTTCAGCAGGTAATCGATCAGCCGCAGCATGAGCACGTAGCCCACGGTTTCGTCCCCGTGCATGGTGGAGGTGTAGAGGAACTCCGGCTCATCCTCTTCCTGGCCGGGATTGTCGGAAATTTTCATCGCCAGCAGCAGCCGGCCCTGCACGGAGACGCCGAAGGTGTCCAGCCGGCAAATATCCGGGAAGCTGCCGGCGTATTGCGCCATCATATCTAAGTAGCCCTGGTAGGTCGGGTAGGTATCCCAGTCTTCGGTAAATTCGTCGATAGTTAGACTCATTTGATGTTCGTACAAGCTGCCGGGGTGGGGGAGGCGTTCGGGCCGGTAGCCCAGGTGGAGCAGGCGCTCCCACTGAATATCGTTGGCGTAACCGAACAGCGAGTTGCCTTCCACATTGTCAATCGAAATCAGACGGGTAAGTTGATCCACTTCCGATTTGTCGTGAATGGGGAGGCGGAAATAAATTTCTTCGGTCTGGGCGAAAGCCAAAAAAGGCAGGAAAAGTAACAGCAGGCGGGGTATCAAGCGTATCATGGCTACCCTCGTTGTCAGGGTGTTTGAGTGTTTTGGTGTTCAAGTGTTCAAGTATTTTGGTGGTTTAGTGTTTTGGTTTTAAGGCAGTCTATCTTAGAAGATCAACGTCACTAAAGCACTCTAACACCATAACCCCGAACACCTGAACACCCAAAAACGACGATCTATCCCAACTCCGCAATCAGCCGGTTGACGATGTCCATCGCGTTAACCCCTTCCGCCTCGGCGTTGAAGTTGGTGACCAGGCGGTGGCGCATTACCGGGACGGCGCAGGCGCGTACGTCCTCTTCCGAGGGGGTAAAACGGCTTTGCAGAGCGGCGCGGGTTTTGGCGCCTAAAATCAGGTACTGGGAAGCGCGCGGCCCCGCGCCCCAGTTGATCCATTCTTTGATGAATTTGGGAGCCTGGGGATAGTTCGGGCGGCTCATGTTCACCAGCCGCACCGCGTATTCGATCACGTTGTCCGCCACCGCCACTTTGCGCAGCACCTGCTGGCTGGCGATGATCTGCTTTGCGTTCAGCACCTTGTGCAATTGGGGCAGGTAATCGCTGGTGGTGGATTTGACGATCTGCATTTCTTCTTCAAACGAGGGGTATTCGATCCAGAGATTGAACATGAAGCGGTCGAGCTGCGCCTCCGGCAGGGGATAAGTGCCTTCCTGTTCGATGGGATTCTGGGTGGCGAGCACAAAAAAAGGCTCATCCAGCACCATATCCTGCCCGCTGGCGGTCACTTTGTGTTCCTGCATTGCTTCCAACAGGGCGGCCTGGGTTTTCGGGGGGGTGCGGTTGATCTCGTCCGCTAAGATGATGTTGGCAAACACCGGCCCGCGGATGAAGCGGAACCCCTTTTTGCCGCTGCTGCGGTCTTCTTCGATGATTTCGGTGCCGGTGATGTCCGAGGGCATCAAATCCGGGGTAAACTGGATGCGGCTGAATTTCAAATCCAGCACGTCGGCCAGGGTATTGATCAGCAGGGTTTTGGCCAGCCCCGGCACCCCGATGATCAAACAATGCCCCCCGGAAAACAAGGAGATCAGCAATTGCTCGATGATCTCATCCTGCCCGATAATGACTTTATGGATTTCTTTCAAAATGGATTGATAAATATTGGAGAAATTCTCTAACAGCGCCACTTCCTGGTCTTGAATCTGCGAATGTTCTTTCATAGCTCCCTTCTGGTGTAAAGTAAAGTTTATGGATGCTCGGGGGAAAAGCCCCAAATTCCACGAACCAAGCTCCAAAAAAAGAAGTTCGATTATAACGACAGCGCACGGGGTAGTCAAATCAAATTTATTTTCAGGAGTTAGCGCGCTTCATTTCTCTCTCTTGTCGCTGCTTTCTGATTGCAATCCTGCAACAGCATTTGTATCTTGGTTTTGCCGTGGTGTAAAACCTGCGGAATGTTCTATATTCTTCGAACGGAAAAAAGCCCATGAAATATAAAGTTATCGCCATTATCTCGATTCTTTTTATTTTGGTGTTTCTGTTCACCTGCTGCGATTCCGACAAATACTTAGGATACAACTACAGCGCCGAAGAACTGGATAACCGGGTAACGATCACCGGCCAGGTTCGCGACTTTTTTACCGCCCTGCCGGTGACAAACGCCACGGTCAATTTCGGGGGAGTGGTTACCTCGACCCTGGCAGACGGCAGCTATCAGCTTGTCTATCTCTTGCAGGCGGATGAAGGCTTTGGCCGGGCGGTTCCGGTAACCATCACCCGCGATAAATACTTTCCCCTGCAAAGCTCCCTGGTGATCTACCCGCTGGATAATACCCTCGACGCGCGCCTGGTCTATGCCGCTCCCATCATCCGCAGCAGCACTTTCCAGGATTCTGTCTGCACCGCCACGGTGTTCGACTACCAGGGAGTGGCGGATATCGACTCGGTATTTGCCACGGTTACCTACGTGGACGTGGATTCCGGGTACACCGTCCCGCGCACTTTTCCCATGCCCTTGCAGCGCCAATTGGATGATAATACCGGGGTGTTTCAAACCGTTGTGAAGGACTCCCTGGATGCCGGCAGGTTAGACCGCCACCGCTATAGCATCTTCGCCATTGACAAAGCGAACTTTACCGACTCCCGGTTCTTCTTTTTTTAGTTGTTCTATTCCCCATACCCCCTAATTTACCATTTCGTAACCCGTTTGTGAAGAATCCGTGAGCGCCGGTTGATATAATGGCGTGCGATTCATTACTACAATAGAGGTGATACTATGTTTAGAATAAGTATAGTAATCAGTCTGACCCTGGCCGTTCTATCAGGCGATATTGGCCAGGCCCAGGAATGGTTGGAAATAACCCCTTCAACCGGCAGCTCGCCGGCCCCGCGGCGAAATGCGGCGGCCATTTACGATCCCCAGGCGCAGCGGATGATTTTATTTGCCGGCAAGGGCACCGCCGGGGATTTCAACGACGTCTGGCAATTCGATCTCGATGCCGAACTCTGGTCGGAGATTACCCCCGCTTCCGGGCCGGCCCCGGCGCCCCGCTTTACTCCCAACGCGGTTTATGATCCGGTCGGCCAGCAAATGATCATCTGGTCCGGCCAGGGCGCTTCCTTTTATAATGACGTCTGGGCGTTCGACCTGGCAACCGGAACCTGGGCGGAATATAATCCCCCAAATCCCCAACCGAACATCCGCTATGGCACCGCGGCGGTGTTCGATCCGCTGGCGCGGGATCTGGTGACGTTCGCGGGCTTCACCAACCTGGGGCGCTTTGACGACACCTGGCGCTTCGACGTGGAAGATGCAACCTGGATCAACGTAACCCCGGCGCAGGGCAACCCTTTGGAGCGCTGCCTGCACTCCGCCAGCTACGACAGCGCCAACCACCGGATGATTATGTACGGGGGCCAAAACACCGGTCCATTGGGCGATATCTGGGCATTCGACCTGGCGCAAAACACCTGGACGGAGCTGACCCCGCCGAACAGCCCCCCGGGACGTTTTTTTGCCGCCAACATTTATGACGCGCTCAACCGCCGGGTAATTATCTTTGGGGGAAACCGGGGATCGAGCGGCGGAATGGCCAACGAAGCGTGGGCATTCAACCTCTCGGCGAATACCTGGCAGCAGCTAACGCCCTCCGGCACTCCTCCCCAGGAGCGCGAAGGCGCAGCGGCGATTTACATTCGCCCGCAAGACCGGATGGTGGTTTTCGGGGGCAGGGGAGCCAGTTTCAACCTGTTGAATGATCTCTGGGCGCTGAATGGCCTGTCGGAACCTACCGGAATCAGGGGCCATGTTCCCGGCGAAGCGGTTGCCAGCTTTAGTTTGCACCAGAATTATCCCAATCCCTTTAACCCTGCTACAAAGATCAGCTTTACTCTCCCGGCAGCCGCACAGGTAACCGTGAAAGTGTATAATTTATTGGGCCAGGAGGTAAAAACCCTGCTAAGCGGTTTTCTGTCTCCCGGAAAACACGAGGCGGAGTGGAACGGAACCGATGGCAGTAATGTTGAGGTTCCCTCGGGGATTTATCTCTACCGGCTGGAAACCCGCTACTTTTCGGAATCCGGGAAAATGGTTTTGATCCGTTGAGTGGGCTGCAAAGCCCTGATAGTCTTGTTCTTTGAAATAAGAA
>CAZFVV010000231.1:0-6129 GCA_964522165.1 uncultured Calditrichaceae bacterium
GAATTTACGTAATACTGAGATTATTAACAACTTGTTAGAGAATAAGGTCTATTATTAATAATTTTGTTTGACAATGAACCTTATTCCAGGATAAGTGGTTGTTTTATAATATAATGAATAGCCCCCCGATTTATCGGGGGGATTACAATTTATCCTCATACCAAAGCTTTTGGGGGCTTTAGCCCCGCGTAGTGCAAAAATCGGGGATAAATCCCCGGGAAAAAGTAAGGGTTGATTTGTTTTTGTCCCCGATCTAAAGATCGGGGCTATTCAATCTTTCATAAAAATCAAATATTTAGCTATGAATAAGGTCTAATTACAAAATATGCCCCAAAGAGGTTGCAATTAGATCGAATTCAGAGAAACCCGCTGAATGCGGATGATCGAATCGAACGGAAGGATCGAACCATGGCCATGACTCGGACAGGTAAGATTTTGATTGCGGCAGCGTCGCTAATCGCGCTGGCATTGCTATTCATCGGGCTAATTTCCCTTGCGGCAGGCGGCGGATATGCCAGCCAGGGCAACGCCATCCCCCTGGCGGCGATTTCCGTGATTTCCCTGCTGTTTTTGCTGCTGGGGCTTTACTCAGGATATCTATTCGTGCGGGCGGTATTCCGGCTGTTAGGCAAATTGGCCGGATTTGCCGGCGATACCGTTCCAGTGCGCCTGATCAGCCTGGGGCTGACGGCGCTGATCTTTCCGCAGGTGGTGCGGGAGGTTATCATCGCCCCGGTGCGTTTTTTTATGAATTTCAGCGCTTACTTCATCACCATTTTGAACGCCTCCCTCAGCAACCCGGGCGGCGGCTACGGCGGCATGGATCTGCACGATTTGCTGCGCATCAGCCTTTATACCTTTCGCGACGCCTGGATTTACCTGCGAAACCTGTCCGCGGAGATATTGATCGACCTGCAAATTCCCTCGTTGATGTTAGCCCTGGCCCTGTGGTTCATCCTGGGGCAGGTTCTCAGCTTTATCTTCTACGGTTCCGCCGGGCGGGGCGAAGAGCGGGGCGGTTTGCCGGGATTTATCCGTCAACTGGCCCCCGCCACCCGGAAAAATATTCTACTCACCGCCGCCTTTCTGGCCAGCGGCTACTTGATTATGACCTCCATGATCGCGGTTCCCTGGTTCCAGCAAACCGGCAAGGCGAGCTATGATGATTGGGACCGGGAGTTGGAAACGATTATCGTAAACCAGGATACGCTTGCCCAAACCATGGATGAACCCTATTCCGCCGCTCCCCTGGATTTCCTTTCCGATGCGTTTCTGGCGGAAAAGGCCGCCCTGGATACCCTGTCGCAATGGGGGCGGCTGCTGGCCCGGGTAAAATCGGATCGAAACGAGCTGGCGCAGCAGCGGAAACTCCTCACCGACGGCCGGGAATCTCTGCGCGAGAACGTGGAAAAACGCAAGCGCAGCCTGCTCAACCTGGCGAAAATCAGCATCAATGATACCACCATCAGCCTGGGACCGCGGGAGCGCGCTTCTTACTACCTGGAAATCAGCCAGTGGCTGAGCGCCAGCGCGGAGAATCTCGACGCCACCCAGAAAGAATACCAAAACTTTCTGAAGCAATATGATTACAAGCTGGAAAACTGGGTAAAAGATATCACAGCCGCCCTGACCAGCGACGGTGAAAAACTCTCCGCGCGCCGGAACAGCGCAAACCCGGATTCGCTCGAGATCGTATTCGAGAGCGCTTACGTGTACAAGCCCACCCTTTACACGGAAGATTTTCTCACGGGACAATCCTCTTTCAGGAACCGGGCGACCGATCCCCTGCCGGCGCCTCCCCTGCCCGGCTCGCAATGGGGAATATTCGGGCTGATATCCCGCTGGCTGTTGCGCGCCAACTCCTACGCACTCATTTTGATTACCGGGATGCTCGGGTTCGGCTTATTCGGCTCGCTGATCTCCTCCATCGTGCGCGAGCATTCCCAGCGCCGGCCCGAGGAGCCGCTGGTGAAAGATTTGGACGCCGCCGTTGTTCGCGGCCTCTCCGCGGCGGTGGTGGTTTTTCTCTCCGTCAAAGGCGGGCTGGCGGTGTTTACCAACCAGGAGGTGGAGCCGAATTCCTACGTGGTGTTTTTTACCTGTTTGGTGGGCGCGGTGTTTAGCGAGCGCATCTGGGAGTGGGCGCGGGAGTGGCTGAAGGGAAAATACGGGGCAAACGGCGAAGCGGGAGACGCTGCGGAGCCGGGGGAATCGCCCGATCAGGCGGAGGAACCGGAAGCGCCGGAAGGCGGGGAGCCGGGGCAGAGCGCCCCAAATTCTGCGTCACCCGATAAACCGGGGCAGGAGAAACCGGAATGATGAAAAAACCGCCTCAAAAAGAAGCAAACCGCCTCGGGAAACCGGCGGAAAAGTCCGACCCTAACGTCTGCCCGGTGTGCGGCGGCAAGCTGATCCAGGAAAAGTGCAAAGTAGTCTGCCGCAGCGAAAAGTGCGTGTACCGGATTATCTATAATTGCTCGGAATTTTAGAAACGTGATGCGTGATGCGTAACTTGTGATGCGTAACTCGTAATGCGTATTGCGTATTCCGTTTTTTTACGCATTACGGAATACGCAATACACTATGCTCAATTACACATCACGTTTCACGCTTCACGCATCACTTTTTATTGATCGTTCAACATTCCCGGGTTTTCCGGTTTATTTCGCCAGAATCATTTTCCGGGTTTGCGCAAAGCTGCCCACGGTAATGCGATAGAGATACATCCCCGCGGCGACTTTGCGGCCGTGATTGTCAGTGGCATTCCATTCCACGGCATATTCGCCGGGAGCCACGGCCTCGTTGATCAAGGTTCTGACTTCCTGGCCGGTGAGATCGTAGATCTTCAAGGTTACGAAGTCCGCCCTTGCTTCCGTGGCCGCAACGCTGAAGCGAATGGTGGTGGAGGGATTGAAGGGATTGGGATAATTCTGCTGCAAATCAAACCCTTCCGGCATCACTTCGGATATGGTGGAATATACCGGGTCGCAGCTAACCGAATTGCCGGCGGCGTCGGTCACTTTCAGGGCAATAGTGCTGCTCTTGTTATTGTTGACCTTGGTGGCCCGCGCCAGCACGGAAGCCTGCGCCGGGGAAATTACCGCGGTCTGCCCCTTGGTATAGAAATTACCGGAGCCGTAGGGAATCTCCAGGGTGGCGTTGCTGAGCTTCACAACTTTGATGGTCGCCACGCCGCTGCCGGCGTCGCTCAGGGTAATGTCCAGCGCGGTGGGCGAGGAGTTGGGCACTACCACGATGTTACAGGTGGGTTTGGTGTTGTCAACGCCGCCCGGAAGGACGTTGATTTGCACGTTGCACTGCGAGGAGGCGTTCTGGTTGTCCATAACCGTATAGGTGATGGTGTAGCTTCCGGCCTGGCCGGGCGCGGGCGTCCAGCTAAAGGTAGAGGAGATGCCGGTATTCGGGCCGGAATGGGGCAGCGGCGGAACCATGGTAGCGCCGGGGGGCAGACTACTGCTGGTCAGGGTAATCATGTCGCCGGGGTTGGGATCGTCGGCGCTTACCATAAAGGAGATAGGATCGCCTTCCGTAACCGTGAAGGGGCCGGGAGGCGCAATCGCACACGCCGGGGGATCGTTGGGAGCGCCGCCAAGCTGCACCGGCGAGCTACAGGTGTTGCCGGCGCCGTCAGTTGCGGTAATCACCCCGGAGCCGGGTAAAGCGGGGTTGATCAATGTAACCGTATAGGTCACCACCGGGTCGCCGGGGGTAAAGGGATCAACCGTTAATAGCAGGTTAACGCTGCCCGGCTCTAACACCACAAAGAAAACCCCGGTATCTTCATCGATTTGCCCGTTTCCGTTCAAATCTTCGCCGGGGTCCAGAATTCCGTTCCCGTTAATGTCTTCGCTGGGAAGGCTGTCCGTCACCACTCCCGTGGCCATGTTTCCGGAGACGTTGATCAAGCAAACCGGCGGGTTGGCGTCGCCTACCGGGTTGATGAACTGGAAGAGCGCCCCGCCGACATAGATGTAGGAATCATCCTCGTTCACCCCGTAAACGGTAATGCCGTGGCCGTTCGGAGAGGAGGTGGTATGGGTTCCTTCCGGTAGAGACACGGTGGCGGTAGAGTAGCCGGTAGCGCTAATGGGAGTGAAGGAGCCGGCGCTGATGGGCGAGCCATCCAGAATTACCGCACCGACGTCGCCGTTCTGGGCGATGACGCTCACATAGTGCTGCGCAAACTGGCCGCCGCCAACCGTAGAAAATGTATAACCGGTCTGGTATTGATCCGGCGGAACCATATTGCCCATGGCCGGGTCGCCAAAACCAGGGTTAACGCCGGTCATATACTGAGCCACAAAAATGGGCTTATCGGCGGTAAATTCGTGGTTTCCGGGAAGCAAGCCGGTGTCGATGAAATCTCCCCGGTTAAGGGTGGCAATGAATCCGCCATCTTCGTTAACGGTGGTATTATCCTGCGAGGCTAAAATCCGGTAAACTGCTCCGTTGGGATTGTTGATCAGGTTTGTAACCAGTACTTGATTGCCCCAGGTCTGGGTGGGATGAGCCACTTCGAAGATATGGTCGCAAAAGGACTGGTTGGGGGGTACGTTGGTACAAATATTCCCATTGGTCATGGTTACCGGCTTATCAGCTTCTACAATGGATCCGCTCAAATCCCCGGCGGCGCCAAAGGTAATGCCGCGCGACAGGAAGGCTTCGCCCTTATTGAGCGTAATCGTGAATGGCACGCCTGCGGGAAATCCGCCTTCCAGATCCTTTTTCGGCGTAATGGTAACGCTGGTATTATTGAAGGCTGCGGTTACGGCAAACATACTTCTGTCTGCGGTTACAAGATTACTTTGATAGGTAAGCGCAATAAACTCGGTGTTGTACGTATCAATCGGCAGAGCCAACGCAGCATCGGAAGAAAATGGCCGGATATTGATCATATAGGCGACAAATTCATCATTCGTAGGTGAATATGCCCGCACCGAATTGTTCTGAACCACCCCGGCCGTCCATCCGGTGGAGGGAGTAATCGGCAAGGGAACGATGGTAATGGCGCCGGGCGTCACTGCCACAGTAGTGGTAAACGTGGGAGAATTGACCGGGTATTCTACAGTAACCATGGTGCCTACATCGCCGGTTAAATGGAGCTGGATCGTAACTGTCGCATCGAAGTTCGGCAAAAAAGACATGATAAATTCTTTGCCTTTATTATCCAGAATTTGGGAGTGCAACGGCAGTATATATGAAACCAGCATCAACACCGGCAATATTCGCGCGATTCGATAGATATTTCTAAACATAATAACCTCCTGTTGGGAATTTGGGAAGAAATCCTTCCGTTAATTAATTTCAACTGCAACTACCTGAAAATCCCTGTAAAATCAGCCATCTCGCATAGATACTCACCTCCTTTCAGACCTTCCAGGTTTGTGAGCTTAGTGAGAAATGAGGTTATTTGAGAACAGAGGATGGCGGCGCGCCAGCAACTGGCATTATCCGCCGTTAATAAAAGCTATTAGAAAGGAATTGGTGCTTGGGAGAGAAGTTTCCGGCAATAAGCACGGTGCTTGTATTATAGCAGGATCAAAGACCTCAAACCGGCTTACCTGGGAGCGGTTTCACCAAAATCACCTGGCAAAACAACTGGCATGCCGGTTCAAATATAAATGCCGGCAATTCTGCGGAAGGTTATCCCCTTAGCAGATACTGGCATTTACACTTGGCAATAAATCGATGCAAAGAGCCTGATGAGACAATATCAATCTAAGTATAGATGCTCCGAGGGAATTGATGAATCGCACAAAACAACCGGTGAGAAAAAATGATGGCAGGTTGAAAGAAAAAGTTTCTTACAGGTTATTGCTTTTATGTGATTGCATTGTTTTCCCTTCCTTTTACCAAGGCTCCCTTTCCCTGAGGGAGGACTTCGTGCCGGGAGTGACGATCAATCCTTCAGCAGTTAAAATTTAACCACCAGCGATTAAGGTGAGGAATACGGGCGCTAACTGCCCGAAAAACGTGAGGCGTGAGGCGCGAACACTCACGTCTCGCGCCTCACGCCTCACAGATTATCGAATTGGCCAACCTTCCTTTTCGGTTTTTCCGGTTTATTTCGCCAGAATCATCTTGCGGGTTTGCGCAAAACTGCCCACG
>CAZFVV010000232.1:0-6076 GCA_964522165.1 uncultured Calditrichaceae bacterium
GAATTTACGTAATACTGAGATTATTAACAACTTGTTAGAGAATAAGGTCTATTATCATTCATAATAGATTTGGACTTTTGACAAATTGGCTACCTGCTTTAGGGCTAACCGTACCAAAATCTATTATCTTTAACCCCTTTTTTATACTTTGGAGCAAAAAGGGGTTAAGTTGTAAAGTATAAAAAAGTCACCATATGTCCTAAGAAGATTGAAGACAATTCAGGCAGTACTTGTCAAAAGTCCAAAATAGATAAATAGATAAAAAGTACACGCAGCGGATGCGGGTCTGGTCTTTGGGGAATTAGTGGCAAATTTTCTCCTTCCTTATCGGAAGCCATTTGCAAATTAGTCAATCCTGCCGCAATTTCTGTCAGAAGAAATAACGCAAATATTTTGATTGGTCTAAGTCATCGGTTTATCATTGTTGCTCGGCCTTGACCGAATCTGTTACCCAAAAATGGGGGAAGTACGATGGAGCGCCGAAATCATAACTTAGAAAGGCGTGATCGTGCCATGGATGGCAGTGATGGTCAATTACAAAACTCCTCTCCGGACCAAACCTTTAGCGGTTTGCACCAGAAGTTGTTAGAGCTTAAAGAGGAGAAAAAAGCCATTATCGAAAAATCCGGGGATGCTATTTTCGTCCTGCATCCCGTTAGCGGCGAGATATTCGAAGTCAATAGCAGAGCCGCGGCGCTTACAGGTTATGAACTTCCCGAGTTGTTGGGAATGAATTTTGAACAGGTTATTCCCGAGCCGGAAATCTTATCAAAAACCCTCGAATGTTACTCCCTCAACGGAAACGGCGCATTACGAGCGAACCTCAAACGGCAAGACGGTACTTCCGTCTCGGTCAACATAAGCGCCTGTCCCATTCAGCGCGACCAAAAATCCCTGAGGCTGGTTTTCGTCCGCAAGCCCGCCCAGAACGTTTTACCCGGTTCGAGTTCCGGTCTGCATTCTTCTGCCGGTGAGCATTCTGCAAGCGCTGAGGAGGAGGCTCCGGAACCGATTTATGAGTTTCCTAACATCATCGGCAAAAGCGAAAAAATTCGGGAAATCTGCCAGCGCATTCGCCAGGTGATCCAGACCGAGTGCACGGTTCTGATTCAGGGCGAGAGCGGTACCGGTAAAGAGCTTGTGGCCCAGGCGATTCACGTTCACAGCCATCGCTCGAAAGGTCCCCTGGTGAAAGTGAATTGTGCGGCGCTTTCGGAGACGCTGCTGGAAAGCGAGCTTTTCGGGCACGTCAAAGGAGCCTTTACCGGGGCGATACAGGATCGTAAAGGTCGATTCATGCAAGCCGATGGGGGGACCATTTTTCTTGATGAAATTGGCTGCATGTCCTTATCCGGCCAGGCAAAGCTGCTGCGAGTGCTGGAGGAGCGCGAGTTTGAGGCGGTAGGCAGTTCTGTCACCAGGTCGGTAAATGTGCGGGTTATCGCGGCAAGCAAAATGGACCTGGCGCAGGCCGTGGCGGAAGGCGAGTTCCGGGAAGACCTCTATTACCGTCTCAACGTTTTTACCATTTACATGGACTCGTTGCGCCAGAGGAAAGAAGATATCCCGCTGCTGGCCCAGCATTTTTTGAGGAAGTACAATCTGGCGGTGGGCAAACGGATTCGGGAACTGGCCCCGGAGACGCTAAAGCTGATGATGCAATACGACTGGCCTGGCAATGTGCGGGAGTTGAAGAATGCGATAGAACACGCCGTTATCATTGCCAAAGGCGCGGTCATTCTACCTGCCCACCTTCCTTCGAATCTTACTGCCTCGGGCGCTGGCAAAGAAACCGCTGATTTCTCGGCAGAATTTAGCCTGCGCGAGAAGTTGAATCAGTTCGAAAAACAAATTATCCAGGATGCCCTCAAACGCGCCAACGGAATCAAAAAACAAGCGGCAGCAATTCTCCAGATCGATCCGAAAAACTTCTCTTACCTGCTGCGGAAGCATGGTCTTATAATCTTCGCCCTCTGCTATTTTGTAGCAGAGTATTTTTTGATGTGTTCATAACTCTCCATATTTCCTAAATCTGCGAATAGTTCAGAAGCGCGATTTATGAGCGTCTGTGGCATAACTGCCCCGGTAAATCGCCCATAAAAATTCGGACGCCAGCCGTAATTTTTATGACCGCCTGCAAATTTTTATTTTCATTCTATTTGTATCATTTTTTCAACTCCCCTGCCCATAAAATTTATGATTCCCCCCTCGAAATCCCATCTTGAAAGCGGAAAAAAAATACAGCGGCCAAGTCCTTAAAAAATTGAGCTTTGTTAGCGGCAATATTTTCAACCGGCGTTGCTGGCACGGGAGTTGTTCAATTCAAATCGTTATCGCGTGGAAGGATGCTGCAATTTCAAACCAACTATACAGAGGAGTTATAGATGATGAAATCGAAACACCCCGCTATTGGCCAGAGAATGTTAGCCCTCGTGTCATCACATTTATTGGCAATATTGGTAATCTTTATCTGCCTGGAGTTGTCGGTCGGTTGCGTCAACGCGCAAAACGGCGAGACTGCGAAGTCGCAGAGCCGGGGAACCTCAGAGAAGAAGTGGGAAGATTTCAACCCCGCCAACTTTGGCCGTTCCACCCAAATCGATAACCAATGGATGCCCATGAAGCCCGGAACCCGCTTCGTTTACGAGGGAACCACCATCGAGGACGATGGCACAGCCGTTCCGCACCGCGTGGAGATTAACGTTACGGATTTGACCAAGGTAATCGCGGGGATTCGCAGCGTCGTTACCTGGGATTTGGACTACAGCGACGGCGAGCTGGTAGAGGCGGAACTGGCCTTCTTTGCGCAGGACAACGACGGCAACGTCTGGCGCATGGGTGAGTACCCGGAAGAGTACGAAGATGGGGAATTCATTACTGCCCCAACCTGGATTCACGGCTTAGAAGAAGCGCGGGCGGGAATTATGATGCAGGCCAATCCGCAGCCGGGAACGCCCAGCTACTCCCAGGGATGGGGGCCGGCAGTTGACTGGACGGACCGCGGGCAAGTGGACCAAATGGGCCAGAAGACCTCTGTCCCCGCGGGCAGCTACGAGGAGGTTTTAGTGATCGCCGAGACCAGCCAGTCGGAGCCGGACGCCTACCAGCTCAAATATTACGCGCCTGGCGTCGGGAACGTTCGAGTGGGCTGGAAAGGCGCGGGAGAGAAAACCAAAGAGACCCTGGAGCTGGCCAAAATCGAACAACTTAGCCCGGAAGCCCTGGCGGAGGTTCGCACGAAGGCGCTGGAAATGGAGAAGCACGCCTATAAAGTCAGCAAGAACGTGTACGCCCATACCGCGCCGCTGGAGCATGCCCCTGGTGCAGGAAGCCGATAGACGTCTAATTGGAAATGTATGATGTTTTGATCCTCATATATGAAAGTGATGCAATATGTCGGCATTGGTGGTGGATTCCGACCAAATTTTCCGGGAATTCCTTATCAACCTCCTCCTGATCTGGGGAGTTACCACGTTCGAGGTGGCATCAAATGGGCAGGAAGCCATGGCCAAGCTATCGAAAAAAAGGTTTGACGTTATCCTGATTAATTTTTTTTTACCCGATACCACCGGATTACACCTTGCGGGAGCGCTCCAAAACCGCAAGCCGGATTCAAAGATCATTTTGATCATAGAAGATGACCAGATGCCATTGCTCAACAACGCCGGGCTGGTAAAACCAAATTTCCCAACGATTCTGAAATCATCCGTAGAACACATGCTGCCGCAATTTTTATCAGGAGCTTGAATTATGCAATCCGGCAAATTTCATCGATGCTGCTTTTTCATGACGCTCGTTTTGCTGCTAACCGGCCCCCTATTCGCGCAAGAAGAAGAGGAAGAAGAACCGGCAACCGGCGAGCGGCCCACCCTCCGCGCCAATACCCTGTCGTCCGATTTCAAATTCGACGGGATGCTGAACCTTGTCGCGTGGCAGGCGGCCGCCGACTCTATCGAAGACCTGATCATGATAGAGCCGGAGGAAGGCGGCGAGCCGGAAGGGCAGACGGTCGTCAAAGTTTTTGCCAACCAGAGCGACATCATCGTGGCGGCATGGTGTTTGGACGATGACCCGAACGGCATCGTATCCTTCTCCAAAGCGCGGGATTCCGAGTTGGAAGAAGAAGACCATATTCTGATCGTGTTCGATACCTTCCAGGACGGCCGTTCCGGTTATGTTTTTGCAGTAAACCCCAGCGGCGCGCGCTTTGACGGCCTGGTGGCGGAGCGGGGCGAGGAGGTCAATAGCGATTGGGATGCCATTTGGGAGGCAAAGACGTCGCAGGACAGCACTGGTTGGTACGCCGAGATTCGAATCCCGATCAAAAGCATCAGTTTCAAAAAAGGCCTGAGCGAGTGGGGATTCAATGTGCAGCGCCGCATACAGCGCCTGCAAGAGACCAGCCGCTGGTCGGGTATCAGCCTGGATTATGAAATCTACCAAACCAGCCGCGCCGGGCTGTTGACAGGTCTGCCGCCGGATCTGGATTATGGCCTGGGATTGAGCGTCCGTCCTTCGCTGGTGAGCCGGGCCGGTAAAATAACCGGGAAAGACACCAGTTACGATTCAGACCTCAGCCTGGATGTAACCCAAAGATTGGGCCCCAACCTCTCCGCGCAGTTAACCGTCAATACCGATTTTGCCGAGACCGAGGTGGACGTGCGGCAGATCAATGTCACCCGCTTTCCGCTTTTTTTCCCGGAAAAAAGAAGCTTTTTCCTGGAGGGGGCGGATATTTTCGAATTCGGGGTGGGGCTGGACGAAGATCTCCTGGTTCCTTTCCACAGCCGCCGCATCGGCCTCCTGGGCCTCGATGAGGGGGATCAGCAGGAAATCCCCATTAATGTCGGAGGCAAAATAAACGGGCGGGTGGGAAATACCAACCTGGGAGCGCTGGTGGTAAATACCCGCAAAGAGAGCCTGGTGCTGGACACTTCCGAGGTGGAGGTAAAGCAGGCCACCATGGGTTCCTTCCGGGTCAAACAAAATGTTCTGGAAGAGTCTTCGATAGGGGTGCTGGGCACTTTTGGGGACCAGGCGGGCCGCTCCGACAGCTGGATGGCGGGGGCAGATTTTACCTTCCAGACCTCCAGTTTTATGGGGGAGAAAAATTTTCTGGTGAGCCTTTGGGGATTGCTGAATGAACGGGAGGATTTGGCGGGCGATAAATCCGCCTTCGGTTTAAGAGCAGATTATCCCAATGATCTATGGGCCTTTACTTTGACTTCGGTGCGGGTCGGCGACGGCTTTGATCCCTCGCTGGGCTTTGTCCCCCGCAATAACATTCATCTCTGGAACATTGGCGGGGAGTATAAACCGCGACCGCAATGGTCCCTGGTTCGCCAGATGTTACACGAATTGGCGTTGACGGTGTATAACAAAGCAGATAATTCCGATTGGGAAAGTTATAACGGATTGATAAAGCCGGTTGATTGGATCCTGGAAAGCGGGGACCGGGTGGAACTGAGCCTGGAACCCTGGGGCGATAAGCCGCCCGAGGAGTTCGATATTTCGGATGATGTGCTCATTCCCTCCGGCACTTACGAATGGGTTCGCTACATTGCCGGATTGCGCCTGGCGGAGAAACGCATTATCAGCGGCGAATTACTCCTGGAAACCGGCAGTTACTATAACGGCGACCTGACTACCATTGAGGGAAGGCTGGCCTTTAAGCCCTCGGCTTTCCTTACCCTGGAATTTACCGGAGAACGCAATGACGGCAAGGCCAAGGCGCTGCCGGAGGATTTTGAAGATTTGGATCCTTCAGAAATCGAACTAACCGAACAGAAATTTACCGAGGAATTATACGGGGTGCGGGTGCTCCTGAATTTTTCTCCCAACCTGCAACTAAGCAGCTTTACCCAATATGATACCCAGAGCCGGGAATTAGGCTCCAATAACAAGCTGCGCTGGACCTTTCACCCGCTGGGCGATATTTTCATCGTCTATAATCACAACCTGATCCGGAATAGCGAGGAGAAACGCTGGGACTTTATTTCCAATGAACTGCCTGTAAAAATCCAGTACACCTGGCGGTTTTAGAAAGTTTGGCATACTTAACAATTTCTCTTCCCGG
>CAZFVV010000233.1:0-5987 GCA_964522165.1 uncultured Calditrichaceae bacterium
TACAGAGGGATCGCAATTGTGAGTCAGTATATCAAAGTCTTAAAGTAGAATTAGGCCATTTCTGAAAAGTGTACGGTAGTGAAATCCGGGTTGAAGAAGCGGAAAAATAGAGCGGCAGAAAAGGGCTTTTAATTTACCGGGTGACTTTCTATATTAGCCTTGCGTTGATAAAGTGTCCTACCGGACTTTGTGCAGTAGCCGGGTTTATAATACTTAATCCCAAGAGGAGAATTATATGAAAAAAGTAGTGCTGATCTTCCCGCTGTTAGCAATAATGCTGCTGGTTAGCTATTGCGAAAAGAATAAAGACCCCCTGGGCAGCGAAGAAATCGATTATTCCAATATCACCGATATAAAATATAGCGAGCACGTTCAAGCGTTTTTCAATAAAGAGTGTACGGGCTGCCATAACGCCCAGCAGGCATCAGCAGGATTGCGCCTGGACGCCTGGAATTATGTGGCTCTGGGTTCGGAAACCGCCGGGGGGGTAATTCCCTTCGATTCCAAAAACAGCCGCATGATGCGGATGCTCACCGAGCTGCGGGTGAGCGGGCAGTTGAAACCCCACCCCTCCGACCAGGGGCGGGCGGCGCTGGACACCGCCAAAACCAACTTCCTGGCCCGCTGGATCGACGGGGGAGCGAAGAACGACGCCGGGGAAGTTCCCTTTGAGCATTCGCACGAGCATTTATACGTCTGCAACCAGAACGCGGCAAGCATTTCCATCATCGACCCCCACGCTTTTGTGATTACCCGGAACATTGATTTGCAGGAACTGGGTTACCCGGCCACCTCCCAGCCGCACCTGGTTACCCTTTCTCCGGACGGCGAATTCTGGTACGTCAGCCTCATCGGGGCCAACAAAGTGTTGAAATTCGACGCCCATGATAATGAGCTGCTCAGTGAAGCCAGCACCCCCGTTCCCGCCCTGCTGGCGCATCATCCTACCGACCACGTGCTCTATATTTCCCGGTTTATGGACCCGGCCAATCCCCAGACCTCCATCTATGCGGTGGATTCGGAAACCATGCAGCCCGCAGCCGGCACCAATAACGGGAATATCTCCCTGCCCAATTCCGACGTCTATCACGGCCTGGTGATGGACACCAACTACGTGTACACCGCCAGCCTGGCGGGGGGAAATATCATCGTCATCAACCACGCTACTAAGGAATTCCTCACTGCCCTGCCGGTGGGAGCGAACCGGCAGCCTCTGCACCTGGCTCTTTCGCCGGACGGCCAGACCCTTTACGTATCCTGCATCGGCACCGACGAGATCGCCGTGGTGGACGTCAGCGACCCGGCCAACCCGGTCGCCCTGGACTTCATTGCCGTCGGGCAGGATCCCTGGCACCTGCACACCGACCACCATGGCGATTATGTCTTTGTGGGAAATAACCGCTCCAACAACTTTTGCGTGATCGACGTTCACACCAAGACGGTGCAATTTTTCGGCGCCGGCGACGGCAGCGACGGGTTGTCGGTCCCGCACGGGGTGGTGGCGGTGGATCATAATCTCTATTTTACCGGCCAGAATAATACCGGGGATTATGTCCCGAAATATGATTTCGGGGACAACCGCCTGGCCGGAACGGTGATCATGGTGCACCCCACTACCTACGCAATCCAAAAAGTGTTGGAAGTAGGAGATTTTGCCACCGGGATCGCCATTCATCACGGGCATCCTTGAAAAATAAGTGCCTAAAGTCATTAGTTTTGTGATTTTTACGCCAACGGCGTTACACATTACAGCCCAGGGTTTCCCGCTTGCGGGACACCCTGGGGAATGTGCGATGAGAAAATGGCCCCCATACCCCAACGGGGTTAAACAAAAAATGCGGGATATGAGGCCATTTCAGGGGATTGCAAAACCCTTTCAGGGTATTGATTGGGTTGCACACTTGTATTCCCAGGGTATCCCGCAAGCGGGAAACTCTGGGCTATGATGTTTAACCGCTTCGCGGTAGGCAATTACACTCACATCCTGATTCAGATAAGATGCGAGCATAATTCAGTTCATCTAAGGTTCTCCATTTATTGCCGTAAAATAGAGATCGCAAAACTACTGTAAAGTGCCTAAAGTGAGCTAAAGTGTCTGAGGTGATTAAACTAGAACGAATTTGCGCTCTGCGCACCTTTTTATTGGCTGTTGTAGGGGTAATCGTGCTGGCCGGAGGGTGCGAGAAGTCGCCTACCCCGCCCACGCCGCCGCTGGCGGTGGATTCGCTGACATTGTACCGGCAGACCTTCGCCGATCCCACGGAGTGCGCCGGCTGCCACCCCAATCACTACCAGGAATGGCAGCAATCCATGCACGCCTACGCCTTCACCGACCCGGTATTTTTCACCCTGAATGCCATCGGGCAGCAGCGTTCCGGCAACCAATTGGATCAATTCTGCATCAAGTGCCACAGCCCCTTTGCTACCCTGCTGCAGGAGGCCCCGCCGGGCTTTAATCCCAACGCGCTGTCCTCCCTGGCCAAAAACGGCCTGCATTGCGACGCCTGCCATACCATGAAATCATTCGAGCGCGGGAAAGCTTTCAAAACCTTCCATCTCGACCGGGTGCGCCGCGGGCCAATCAGCGATCCCCAGCCCAACGACTACCACGGCTCCGCGTTCGACGACCGTTTTATTTTCTCCGATTTTTGCAGCGCCTGCCACGACGTAAAGTCCCCCGACGGCCAGGTGCTCTTAGAAGCCACCAACACCGAATGGGATAACAGCCCCTACCTGGCCATGGGTTTGCACTGCCAGGATTGCCACATGCCCGCCTACCGGGGGCAGGCGGCGTTGGGCGGGCCCTTGCGCGATAACGTTCACCGCCACACCTTCACCGGGGTGGATTATCCGCTGGTGGATTTTCCCGGCAAAGACGAGACCATCGCCCGGGTGCGGGAGTTGCTGGAAAATTCCGTTACCATGGCGGTGAGCGCCCCGGCGCAGGTCGCGGCGGGCGGAAGTTTCGCCATCGAGGTGAGCATTACCAACGACCGCACCGGGCACAACGTGCCCAGCGGTACCATCTTCGAGCGGCAAATGTGGATCGAGATCGTCGTCAAAGACGCCGCTTCCGGCGCAGAACTCTTTGCCAGCGGCCTGCTGGACCCCAACGGAGATTTGCGCAACCACCACAGCGAATACGTGAGCAATGGCCAGCTTCCCGCGGATACCGCCCTGGCGCTGTTCAACGGAACTCCTATAGATCAAAACGGCCATGAGACACTGTTCTTCTGGGAAGCCCGCACTGTGGAGAACCGCACCATACCCCCGTTCGAAACGCGCAGCGCCACTTATTCACTCACCGCGCCGGCGCAGTCGGGAACGCTGGAGGTCTCGGCGCGCCTGCGTTTCCGTTCCTTCCCGCCCTACCTGCTGCGGGCCATTGGGGAGGAGAGTTTGCTGCCGAATTTGCTGATTTTCGATATGGAAACAGATAACCGGGCGATTGCGGTTTCTAATTAACTTGACTATGTTAAATTAGGGTTTTTGACAGGATTGACAGGATGAAACAGGATTGTTTAGAATATTTTTGATCATTTTTTTGACCATAATCCAGTAAATCCTGTTCATCCTGTCTAAATCTTTTGAAATTTAACAATGTCCAGTTAAGGAGTGAGCTATGAATAAAATTCACCCGGCGCGCGGGGGATTTTTTCCCATCTCCCTTTGCTCCCTCGCATTCCCCCGGCAGGCTTTTTTAGTTCTCTTTCTTCCCTTTTTCCTTTTTCCTTTTTCCTTTCCATCGGCCCAGGAATTCCAATTCCAGCGCCGCATCGCGCCCTTCCCCATTCTCAACCAGGCCGGGCAGGGCTACGGGCTTCCCTTTACCGGGGGGATGAATCGCCCGGTGCACCAGTTCGTGGACATCGACGGCGACGGCGACCCCGATTTATTCGTGCAGGATCGCGCCAGCCAGTTGACCTTCTTTCGCAACACCGGATCGCCTTTCCAGCATGAATTCGAATGGGTTACCGACCAGTTCGGAGACCTGGAAGTAGGCGCCTGGTTCAAATTCGCCGACGCGGATAACGACGGGGATATCGATCTCTTTGCCGAAAAGCCCTTCGGGGTGATCCGTTACTACCGCAACGACGGCGCGCCCACCAACCCGGCCTTCGTTCTGGCGGCGGATACTTTGAAAGACATCGCCGGGGAACCCATCCTGGCGGACGGCTTCAGCGTTCCGGATTGGGCAGACATCGACTGCGACGGCGATCCGGACCTCTTCCTGGGCAGGCTGAGCGGGTATATCACCTTTTATCGCATGGTGGGATTGGACCCGAATTTTATCCCCATTTACCAGCACGTGGCCGACACTTTCGAAGATTTACTGATCCTCACCGGCGGCGGAAAATCCGCTAATCCCCCGGGCACCCAATCACCCAATCACCCAATCACCCAATCACCGAAAGGGCAAGCGCCCAATGACGATCCCCTGCACGGGGCCAACTCCCTCACCTTCGTGGATATCGACGCGGACCAGGATAACGACCTGTTCTGGGGAGATTTCTTCGCCAACAGCATCATTTTCATCGAAAACTTCGGCGACTGCGAGGTGGCGGATTTCGATCCCGATGCGCTGGTTCAGGCCTACCCGCCCAACGACACCCTGAAAACCGGGGGCTACAACGTTCCCCGCTTCGCGGACATCGACGGCGACGGGGATTGGGACATGTTCATCGGGGTGTTGGGCGGGGCGATCTCCTTTATCAGCGACCGGGCGGAGAATTTCTATTTCTATGAAAATACCGGCTCCGCTTCCCAGCCCTTTTTCCTCCTGCGCACCCGGCAGTTTATTCCCAGCATCGACGTGGGGCAAAACACCATCACCGTCCTGGCGGACCTGAACGGCGACGGCGATCTCGACCTCTTTCTCGCCAACCAGGAAGACCTGCAATCCCCGGATGACAGCAACAGCCGGATTCACTTCTTCGAAAATCAAAGCAGCGCCGGCAGCCCCGCCTTCCGGCTGGTCAGCGCGCACTACCTCAACTATGATAAGCTCTACGATCTGAATTACGCCCCCGCCTTCGCCGACCTTGAAGGAGACGGCCTGTTGGATCTCTACCTCGGCAAATGGGACGGCCGGATCACTTACTACCAAAACCAGGGATCGCCCGCCGCGCCCAATTTCGTGCGCATCGACGAGTTCTGGGGTGGTATCGATATCGGCAATAACAGCACCCCGGCGTTTACGGATATTGACGGCGACGGCGACCTCGACCTGTTTATCGGGGAATACACCGGGAATATCAATTTTTACCGCAATACCGGTTCGCCGGCCGCGCCGGTATTCGAATTGGTCGATCAGAACTACTTCGGCATCGACGTGGGCGATTACAGCTATCCCCACTTTGTCGATATCGACGGCGACGGCGATCAAGAGCTGTTTGTCGGCAGCGATACCTCCGGCACGATACTCTATCGCAACTCCGGAACCCCGCAAACGGCGAATTTCGTGTTCGACGCCTCCTTCCAGCTTCCCCTGCACCTGCGCAGCGCCCCCAATTTTGCGGACATCGACGCGGACGGGGATCTGGATTTATTTCTCGGCGTTACCGGCGGGGGGATCGTATTCTATGAGAATTTGGAGATCGTCATCGGGCTGAATCCCCCTTCCGCCCCGCCGGACGCTGCGCCCTCGGCCATCCGGCTGCTGCGGAATTATCCCAACCCCTTTAACCCCGAAACCACTATCGAATACGAGGTGTTGCTCTCTCCCGGCCAGTCGGGCGGGTTTCACACCCTGACGATTTACAACCTGTTGGGACAAACCATCCGGCGCTGGGAAGTTCCCAATTCGCAAACGATTTTGCAGAACGCGATTCGCTGGGACGGGAAAAACGAAGCCGACGACCCGGTTCCGGGGGGAATCTATTTTTATGAATTGCGGATCGGGGAAAGCATTGCTGAAGCGGGGAAAATGCTCCTGCTGCGCTGAGTGGGCTGCAAAGCCCTGATAGTCTTGTTCTTTGAAATAAGAA
>CAZFVV010000234.1:0-3721 GCA_964522165.1 uncultured Calditrichaceae bacterium
TCCGCCCCGGCAAATTCAATCGCGGTGGCCTGCTCGATCTGCCCCGGGATGGGCTTATCCGATACCGAGCTATAGACCTTGATTTTCCCCTTCGAGAAATAATCCTCTTCGATCATTTCCTCATTCCCCGAGAAAACGCAGTTCACGAACTCCCCGGAAGAGCCGCCGAACATGGGCTTTTTGCGATAAGCCCCGATGGCCAGGCGGTTGCCAATGAAGGTGGAATTAGCCACCCGGGGATGGGAGAGGTCCTTGGGCGCCACCCCGATATCGTTGCCGATGAACAGGCAGTTGACGATGACCGGATGGGAGTTTTCGCCCACGCTGATCCCTTTATCAGTCAAATTCTCGAAGGTGCACCCGCTGATCACCAAATCCCGTGCCCCGGAGACGTCCAGGCCGTCGCCGTTGAAACCGCTCTTGCGGAAGGTGCAGTTGCGCACGATGCCGGTACAGAAGTCCAGGTCCACCTGGTCGGCCCCGGAGTTCTCGAAGAGCACGTTTTCCATCAGGATGTGGCCGTATTTCAAATTCAGGCAATCTTCGCTCTGCATGTCGATGAATTTGGAATCGGTCAATTCCAGGTCGCCGCCGTGCACCGCAAAACCCCCGGTGAACAGGATTCCGTTGATGTGCGCCTGGTCGCCGTCGCGGAATTCGGTATGTTTCACGATCACTTTCCGGTCCGTGGGGCGGATCACCGCCACGGCGTTGTAAGGCTCCCCGCTGCCGTCGCCGTGAATTTTGATCGGCTTTTCCGCGGTTCCGATGGAGTAGAGGCCGCCGTAGGAGAGCAGCACCACTCGCGGCTTGAGGGTCAGATCCGTTCCCGGCTGAATCACCAGGGGCACGTTCTTGGGAATGATCACCGTCTCGGCGATAGTGACCTTGCCCTTCAATTCCACCGCCCCGGGCCTTTCCTGACTGGGGGAGAACTGGGGATGCTTTGCCAGGAACTGCTCCCGGGTGTAATTGGGCGCTTCTAAATCGAAGGGCGCGGAGGCGTCGAAAGCGGTAATCCCGGTACACTGCGCGGGGGTTGCATCGGTCTGGCTGATGAACATCGAGGGCATTGGAAAACCGCTAACCGCGTTCATAGCCGCCACTTCGATAGTAGGAGGAACCCAGTTCAGCGGGCTGCGCAAGACCGGGGCCAATTTGCCGGTCAGGAACATGCGCACCCTGCCGGACATGGTGTCATAATATTCCCAATAAACGTTTTCGATGGGAGCGCCGGTATATTTCACTTCCGGAAAGATATATCTATCGAAGGTCAAACGGATGGCGCCGTCCTGCGCCATGGTGGTTTGCAGCAGGGCGTCTTCTTTATCTAACTTGCCGTTGTTATTGGAATCCTCGTAGAGGCGGTATTCCCCTTCCAGGGTGAACAGGGTGTCGCTGATCTGGATTTCCTGCAGCTTGATCCCGCAGAAATTCAGGGAAGTTAGTTCCAGCGCGACCCGGTCGTGGGATTCCAATTTATAAGTAAAATTGGCGCTGGAATGGCTCATTACTTTGTGAACCCGGGCGAGATTATATTGCAAATTTTTTCTGACGATGTCTAATTTATAAGCCTGGTTAGGGGTGGAGAGCACGTCGGCCCAAAAAACCGGCCGGATAGGCTCATAAATTGCATCGAATTTCTGCATCAGGGTTTTGCCGCCGTCAGCCACCATTTCCCAGAGCAGCTTATTGCGCTCGAAACGCAGCCAGGGATTCTCCAGGGTGGCGCGCTGGATTTCGTCGGGGCCTTTTTCGTTCCAGAAATCGATGGTTCCAGGCTCCTTGGGCAGCCGCACCAGGTGCACGTCCCAGGGAACCGGCTCCAGCAGCCCCAGGCTGGGGTCGTAATACAAACGCAGGTTGTCCGACCCGAAGCGCACGTGGTTGGTATTGCAGAGGGTAGTCATATTGCGGAACCGGAGGTACTTTTCCCAGTTCAGCACTTCGCGCACGCGCTTGAAATTCTCTTCCGTGGGCTTGAGAGAGTGATCGATCAGCACCTGGAAAGCGTTCATGGCCAGGACCCCCTCGCGCTCCACCAGGCGGCGCTGAGAGCCGATATCGAAGCGGGCGTCGGAAGTCGCCGGAATGCCGAGGTCGGTGTACTGCTCGAAGTGCATCACCCGGTCGTTCTGCCCGAAAATGGTGGTCTCCGGTCTTTTGTGGTACGCCAGCAGGGGTTTGTCGAAGTGCTCCACCTCGTAATACACCCCTTGCAGCACCCCGTTGATTCTCAGGATAACCATCCGGTCGCGGGGAGACACTAACCCGCCTTCGCGCATTAAGCTGTTCACGTAGTGCGCCAGGATGTACTCCCGGTCCTGGGGAATGATCAGGTTGATCTGCCGCTCCCCCCCTTCAAAGGGGATTTGCGCTTTGACCATTTTGCCGTCTTCTTCCACCAACTGGTTGCCGAAGCGGATGCGGTAAGATTTCTTGGGATTCTTCCAGTGGTTGGGCAAATCCCCCCGCAGGCGCACCTTCACGTTATATTTTTTGCCGTTGTAGAAAAACTGCCCGTCCGCCCACACTTTCAGGTCGTCGCTCATCCAGCCCTTTTTGACCGACTCCCGGGCGATGGCGTCTAATTTGGCGTACTCCTGGCTGCGGATTTTGAGTTCGTACACCGGCAGGCCGGATTCTAAGAGCACCCCGCGGTTGCGGAAGGGATTGAGCAGCCCTTCCAGCGTGGCGGTATATTTATTCCCGCTGGCTAACTTGCTGGCAAATTTGCTGATCGCCGGAAAGTAGGTCAAGATGCTGAAAATGATCACCAGGATGCAAAACAGCCCTAAGAGCGCTTCCGGCAGGCGCGACCAGATCCAGCGCACCGGGCTGCTGGCTCTTTCCAGCGCGTCGGATACTTCTTTATTTTTGAACATCTTTTTCATGTTTCCATCCTCGAAGTTTAGAGGGAGTTCGGGGGCAAGACCTCAAAGGTTTTCAAAACCTTTGAGGTCTTTCACTAAATGAATTCATCCGGCCGGGCAAAGGGGGATGCCCAGGATTGCCCCTTCACGGCGTTGCAATATTTGCTGATGGCCTGGTTTTGCAGATCGTACTTGGCGATCATTTTGTGCAGCCAGAAGGGCATGACCCCGTCCACCTTGATCTCGAAAATGCAATTGCCGTATTTGAGCAGGGAACGGGCGCCCTGCAAAGGCCCTAACAGATCCAGGTGGCGGGAACCCTGCAAATCATAGTCGAAGTTAATGCGCACCCGGCTAAGCTCGTTCTTTTCGTAAGCGCGGCGGCGATATTGCACCAAAATCTGCGGTTGCATATTATACTGGCGCTGGATGCGGAAAAATTCCTTGGAGATGTTCGGATCGTCCAGCAACCACTCCGGTGCGGCGCGGTGGTTATACATAGTATCTTCCACTTCCGGAAACTTCTCCCGGGGAACGTCAACGGTGATTTTGTGGATCACGTTGATGTAGCGCGATTTGATCTCCAGGCGCACAAACGGCGCGTTCTCCGGGTCTTCCCCGTACACCCGCATGCGCAGCTTATGGCGTTCGGCAATTCCCATCATCTTGCGATTGTATTCCATGAAATCCGGGGTATCGAAATAGATGCTGCGCACCACGTACCCCCCGGTGGTATCGGTGTAGCGGTCCGCCTGGATCAGGGCGCGAACGTCCCGCTCCAGCGGCGTCCAGGTGGTGCGGTCGATAAAATACTTGTGCTCCACCCGGTTGAAAATAATCATGCGACT
>CAZFVV010000234.1:3821-5914 GCA_964522165.1 uncultured Calditrichaceae bacterium
CTACAATTCCAGGTGGTTTTCCGGGGTAATCAGGGTAACCTGGCGGAAAGCGCCGCTGCCGTTGCTGATCCCACGGATAATTTTTTCCGGGGTGGCCTTTCCGGCCAGGCGCACGCTGTAGGTGTATTCAAATTCTTTGCCGTGGTCCACGTCGGTGGCGCCGCGCAGTTGTTTCCATTTGATCATGGATTGGGTTTCCGGATCCACCTTGCTCCAGGGCTCTTTGTCGCCGGAACGGAAGATCAGAATATAATCCGAAGAGCCGGGCTTGGTGTTGCCCATTTTGGACATCACCACGGTGATCAGCGAGATGACCACGGTGCCGATGATGCCCACCATCCAGGCGGTAGCCCCGGCGCACAGGCCGATCCCGATGGCCAGGAACAGGAAGGTCATGTCCTTGGTGTCCTTGATCACCGCCCGGAAGCGGATCACCGACAGCGAGCCGACCAGGCCGAGGGACAGCGCCACGTTGCTGCCGATGGCCATCATAATCATGGCCACGATGGGGGGAATCAGCAGCAGGGAGAGATAAAAGGAACGGGTATAAGCGACCCCGCTGTGGGTTCTTTTATACACCGTGGCCCAGATAAAGGCCAGCGCAAAGGCCAGCAAAAAGCTGATGCCGATTTGCGCGGGGGTTAAATCGACCTTCAGGAAATTGGTTATATCCATGGTAAAAATACCTCCGGTTAAGAAATGGGACTATCTGTAATTAGCTTTATAAGTGTCTAAAGTTGTTTGCTTAGCTGCTCTCGTTAACATCGCAGAAATTAAATTGAAACACTGAATCGGGAGTGCGACAATTAACGTTTTTAGCAAAACAGATTTTTATAAGGTTATTGAATTCCGGGAATATTACCCCGGAGCTTCCCGGGAGGGTTAAAATCCGCCTCAAAAACCTCACTCGGCATTTTTTCCCACGGCGATATTCGCCTGGCAGAAGGGTTCCATGCTGCGGAATAATTCCGTTAGCGAGACCGGGTAAGGATGCAGTACCCGGTAAGCTTCCTTGCCTTCCAATGCCCGGCGCAGCAGCTCCGCGTGGCGCTCGTGCACCGTCTCTAAAAAGGGGTTTTCTCGTTCCGGAAAAGCGAACCGGAAAGCGTGATAATATTCGAAAAAGGGCATCAATTCAAAGCGGTTGGAGTGCGCCATCCGCCCGGCGATTTCCCGGGCATCGAACGGTTCCACCCGGATTTCCGGGCGGTTCCAGCTTCCCACGTAAAATATTTTATCCACCGGGGCGCCACGGCGCAGTTTTTCTTTTTCGAAAATCGTCTGCGGGGGCAGGGTCACGTGCAATTGGCGTTTGAACGCGGGCATGGCTTCATCGAGAATTTTCAGGGGAAAGGCCCGGTTCCATCCCCGGCGCGAGAGCACCCGATTGACCCGGTCGAGGGTGCGGATCATCTTGAAAAGGATTTTCTTCTCCCGTTTTACCGGCGGTTTGATGCGGGTAAGATACTTGGTCTGCCAATCCCACACGTGGATCGGCTCGGTGAGGCCGAACATGCGCCGGCCGTCCGCGGAGAGGAATACCCACTCATCGCCGACGTAGCGCGCCCCGTGGTCGGCAAAGGAGAGCAGCGCCTCGGTTTTGCCCCCTTTGGACCAGCCGGTAACCAGCACCCCGGCGTCGTTGTACTCGAATCCCGCGGCGTGCAGGGGAATATGCCCCTTGCGGATCATGGCCAGGTTGATGATGGCGGTGAGCAGGGGAACCCGGCGCAGGCCGGTCTCGCAGAGAATTTCCAGGGGCTGGCCGATCTGCTCGAAGGGGATGCGCACTTTGGCGCGGGCTTTCTTGCTCTTCAGGATATACAATCCTTCCTCGTCGAAGCCCACGAAATCCAATCCTAAATAGTTCAAAGTGGGGGTGGGAATTTCCTCGACGAATTGGATGGTAATATCCGGCTCTCCCTCCAGTACGGCGTGCAGCGGCCCCAGTTGCCGGGTCACCGCCTCGGTATCGGCAGGGGAGGGATTGATGAGTCGCACCCCGGCCATGCCGTAGATATCGAATTCCACCGGGTGGTTATTGGAAGAATATATTTTCGCGTTATCAGACATAATTCGATCCTTAAATCGGC
>CAZFVV010000235.1:0-1657 GCA_964522165.1 uncultured Calditrichaceae bacterium
GAAATATAGCCTCATTTTTCCGGAAAATGAAGGCTCATTTTTTAACCACGAATTACCTGCCCAATGCAGTCAGGCAGGCACGAATTTTCAGGAATTATATCGCGGGTAAGTGTGGGCGCAGCACACCGGGGGCTATTCATTACATTATAAAACAACCACTTATCCTGGAATAAGGTTCAATGTTAAAACAGGATTTTTGACAGGATAGACAGGATCAAACAGGATTATTTGAATTATTTTCGGACATTTTCTTAATCATAAATCCAGTCAATCCTGTTTATCCTGTCTAACTCTTTTGAAATTTAACATTGTCGAGATATTCAACGGTAAACTATTAAAAAACCGGGGAAAATAGAAAGGAAATATTGGGCGATTGGGTGATGAACGGTTGTCGATCCAGATATCCAGATCATTGGTAAATTCAGGGCGGCTGTTAAATCCGGCCGCATAGCCCCCCTCCTTCCCTACCCCAGCAACCCCTTGATAATATACCCCTGCTCTTCTTCCCCCAAATAGGGGTGCATGGGAATGCTGAAGATGCGCCCGGCGCAGCGCTCGGTAACCGGGAAGTCTCCCGCGGAGTATCCGAGGTAACGAAAAGCATCCTGCAGGTGCAGGGGTTTGGGATAGTAAATAGCGGTGGGAATGCCCAGCTCTTTCAGGCGGGCCAGCTCTGCGTCGCGGTCTTCGCTGAGGAGGGAATACTGCGCCCAGACGCTGCTGCGATCCTCTTTGACCGCGGGGATGACGAATTTGCCGGACAATTTTTCGCTGTAACGCGCCGCCGCGCGGTTGCGCAGGGCGATTTCTTCGTCGAAGATCTCCAATTTGGCCAGCAGCACCGCGGCCTGCATGGTATCAAAACGCCCGTTGATGCCGATGCGCACGTTGTCGTATTTGTCGCTGCCCTGCCCGTGTACCCGGATGGAGCGCAGCTTTTCCGCCAGATCATCGTCGTTGGTGAAGATCGCTCCCCCGTCGCCGTAGCAGCCGAGGGGTTTGGCGGGGAAGAAAGAAGTGGCGGCGACCTCGCCGAAGCTGCAGGTTTTGCGCCCCTTGTATTCCGCGCCGAAGGCCTGGGCGGCGTCTTCTAACACCCACAGGCCGTGCTGCCGGGCGAATCGTTCGATCTCCTCATAATCCGCGGGCTGGCCGAAGAGGTCCACCGGGATGATTCCTTTCACCTTCAGGCCGTTTTTCTTCACCCGTTCGGAGTGCAGCACTTTTTCCAATTGGGCGGGATCGAGGTTGTAAGTGAGCGGGTCGATGTCCGCGAAGAGCGGGGTAGCGCCCAAGAGCGCCAGCACTTCCGCGGTAGAGATGAAGGTGAACGGGGTGGTAATCACCGCGTCGCCGGGGCCGATTCCCCAGGCCACCAGGGGCATCAGCAGGGCGTCGGTGCCGCTGGCGCAGGTGATGCAGTGCTTAACGCCAACGTAGGCGCTCAATTGGGCTTCTAACTCCCGCACTTCCGGCCCCATAATGTACTGGCCGTGATCCAGCACCTTGCGGATGCGGGTTTCGATTTGCTCGCGAATGCGGGCCTGCTGGGCTTTCAAGTCGATGAACTGGATGTTTTCTCTTTTGGTCTTTATCATGGCTTCCTCGGGGGGTTAGGAGTGCAAGATTAGAAGATGCAAGAATTCAAGATGCAAGA
>CAZFVV010000235.1:1757-3113 GCA_964522165.1 uncultured Calditrichaceae bacterium
GAGAATTTCCGGGAAGGAGGGACCGATATAGGGAAGCGCTTTCAACCCCTGGAATTCCCGGAGCAAATGATAGGCGCAAGAGGTGAGCAGCCGGGTTTCTTCCACCGCTGCTCTCCAATCCGGTTTTACCACCCGGGCCAGGGTCTGCGGCAGGGGCAGCAGCCCAAAATCCCAGGCGCTGCATAACCGGGCGATAAAATCGATTTTATCGTTCAAGCTATCCAGGGACGCCGGAACTTCCCGGTCGGGATACAGGCTTCCGTCAATCCAGGGGATTTCTTTCTTTACAGAACTCATATTTGAACCAATTCCGTACTGCTTCGGCATGTTTTCGTTGGTTTACATCACGAATGGATTCCAACGGCCTGACTCTTTCAATGCGGCTGAGGTGCAGGAGCAATCCTTCGCAGCCGAGGGCAGGGTCGGGAGAATCTACACCGCGTTTTTTCTCACGTTCTTGCCAAAGCTCCCAGCATTGGGAAACAGTTACCAGGTTTTGTTTACATACTTCATAAATATCAACAAAATCACGGGGGGCGCCTCTTTCAATTACGGCGGTCATTTTACTAGCAATTAGATCATCTAAGGAGTCGAGGGCGACCGGCGGCCAGGGGCTTTCTAAAGGAGTTCGTAATAGAGCGCTGCGAGCGGCAATCTGGAAATTGAATACCACCTCTTTATCCTTGCGAAGATCAACGCTCACCACGTCGCCAAATCGCCGCAGCCGTACTTCGCCGAATCTTGCCAGGGCTGCTTCCAATAATCGTATGACTTCTTCTTTTTCCTTTTCCCCGGCATCCTCAGTCCACCAGGCGTCAATATCTTTGGTCATGCGATATTCATAATAATGTGCTAACCCGAAAGCGCCGCCTATAACCAGGAATCTACCTGCGCTGCTATTCTGCAGCGCCTCCAGGCAGCCCAACGCATATTCGCTGGCAGTTTTCGGTTTTGAAATTTTCATCATACTGAACGAATATCTATTGGTTAAAATGGAACCCGTAACGAGTTCTGATAATGGGGGGTGCAGGTTCGATTGTACGTATTTTCCATCAATTTTAGCCCCCCCGTAGGGGCTGAAAAACCGGGCATCGTATCAACTTTGAATTCCAATTTAGTTCCGCAGCGGCACATCCAGCCCACGATGCGGGCGGGATTGTTGGCAACTCTACTTTTCGCCAGCCTCCTTTAAAGCGTGCCTGTAGATTGCATTTGAAATTCGAAAATTACCCAAAGTTATCAAATCATCAAGGATATCTTTGAGCGTCTTTATACGGCCGGCTTTTTTTGCCCAAACAAGATTGCCTACGGTTCCCATGACATTTAATCCATACTTTCTGGCTAATACCCTTGCCT
>CAZFVV010000235.1:3213-5822 GCA_964522165.1 uncultured Calditrichaceae bacterium
GATGAGTTTGCAACGACTTTCAACTTAGTTTCTCCACCGTACGCATATCTGATTCAAATTCTTCCAAATCATAGTTTCTCTCTATGCGGGCTTTGCCCAGAAGTCTATGGAATTCCCACTTTGACAATCCAGCTAATTCTCTGGCTCTTCCAAATGAAAGGATTCTTCTCTCGTACAATCTCAACGCCAATTCTTGTTTAAACTGTATGCCAACCTCTTGCAGAGGTATTTTAGCATTGCGAGCTATGGTATCGGGGATTTCAATGATGATTTTTCCCATTTTTTATCACCTCTTATTTTGTTCACCTTCCTTTAATTGGCAACTGCCCATTACCTCACTCTTTTTCATATACCACTTTATCGCCGGTTTTATGGTACTCCCGGCTGCACTTACCGCATATTGCGTGGTCTTTTTTGAACTCCAATTTAGTTCCGCAGCGGCACATCCAGCCCACGATGCGGGCGGGATTGCCCACCACCAGGGCGTATTCGGGCACGTCTTTGGTTACCACCGCCCCGGCGCCCACAAAGGCAAAGCGCCCGATGGTGTGCCCGCACACGATGACGGCGTTCGCGCCAATGGAAGCGCCGTATCTCACCAGGGTTTTGATGTAAAACTCCGCCCCGCGCTGGGGAAATTCACTGCGGGGATTGAGAATGTTAGTGAAGACCATGGAGGGGCCGCAGAAGACGTAATCTTCCAGCTCCACGCCTTCGTACACCGAGACGTTGTTCTGAATCTTCACGAAGTTGCCGATCCTGACGTTGTTGCCCACGTTCACGTTCTGCCCCAAACTGCACTTTTTACCGATTTTAGCGCCGCTCTGCACGTGGCTGAAGTGCCATATTTTAGTGCCCTCCCCTACCTCGCAGCCTTCATCTAAGCGGGCGGTGTCGTGCACAAAATAATTCGCTTTAGCGGATGGCTCCGCGGCCGGGGGCGCGGGGGGCAATTCATGCTCGTGTTTTTCCAGCTTTGCCTGGGCCTGTTCCAGGATTTCCAGCACCTTGGTTCCGTTGCTCCCGCCGGTGAGCGGGGCGGTTCCCTTGAGCACGCACTCCCGGAAATGCGCCAACTCCGCCTGCAAGGGCGGGGTATTCTCGTATTCGATGGCCTGGAAGCCCTCGTCCCGGGCGATCGGCTGGCCTTTGATCCAGTCGATTCCCTTGGGATAGAGGGCCAGTTTGTCGGCGGGTTTGGTATCCTCGAATACCACCATGCTCCGGTCGCCGATGACCACCAGGCGGTGCTCCTTGAAGGGGTGCAGCCAGCTGACGTGAATGTGCGCCTGGATATTATCCGGGTAGGTGAGGGTGGTGAGGGTAACGTCGTGGATGCCGGGCTGCAAAAAAATGCCCCCTTTGGCGTCGATTTCCAGGGGGTCTTTCCCGATAAAATATTGCAGCACCGAAATATCGTGCGGGGCGAAGGACCAGAGGATATTTTCCTCCTTGCGCACGGTGCCTAAATTCAGGCGGTTGCTATAGACGTATTGCAGCTTTCCCAACGTTCCTTCCTGAATCATTTGCTTGATCTTGCGAATGGCGGGGTGAAAGAGCAGCAGGTGGCCGACCATGAGGATGCGTCTCTGCTTGGCGGCTAACTGCTCTAACTCCCGGGCCTGGTAAGAGAAGAGCGCCAGGGGTTTCTCCACCAGCAGGTGCTTTCCGCTCTCCAAAAGAGATTTGGCCAGGGGATAGTGGGTTTCCGCGGGGGTAGCCAGGATGGCCGCGTTGACGCCGGGGTCGTTCAAAATGTCGCGGATCTCCGTGGTAAAGCGGATTTGCGGGGAAGAAGCGGTCTTGAGCGACGAGATGAGATTCTGCACGGTTTCCTGCTTAGCGGGGTCGATGTCGCAGGCGTATTTTACCTCTTTGCCGAAGATTTGCAGGGCGGTGCGGAGATGGTTCAATCCCCAGCGCCCGCAGCCGATGACCGCCAGATGAAAGGTTTGCTTCATGTTGGGTTTGCTCCTGTTTTCGGTTGAATTTCCTGAGTGCTTACCGTAAGGATGAAGTGCTTTTCCGGATATGAAACCTGCCCGTCGCTCCAATCTTCATTCTTCAATCTTCAACGTTCACCGGGCACAGCTCCGCCCCGTCACTTACAGGCCGTTGAAGAACAACCTGCACCGGGGCGCGGAAAATTTAGGCTTCCGCCCCCGGCTTTGCAATGCTTTTTTGCCGGGAATGCAGGAGCGGTCAGTTGTCAGCTTTCAGCGGCCAGCGGTCGGGCTGTTCAGTACACCGTTTAACAAGTTTTCTGATATTTCTCGTTCCAACGGTCTGGAACGCGTGGCGCGATGCTCTGCATCGCGTCGTGTTACGAACTTGAGGCAGAGCCTCTTAAGCGGCGTTCACCCGCAGAGCGAGTGAACGAGGGGTAAATGCGTAAACGCCGGTATTAAAAAACTTTTTAAACGATGTATTCAGTTCTATAAATTATTGAATAGCCACGAGCTTCAGCTCGTGGAAAACGGAAAATCAAAAACGAATGGGGTTTTAAACCCAATAGTCTTCAGCCCTTACAATTTAGGGGCTAAAGCCCAATGTTACTAACTTTTCATGATTCTCAGTCCCGCCAGGGACGTTCGAATATAGCCCACCAG
>CAZFVV010000236.1:0-5633 GCA_964522165.1 uncultured Calditrichaceae bacterium
CTGAAGTTTTGCTCCAAAGGAGCCACTTCGTGGCACTCCTAAGTGGCGGAATGCAGTTCCAACAGCCGCGCTTTCTCTTTTTTCCCGGTGGCGCTCACGGGAATCTTGTCGATAAACTCCACGTACTTGGGAATTTTGGTGGAGCTGAGGTGCCGGGTGCAGTAGGCGATGATGTCGCTCTCTTTCAGATTTTTGCCGTTGAGCACGATGTAGGCTTTGACCGCCTCGCCCAACAGGTCATCCGGCACCCCGATGATGGAGCAATCCACCACTTCCGGCAGGCGCACGATCACCTCTTCGATCTCCTTGGGGCTGACCCGCTCCCCGCCCACTTTGATGAATTCTTTCTCCCGCGCCACGATGTAGATGTAGCCGTCTTCATCTACGGCGCCCAGGTCGCCGGTGAAGAGCTTACCGTTGCGAATGGTGCGGGCGGTCAATTCCGGGTCCTGAAAATACCCGGCCATGATGTTCCCGCCGCTGGCCGCCAATTCCCCCACCTCGCCCGGTTTTACCGGCTGGCCGGCTTTGTCGAGCACCTCCAATTTCACCCCCGGAATTCCCCTGCCGATGGAGCCGATTTTGGCCGGGAGCATCTCCGGGGGCAGGTAGGAGAGCCGGGCGGTGGCTTCGGTTTGCCCGTACATCACGTAAAATTTTACTGCCGGAAACGCTTCCGTGAACTCTTTGATAAACGGCACCGGCAGCTTGCCCCCGGCCTGGGTAACGTAGCGGAGGTGCGGAAACTTCGTCTCTTTGAAGCGCCGCGACTTGCGGAGAATGATCTGGTAATGGCTGGGAACCCCGGAAAACCCGGTGCATTGATAGGTTTGCAGGTCTTCGATGACGGTGTTGAGCATCATAAAAGTGTTGTTCAGCACCATGGAGCCGCCCACCCGCAGGTGGGTGTGCAGGAGGGACAATCCGAAGCAGTAATAAAAGGGGAGCACCACTTCGATGCGGTCGGCTTCGCTCAATTCTAAATACTCGATGATCGACTCGGTGTTGGCGATGAGGTTGCCGTGCGTGAGCATCACCCCCTTGGGAAGGGCGGTGGAGCCGGAGGTGAAGAGGATTTCCGCCAGGCGGGAGGGGTTGAAGGCGGTGTCGAGTTTCGAGTTTCGAGTTTCGAGTTTTGAGTTTCGAGTTTCGAGTTTTGAGTTTTGAGTTGCGGGCGGGGTTGGTGCCGGATCGGGAAAGGCCGCCGGGGCGGATTCGTCAAAAACCTGCTCGAACAGGGGGCTGAATTTTTCCATCGAGCGTTTCTGGATGAACCCGATCTTCGCCCCGCACTGCCCCACGATGTGCGCCAGCGCTTCCGCGCCGATGGCGGGATTGACCGGCACGCAAACGTTGCCGGATTTGATGATCCCTAAGTAAGCGGCCACGAAAAACACCGAATTTTCGCCGATGAGGAGGATTTTTTGATCCTCCCCGGCAATGTAGTTCAAATGTGCGGCAATCCGGCAAGCCTCGCGGTACAGCGCCGGGTAGGAAATCTGTTCGGCATTCCCCACGATCACGTCCTTGTCGAGGAACGCCGAGGTTTCAAACGCATAATCCGTGAAATTCATGCAGCGACTCCGTAATTTTGGAGGATATCCCTGATCTTTTTCACACTGCTCATATTGATAATGTCATCCATGTCTAATTCGATGTCGTACACTTCTTCCAGGCGGGCGGTAAATTTCAGGTGGTTCAAAGAGTCCCACTTTTCGATTTCCTGGTATTTTATATTATCGTGAACTTGTTCGACCGGGATATTGAAGCATTCGCTGAAAATCTGTTCGATGGTCATATCATAATCCTTCCGATAAGTGTGTGTGAGACATAATTCCCTTTTTGTCCAAACGCGCCGTTGCGGCGCTCAACAGGTAAATATGGGGATTTGAATGAAGGCGGGGTTGATTCAAGTCAAAACGGGGAAGGGGCGAATTTTGCGAAACTATGACTCCAAAATCTCCCGGAAGGTTTCGATGGATTTTGACATATCGAAGCGTTGCCGGTGTTCCCGGATGAAATCCAGGTTGTACTCCGGATGATGATAGAGGAACAGGATGCCCTTTTCCACGTCGCGGACGTCGTTGTAATCCGCAAAAACGCCGAAGCCCTCTTCCACCGCGGCCGCGGTGGCGCTCTCTTTCTCCGCCACGGCAAAAATCGGCTTGCCCAGGCAGAGGTAGTCGAAAAATTTGCCGGGCAGTTGCAGTTTGGTGAGGGGCTGCAACAGGATGAGCGCCTGGCTTTCCGCCATCATTTCCATCACTTTGGCGTAGCTGACCCGGGGTAAAAACTTGACCATATCTTCGATATTCAGCTCCTTTGCCAGCAAGGGAACATGCGCCAGGTCCGCGGTAACCCCGCCGATAAACTGAAACAGGATTTTCTCCCGCTCGATCTCGCCGCGTTCGGCCAGGTTCTTCAGCGCGTAGAGGATGGGGGTAGGATCGCGAAATTTATAGAGCGAGCCGGCGTGGATAAAGGTGACTTTCCCGGCTTTTGCGCCGTTTTGATCGCCCCCCGCGGGAGGGGTGGAAGCGCTTTCCGGGTCGTACCCGTTGGAGAAAAACTTGAATTTCTCCGCCGGAAGGCCCGGGTAACTGCGGATAAAATCCTGCTGCATCTGGCGGGTGATCAGGGTCACCTGGTCGGCCTTGCTCACCACCCAGCGTTCAAAACCGATGATCCGGCGGTGTTTCCAGCGCTCGAAGGCGTTGAGGGTGCGTTCCGCCGCCTCCCAGGGCGAGCGCGCCCAGGGATCCCGGAAATCGACCACTAATTTTTTGCCGGTGAGGATTTTGAGAATGGTGGAAACCAAGTGCAGGCTGTGGGAGGGGGAGCTGGAAAAGATCACGTCCACCCGCTCTTTTTTGATGATGCGGTAGCCTTTGAGCACCGCCAGGGGCAGCCAGGTGACGTGCTTGTCCGGGAATTGAAAAATATCGGTGATAAAATCCTTCAAATTTTGCCACCAGCCTCCCTGCCATTTGGCGACCTCCGGGCGGGGAGCGCCCTCGGAGTCGCCGGAATCTGCCAATTTGAAGACCGGGCGCGCCTGTTTCACGGAACCGCGCCTCAGCCGGGAGCGCATGGCGTGCCGGAGGTTCAGCAAAAAAAACACCAGGTCAAATTTATGGGTGCGGTAAACCGTAACCCGGTCGAGGTAGGATAGTTTGCCGTTTTCGGCGCGGCCGGGAGGAAGGGGATGATAATTTTCCTTCAAAGTCAGCACCGCGACGGCCCATGCGGAGGGATCCAGGTATTTGCAGATTCGCAGAATCCGCTGGGTTCCGATGGAAAGATTGGGAGGATAATTGGTGGTAATAATCAATAGACGTTTCATCGGGTTACCGGGGTTGGTAAGGCGATTTCAGGCTCCGCTGCCGGCACAGCCGCTTCCGGGTGAGTTTCTTTTTTCAATCGCTCATATTCCGCTTTTTGCATGTTGTAAATCATCATGACAAAGGAACTCAACCAGAACACGATTTCGGCGTACTGGCGGCTGTGGAAGATACCGGCCGCGCAGATTCCCAACAAACCCAACTGCGCCGCGGTCATTTCCAGGGAATATTTGCGGAATTCGGGCACTTTTTTGGAGAGGCGTTTGGATTTGAAGCTCAGGTAAAAAATATGACCCAGGAAACCGAGGTACAGGATGATGCCGATGAATCCCCAGTCCGTCAACACCGCTACAAAGGTATTGTGCTGGGTTTTATCATCATCGATTTCCGGGATGTAATCGAGCGAAAGCTCCGCAAAACCTCCCCCGCCCACCCCGTAGGGATGGTCTTTCCACATCCGGTAAGCGCCCCCCCAGATGTGCAGGCGGCTGGTCGCGGAACCGTCGTCGTAGGTTTCCATGGTCTGGCGTTCGGAGAATTGTTCATTGGTCAACTGGGTGAATAAGAATCCCCCGATAACCAGCCCGGCAATCACCGCATACCGCGCCCGGCCTTTCACTAAGAAAATCGAAAATACCCCCACCACTAACAATCCTAAGAAAGAAGCCCGGCTATTGGCCAGGATGATCAGGTTGAACAGAAAGGGGATCGTCAGCGCGGCGAAGATTTTGCCCCAACGATTTTTGCTGGTCAGAATATACATTCCGATGAACGGCAGCACCGCCACCACGTGGGCGGAAACCGCGTTTTCCTCCGTGGCGTTGGGCGCAATCATTCCAATATCCCGGTTGGACCCTTCATTGTAAGCAATCCAGCCCCAATAACCTAAGCAGAGGATCATCACCCAGACCATTTTCCGGTAGTCCTCGTAATCGCGGACAATGGAGATCATCAACACAAAATTGATCAGAACTTTGAAGATCTCGAAAGCCTTGGAGTAGCTGGCCTCGGGAACGACCGCGTGCATGTAGGAAACGAAGTACATATTCAGCACCATCAGGGCGACCCAGAAGGCGGGGCGGAAATCCGGTTTTTCCAGGGGATTTTGTTTACCGCGGTGGATCAGCCAACTGAGCAGGGTGACAATGGCAACCGTAAACGACCAGCCTAACGGGTTATCCGGTATATCATCGCCCCACCAGAAGTAGGGCGGGTGATTATGCCACTCGAAGATATATGTAAAAACGCCGTACACCGGCTTGCGGAAGGTCATAATCAGCCCGGTGAAATAGATCAGGCAGAATAGAATGGCGGTAACGCTCATGGCGATCCTTCAAATTATTTCAGGCATTGCAGCGTAGGAGCGGGCAAAACGGCTCCTTTTTGATTCAGCCACAAATTTAACATCCTCCTTAACCGCTGTTGTGATGGATACGGCTTCCGGGAAAAAACTCGCCGGAGGGAGGTGGGAGAATATCAACGGGATAGCAAAATGACGCTTCTAATATGCTATGCAGCCTTAATGGGCCAGATTGGAGAATTTCTCCACAACTTTATCCCATAACTCGGAAGAGCATGTCCCGATTTTAGTGATAACATTAGCCTGCCGCAAAGTGGCAATCCGATCAATTTTTATCACCGAATCAACTCGCAAGCCGGTTTGGGCGGATAAAAGATCGTCTTTTCGAATCAGAATCTCGCGGTTTGAGATTTTTCCTGGCAATATCAAGCTAATTGCACAAATCACAATATCGCGGTACTAGTACTCCCCGGCAGAGAAAGTCCGTCGATCCTCATGCCGAAGTTCAACTTCGGCACGCAATTGGGTTGCGAAGTTGAATTTCGCAACCAGTAAGTCTGGCGCGGACTAACTCTGCCGCGATGTACTAGTCCTTAGTCTGGGTGATGACCACTGCAGGGCGAACTTTAGATTGCGTGGGAATTGTAAAAGGAAAATCGATCAGGATAATATCGCCGGGTTTCAATTGTTCTTCTCCCCAATTGGCCGGGCATAATCCTGGTAAACGTCTTCCCGGGGATCATTCCAAAATTCAAAAGCCTCTTCGCTCAGTTTGAGATAGCCCAGCCGCTCTATTTCCTGAATAATTTCATCGTCCGACAACAGGCGGGCTAAAAACAGCCAGAGGTCTTTTTCTTCAAGATTTTTGATCTCCTTGTAAAGCTTCTGGGTTGACAGATCCATTCCTCTATTTTGAGTTAAAATATTTCTTTGATCCGTAGTTCTACTTTAAGACTTTGATATACTGACTCACAATTGCGATCCCTCTGTAG
>CAZFVV010000237.1:0-5566 GCA_964522165.1 uncultured Calditrichaceae bacterium
TTAACCCCGATTGACGGTTTCGCTCGCTTAGGTTTACGCCTATGCGGATGGCCGGAATTAAACACCATAGCCCGGGGTAAGCGCCATCGGTGCGCCACCCCGGGTAGAGAAATTTTCCGGGGCTTCAGACCCGGGTGGTGAGATTCGGGTAACATCACAAAATAAACAACGACCTCAAAGAACGGAGACAGCAATGAAATGCAAAACGATGATACTTTTCATACTTCCGGCCATAATCCTGATCATGGCGGCGACTGCCTGCCAGAGCGGTCCCAAACCGGTCGCGCAGGTTGCCGGGAAAAATATCCGGATCGGATTCAATCATTATTTATACGGGCAGGTCGCCGCATTTTTTGATGGGAAAGAGATCGTCCTGACCGGCTATACCCCTTCCGAATTCATCACCGTGGCCGGTAATGATCTGACCGATTTCGCTTTTACCGGCCAGCAGGAAACGCTCGTCACGGATAAAATCGGCAGCGCGAAACAGTTGACCGTGACCGGCGAGGCCGGCAATTTGCGCAAAGAAGTCTCCGTGACGGTGTATGATGATTTTCCGGGCATGGCGGTTTTCCGGGTCGTTTATACCAACGCCGGGGAAACGGACATCCAAATCGACCGCTGGGTGAACAACCATTACCGGATTAAGGCGACGCCGGCTGCCGAAGGTGAAACAGTGTTCTGGTCATTCCAGGGCGGTTCTTATGACAGCCGCCCGGATTGGGTGCTGCCTCTTCGTCCCGGTTTCAGCCAGGGAAATTATATGGGTATGAACGCCAGCGATTACGGCGGCGGAACCCCGGTAGTGGACGTCTGGCGCAGGGACGCCGGGTTAGGCGCCGGCCACCTGGAAATGGCCCCGAAGCTGGTCTCCCTGCCGGTCACCATGATCAGCGGGCCTGAAGAGACCTTCGCAACGGCGGGGGTGGAATACCAGGCCAACCGGGTGCTCAAGCCGGGCGAGAGCCTGGCCACTTTCACCACGTTTGTGTCCGTGCACCGGGGGGATTATTTCCATACCCTGGCGGAATACCGCCGCTTTATGGAGAAACAGGGAATTCTCCCCGCGGCATACCCGGAAACCGCCTACGAGCCGGCCTGGTGCGCCTGGGGCTACGAGCGCAATTTTACCATGGAGCAGATTTACAACACCCTCCCGAAAGTGAAAGAATTAGGTTACCAATGGGCGGTGTTAGACGACGGCTGGCAGACTGCGGAAGGGGACTGGTACCTGGTAAAATCCAAGTACCCCCGGGGCGATCAAGACATGCAGGAGTTTACCCGCACCATCCACCAGGCCGGGATAAAGCCGGGCTTGTGGTGGGCGCCGCTGGCGGTGGACCCCGGCACCGATCTGATCCGCGATCACCCGGAATATCTTTTGCTGAATGAAGACGGTTCCCAACAGAAAATCAGTTGGTGGGACGCCTACTACCTGTGCCCGGCTTACCCGCCGGTGCAGGAATACACCAAAAAATTGGTGGAAAAAATTATGAAAACCTGGGATTACGACGGGCTGAAAATCGACGGCCAGCATTTGAACGGCGCGCCGCCCTGCTACAATCCCGCCCACAACCATGCTTACCCGGAAGAAGCGGTTGAGAAAGTGCCGGAATTTTTCAAGGTGATTTACCAAACCGCGCTGAGCATTAAACCGCAGGCGGTGGTGCAGATTTGCCCCTGCGGAACCGCGTATGCCTTCCATACCATGCCCTATATGAACCAGCCGGTGGCTTCCGATCCCACCAATTCCTGGCAAATTCGCCTGAAAGGAAAAACCCTCAAAGCCTTGATGGGCTTGTCGGTTCCCTACTACGGCGACCACGTGGAGCTGAGCGACGGCAAGGATGATTTCGCTTCTACGGTGGGCATTGGCGGGGTGGTGGGAACCAAATTTACCTGGCCGGTGGGCGCTAAAAAAGATTCGGAAGTAGATTTGGCTCCCGAAAAGGAGCCGCTCTGGCAGAAATGGACTGCCATCTACCTGGATAAAATGCTTTCCAAAGGAATCTACCGCGGCGAATTGTACGATCTCGGCTTCGACCGCCCGGAAACCCATGCCATCGAAAAAGACGGGAAGATGTATTACGCCTTCTACGCCGGCGCTTACCAGGGTATGGTAGAATTGCGCGGCCTGGAGAAAAAATCCTACCAGGTGTATGATTACGTGAACGAAAAGGACCACGGCGCAGTAACCGGCCCAACCGCGCAGCTCCCGGTCGAATTCACCCGCTATTTACTATTAGAGGCTACGCCGCAGTAATTTGCCCGGAGCGCCAAACACCTGGAACAGAATTAAACAGGAGATGACAGAGAAAACGGAGTTAGTAGAACAAAACCTCTCCGTTTTCTCCGTTTTCTCCGTTGCCTTCTGTTAAGAAATTAAACATAGGTGCGGCTGACTTTAGTTTGGATTTTCGGAGTTTTTGAGGTCTCTGACCCTTTTGCGAGAATATGCAATGAAACACTTTATCGTAGGATGCGCGTTGATCATTATGGGCACTGGCAATTGGCAGCATGGACAGGAATTACCCCCCGGCGAGCCGGAATCCGCTCCTCTCATCGTCAAAAAGACCACGGAGTTCGCCATCGTCGGCGACGGAAAAAATTCTAACTGGTCGAGAACCGAATGGGTAAACATTCCGCAGCGGAAAACCGTCGGCGACTCTTTTGAAACCCGGGTGAAAGTGCTCTACTCCGAAAGCGGCCTCTATTTCCTGTTTCATTGCCAGGACCAAAAGCTGAGCGCCAGCATGGCCGCCGATTTCCTGGATTTGTGGAACGAAGACGTGGTGGAAGTTTTCCTGTGGCCGGATGAAAATTTCCCGGCCTACTTTGAATATGAATTATCGCCCCTGAATTACGAGCTGCCCCTGCTGGTTCCCAATAATAAAGGCGATTTCATAGGCTGGCTGCCCTGGCACTACCAGGGCGACCGCAAAATTCTCCATGCCACCGGCGTGGAGGGCGGGGAGAAAAAAAGCGGGGCGGAGATCAGCGCCTGGATCGCGGAGTTTTTCATTCCTTACAAATTGTTGAAGCCGCTTGGCAATGTGCCTCCAGTCTCCGGATCCCGCTGGCGCGCCAATCTCTATCGCTGCGACTACGACCGGGGACAGATGGCTTACTGGGCCTGGCAGCCCATCGAGGTGCGCTTTCACGAGTACCGGAAGTTCGGAACCTTTTTGTTCGAGTAACGCCCGGGAGTGCAAAATTTATTTTGCGCTAAAATTATACTCTAACGAAAATCCTCCACTTTTCATTTGAGAGCCTCAAAGCTGAATGGCGAATTTACTCGGCTTCCGTAGCAAATCTTGCCAAGACTAAGTGCAAAATAAATTTTGCACTCCGGTTATAACCAAAAGAGGAATCCGACCCCATGAACCCCCCAAACCATCTTCGCGTTGTAGTATTTGCTGTTTTCTTGCTACTCATTCTGCCCTGCCCCGCCCAGACGCCAACCCCGGAAACGCCTTCGCAAAACTGGACCCACTACGTGCGCATTGCCGGGCACGGGCTGAATATCAACAACGTGGATCGAATCATTCAAAGCGCCGGTGAAACCCACGTTTTCGGCATCGAAACCGATAACAGCCTGACCGGCTACTACGAGAGTTTCCTCAATCCCGCCGAAAAACTGCAGGCAATGAAGGCGATGGCAGAAAAAGCCCACGCCGCCGGAAACAAAGTGTTTATCTACACCGAGGGCCTGGAGACGATTACCGACAACGCCGACCAGAAGGAACACACTTTTTTCAAGGATCATCCCGACTGGGTGCAGCGCGATATTAACGGGCGCCCGGCAGTGTTCGGCGGCGGCGACGCCTTCTGGATCGATGAAGGCGATGAGGACGTCTGGATCACCCCCTACGCGATGGAATGGCGGGAAATATTCATGGAACGCATCCGCCAGATTGCCGCCACCGGCATGGACGGGGTGTTTGTGGATATTCCCTACTGGATGACGCACTTTGAGGGCTGGGAAGATACCTGGGCCAGCTTCGACAACTACACCCTGGCGGCGTTTAAGGCGGCGAGCGGGCTGAACGCCAAAACCGCTATCAAGTTGGGCGATTTCAGCGATCCCAACTTCATCAAATGGGTGGATTTTCGCATCCGCACCCTCACGGAGTTTATGAAAGAGGTGGCGGAAAACGGCCGTTCGGTCAACCCGGATTTTATCACCATTGCGGAAATTTACCCCGGCATCGAAGAATCCGCGGTGCGGGTGGGCGCCGATGTTTACGAAATGTACCAGGTGGTGGACGTGGTAGCCCACGAATACAGCGCCGGCGGTTACAAATCCGCGGACCGCCAGCCGGCGGACTGGTTCGGGTTTATGGCCGGCATGTATTCATTCCGCGCTTTTGCGGAAGGCAAAGCCTCCTGGATGCTCACCTACTCCTGGGAAAATCACGAAAAAATCAAACCCGCCGAGGCCATGGAAAACCTGATGATGTCGCAGGTGATGGCCGGGACCAACTGCTGGGACGCCGCCAATCACGTGATGTCCGGCTCCAACGATTACGAGGCGCGTAAACGGATTTTCCAATGGATCGGCGAGCACGAAAAAACCTTTTACCTGCCGCGTAAACCGGTCAAACCGGTTGGAGTGTATTTCTCCCAGAAAACCCGCAACTATTTTGTGGATGAGTTTATTCCCTCCTATCGCGGCGTGATGTATTTGCTGCTGCAAGCGCACCTGGAATTTCAAATCGTAACCCCCCGAACGCTGGCAAATTTTGGCGGAGAGATCCTCATTCTGCCGGATGTAAAATGCCTTGACGAAGAAGAACTGGCGCAACTGAAAACCTTTGTGGAATCCGGTAAAAGCCTGATGATTACCGGGGAGAGCGGGGCGTATGATTATCTAAGGCAGCGCCGGGCGGAAAATCCGCTCCACAAACTGCTGGGCATTCGGGATACCCGCGAAAAAGCTATGTCCGTCTCCGGAAAAAAATTCCTGTATCACCCCTTCTGCATCGGGGAAATTTACTACCAGGCGGTTGATAAAGATTTTAATGAACTGGCGCTCACCGGCAAACATGAAGACGCTGCATTTGATCGGCTCAAGAATGATTTCGTGCGGGAAATTTGCGGAGACCTGCAATTTCAGCCGGCGGTAGAAGTAAGCGCCTCGCCGTTTGTCTCCACCCAGATTTGCGCAGTGAATGGCAAACCGCACGTTTTCATCGCCAATTTTAAAGGGTTGAGAGCGAACGAAAACGCCAACCAGCTTCCGGAGAAAAATGTGAAAATCACCTTCCCGGCGGAGAAAACCGGCCAGGTTTACGCGCTGGATCTTATGGGCGCGGTGAAAAAAATCAAAGGAACCTGGATAGACGGTAAAATGGTCTGCACGATCCCGGAAATTCGCCGCGGGATGGTGGTTTGGTGTGAATAAATACCAGACGCCTGGCGATGAATCGCCAGGCTGCGAAATGGAAGCCAGCTGAAGCCGGTTAAATCAGGGCGATTTATCGCTCTTTCACCTTTTAGCCTGCCGGTTCACCGGCAGGCGGACAAGCAATTCGGCAATTACCAAATGTTCTCTAAAAGAGTTTAA
>CAZFVV010000238.1:0-5329 GCA_964522165.1 uncultured Calditrichaceae bacterium
AGCTTGACAAGTCTTCACTTTTGCTCTTTTCCCTCAAAGTCTTAAAGTAGAGCTAGTATTTGGATCTGGTAAAGCTTTCGGAGCAAAGCACTCGAACACTAAAACACTTCAACCCCCAAACACTACCGCACCCGCCTTCTCCGATTGCGCACGTAATCCTCGAACAAATATTCCCCCAACCCCTGCAAGCTGGTATAAAACGCCCGCCCGTTGTTCACTTTGGTAAAATCGCGCACGAATTGCTGCAGATAGGGGTCGCGCGCCACCATGAAGGTGGTCACGATGATGCCCACCTGCCGGCATTGCCCGGCTAAGCGCAGGGTGCGGTTGATGATTTTGCGGTCCAGCCCGAAAGCGTTCTTGTAATACTTCAGCCCTTCCCGCAGGCAGGTCGGTTTGCCGTCGGTGATCATGAAAATCTGCTTATTAGGATTTTTGCGGCGGCGGAGAATGTCCATGGCCAGCTCCAGCCCGGCCACGGTGTTGGTGTGGTAGGGTCCCACCTGCAAATAGGGCAAATCGTGAATCTCGATCTGCCAGGCGTCGTCGCCGAAGGCTAAAATATCCAGGGTATCCTTGGGGTAGCGGGTGGTAATCAGCTCCGCCAGGGCCATGGCTACCTTTTTTGCCGGGGTGATGCGGTCTTCTCCGTAGAGGATCATGGAGTGGGAGACGTCGATCATCAGCACCGTGGAAGTTTGCGATTTATATTCGTTCTCCACCACTTCCAGGTCCTCTTCCATGAGATTGAACTCCTCGATGCCGTGGCGCACCTGGGCGTTGCGCAGGGAATCGGTCATGGCGATCTGGTCGATGGAATCGCCGAACTGGTATTCCCGGCGGTCGGTGGTGGGTTCGTCACCCTGGCCGGCAAAGGGGGTGCGGTGCTCCCCGCGCCGGGACTTGCGCAGCTTGCCAAAGATCTCTTCCAAAGAGCGCCGGCGAATGGTCTGCTCCGATTTGGCGGTCAAGATAAAGGTCTCGCCGCCGGGTTCTTCTTCGCGGATGTAGCCTTTATCCTGCAAATCCTGGATGAAATCTCCCATACCGTATTCATCGTCGGTCATGTTATACTTTCGATCCAGCAGATTCAGCCAGTGCAGGGCCTCTCCCACGTCCCCCGCGGTGTGCGCCAGGATCTGCATGAACAGATCCAGCAGCTTATCGAACGCGGTTTCCCCGGCGTCCCCGGGGATAAATTCGGTGAATCTATATCCAAGCATGGTGCGGGCCTTTCCAATGGGTCAGTTTTGAACCACGAATTTCACCAATTACACGAATTGAGTGAATTTCGGGATCCCGGTTTACCTCGGAATATTCAGACAACTACAGCCACATTCCGCAGTAAAAATAAACCGTTTGCCCCCGAATATCAAGCGCAAATATGGCTGGCCGGAAGCGATTCGAGCCGCCGCGGGGCAAAAATCATAAACACCGTTTGAAGTGGGTCGGGTGGAAGGTTATCTTTGGCAAGGTTCTATACGGTATGATCAATTTGAGGCCTAAAAAATTACCATGAAAACAACCCATCTCTTTATGGATGAGTTTCCTGAAAGGGGAGTATGATTTGCCGGTTACGGCAGTAGCCCCCCCCATTTTTGATTGAAGCTCACCGCGGCTTCTTCCGCCGCCGCGACTGCCGGGGAAACCGGCTTGCCGAAAATGGTGGAAAGCGCCGGCTCCGGCTGGTTGCCGGGTTCGGTAACCACCTGCTTAAACATCCATTTGCCGTTTTTGAATTCGAAGTCCAGGCGGATGGGGTGCAAAGTTTGCTGCATAATGGTCTTGAAACAAGTTTCCTTATTGTTCGCCAGGGCGGCCTCCAGGTTGTCCCACCCCGCGGAAGCGCCCAGCAGCACGTCGCCGGGAATGGTTCCGCAGGAGCGGTTGTCGCGTTTGGAGATGCTCAATTTGATGAAGCCGAGGTAGGGAATGATGGTGTTGTTGCTGCTGTTCACCCCGTAATTCACTTCCTTGCAGGTGTATTCGATCACGTAACAGGCGACCCCGCTCTTGCTTTTGGGGGTTTCGTATTGGTAAAGCAGTTTCTGCTTAGTTTGAAAAAACTCTACGAAGCGGTTGACGATGGTCTCGAACGCCGCCTCCACCCGGGCGTGTTCCGCTTTCACGGCGGCGCTGTCCACCGGGGCCTGGCTATACGCCGGAGAGAACATAATCCCCAAAAGAAAAAGCATAATTCGCTGCCACGATTTCATTTTTGCTCCTCTGTTGGATTTATACCACAAAGGTTTTTCCGAAGGGATGGCTTTCGCCAAAAAACCTTTGCGGTCTTTGGACCGAATCACTCCTTGTAAAAGAACGTTATGTTGTGGCCAATTTAGGAGTTTCGGCGGGATGAATTGTGACCGGTGAGGGCTTCAGCCACTCCTGCTGTTTTAGAAAGCCGGGAAGAACAACACGGCAACCCGACCCGCTTCGGCGGCGCCGGGGCGAACCGGCCAGCCGGCGCAACAGTCTTACCTTCCTGTTTCATACTAATTCGACTTTAAGACTTTAACATCAGACAGAGTATTTACATTCTAATAACGCCAACGAGCTTGCCCCGCCAGGGCGGGGCGTTAAACTCCGTAGCCCGGGGTTCCCCGCTCCCTGGGCGGGGATTTGTAAGCTTTGCCCGGCCTAAAAAAGCGAGTTGAAATGGCCGAATGGTTGAATGGCTGGATGGTTCAACCATTTAGCCATCCAGCCATTTTATATATCAGCGCTGCCTAAACCTGCTGCTCTATATTCTGAATGCTTTCCGCCAGGTCGATTTTGGTAATATCGCGGTAGGCTTTGCGGTAGCTTTCTATTCTTTCCTCCACAATCTTATTTTCCAGCCAGGTGCCCACGGCATCCACGTCATCCACGTTCAGCGCTTCGATATCCAGCAGCAAATCTCTTCCCTTTTCCGCGCAATCTAAGTGCAGCAAATAGCGGTTGGGCTTATACTCGGAGGCCGGTTTTCCTTCCACCAGCCGGGAATAAGCGGCGGAGATATACTGGCTCACTTTGGTGAAAGTGCCGGGAATGCCGATATCGTCTCTCAGGGTTCTTACCAGGTCCAGGGTGGCAATGGCATAAACAATCGCATTCAAAGTGTTATAATTGTTGCGCCCGTAGCCGAATACCCGGAACGATTCCTTTAACAATTGCAGCGCCTCGGCAGCCGCCACCCGGGTCGCCGCGGAAGCCCCCCCGCCGGTGGTCTGCCGGATGGCTTCCGCCAGGCGCAGGTCTTTGTAATACTCCAGGGCGGTTTTAAGGAACTGGTGGAACTGGCCGGTAAAGGCGCTGTTCACTTCCGTCTGCATATCCATTTTCCTGCCGACCGGGGTGGTCCAGCCTAAGCAGCGGCGATACGTGCTCACCCGGTCGCGGATCAAAGACGCGATGCCCATTTGTAACTGGCGCACCATTACCTCTAAAGTAACCGGGGTCATATTATTGTTATCGATCGGGAATTTTCCCTCGCTGGCGTAGTCATTAACCAGTTTGGCAAATAGTTCGAATATCCCCATCCGGTCGATCCAGTAAACCCACACCAGGTCGGCAATGAACAACCGCCTGATTTTTCTATCCGGGTTAGTGATATAGCCGGCAGACCCCCGGATTCCCCAAAAGGTGGTACAGCCGGGCGGCAGGCATTCTATCACACCATTGATTTTTATTTTGTCGTCCCCTATTTCGCTGCAAGAAAAGTTCTTTACTTCCGCCGGGGTAAAAATGCGGTGGGCGTAATGATCGAAATATTGATCGTAAAACACCTTTATCTCCGGGTCATCGGTTGCCTGGGCCAGCAGCAGGTTGGCGCAGGGAACAAAGGGAACCTTGAGCTTTGGATAGATCGAGTGGTCGATCAGTTTTTCCCCCAGCGCCGCCAATTCCGCCTGGTATTCTTCTCTGGTTTTGCCGTTACTTGTTGCCATTCGTTATTCTCCTTCTATGAATATTGTTCCTGGAATTTGCGCCCTCTCGCCAGGCTGACCAGCCAGGCGGTCATCAGGCGATCGAGTGATTGTTCCGATAATTTACTTTTGTTCCTGAGCATTCTGAACAGCGCCAATTGCCCGCAGGGAGAAAGCCCCGATAAATCCAGGATGCCGCCGCTCTCAGCCTCCCGGATGATCCTTTCCAGGCGCATGGGAGCAACGCCGTTCAGATCAAACAGAGACGGGATGGCGCTATTGCCAAGCGTGCTGAACCTGGTTTGGAAAAGCGCCCGGCTGACGGTCGGCAAATAACGCCTTCCGTCGGCCAGAATCTTCCGGTCCCTGGAGGAAGCATCCGCCAGGGGATAAACGGCCAGCCATTGTTTTTCCCATACCTCCCAATCCCCGCTTCCCCACTGCCGGCGGCACCACTCAAAGGCCAGTAAAACGCGCAAATACGGAGGGGGGTGGGGATCCGAAACCGATACTTTGAACACTCTTTCCGCCGGAAGGCTGAGGATTTCCATGGTGCCGGAAGCCTGGCCATCGCCGCAATTGCAAAATCCCCAAAAGTCCGGGCCGATTTCCATACACCACAGGGCAAACAATTTGCGGATCAATTCCGGGGCACCGGCCTCCGCCAGCGCCTCGCTGATCGCTTTCGGCAAAACGTTTACCAATCCCAACTGCACCATCGCCGAGTGCCCGGCTTCGTGAACGATCGAGGTCAGGTTGTATTTATCGCGGATTTTGGTGTAAGGGATTTGAATGGTCGCCAGCGGATTGGGCGTGCCGTCCGGCAGCGGCACTCCTTCTCTTAGAATGGAAGCGCCGAAGCCCCGGTTAAAGGAAACCAGCGGTTTTTCGATGACCGACAGCGCGGGGTGGTCTTTTTTCAAAGCGTCCCAGGCCAGCGCATCGCAGCCGCCCAGCAGAAGCCCCATCTCCGGCAAATGGCGCTGGGAGAGCAGGTCCACAAAGGTATCGAAATAGACGAAGCATTTTGACAGCTCTAACTCGATTCTTCCTAATAACATGGTTAGTTCTTTCCGGGATTCGGCCCGGTGAATATTCCTGAGATATTCTCCTCCCTCTTCTTTCAGGCCGGCGTGAAGCTTCCCGGCAATTGCCAAAAGCGGCGATTCAATGGCCGACCACTGGCTTTCGCTGATGTCGTAAGCCGGCGGAAGCGCCACTGCTTTCCGCAGCGAGGAAAGCAGCTTCACTTTGTTGGCGACGGAAAGAAACCGTCTTTGCAAGTCGTTATTGGCAAACGTTCCGGGCATTTTTAATGAATCTCCTGTCGTCAGGCGCATTAATACGCCGAATCGATCCCGGCCAACCGCATTCCCGTTAACCTAATACCGGGAAAGAGAGTTAAAATATTTGCAGCCATT
>CAZFVV010000239.1:0-5326 GCA_964522165.1 uncultured Calditrichaceae bacterium
TGCCGAAGTTGAACTTCGGCACGAAGATCGACGGACTTTCTCTGCCGGGGAGTACCAGATTCAGATCATGCGAAGGGTATGGTGGAAAATTCCTTTAAAAAACTTCTCCCTCTCCCCGGGGTCATCAAGAATTTTGATGATGTCGAATGCTTTTTCTACTAAGCGGTCTTTGTTGATTCGCCGTTCTAACTCAGGGGTGAAAACAGCGGCAAGATAGAAGTTTTTGCACCTTTTACCGGCCTCGGCAGAGTGCTGAAAAGATTTAGAGCCTATCCGAAAACCCTCGCTCCGCCTGGCGGTGAATCGCCAGACTAAGAGATGCAAGGCGACTGAAGTCGCCTTTGCCGAAGGCATGGCTTCGCCACAGGCGGCTTCCACCTCTTAGCCCCGACATTCATGTCGGGGTGGCTAAGGTTTTCGGATAGGCTCTAATACTACAACGAGAGTTAGTTCCATGTTGTCATTCTGAGCGACCGGATGGAGCCAAGAATCTCATATTTTCGGTACGAAGTGGGTGCGTAAAAGAGATTCTTCGGTTACTCAGCTCCCCCAGAATGACAAACTCTCGTTGTAGTACTAAGTATGCTGACTTATTGCTGACTTTTTGCATTTTTGCAATAAAAAAGGGTTACGAATCACCATTCGTAACCCCTTGTTTTTCCTTGCGTGAGCCCGGCAGGAATCGAACCTGCGACCAACGGATTAAAAGTCCGCTGCTCTACCGGCTGAGCTACGGGCCCGCATGACTGGCGTGGCTGTTCAATAAGGCGCGGCAAATATAGAGAAATAGACTATGGCAGTCAAGGAAAAAAGTAGCCGGGTTTACGCCCTACTTTTCACCTTGTGAAGCGGGTTTTTCCCCCTCCAATTTCTTCTCGATCAATTGCCGGTACCGGGCGATTCCCGGGTTGGTGCTCTCCGGCTTGCAGCGGTTGAGCGTTTCCAGAGCTTCCGGATATTTCTCCATCTGGATATAAACCGCGGTGAGGTTCAGCAGCAAGGCGTCTAATTTGGGAGTCAACTCCAGGGCTTTTTCATAGTATTCTGCCGCGGTTCGCTTATCCCCTTTCCCGTAATAAATATCCGCAATTTTCCATACCGCTAAAATGTTATAGGGGTGAACCTGGCGGGCTTGCTGATATTCCTGCAATGCTCTGTCAATGTTGTTCAAAGCCAGCCAGGCGTCACCGCGGTAAAGGGCCAGGGGATTTACTACCGGGTCGATATTATAAAACGCGGTTTCGGCGCGATCCAACTCCCGAATATTCTCCGGCCAATTTTTCCGCGACTCGTGCTGAAAAGCTTTCTGTAGGTGAATTTCAGAGCGCAGCCGGCTGAAGCCCAGAACAGCGCAGAGCGCCAGAATCACCAGGAATAAGAGGTTGAGCGGTTGCGCCGCTTTGGGAAAATTACCAGCGGGGCGCGGAAAAGCTCGATGGTAACCGGCGGTGGCCGCTGCCAGCATCAACAGGAGCAGGGAGGAGTGAACGATGCGCTCCCGGGGAAAATCAAAAAACGCGATTCCCAGGTAAGCGAGGATGCCAAAGCCCATCAGCAGCGCCAGCAAGCTATCTTCAGGGTCTTTAGCGCGGAAGAATAGCCGGTAAATGTAATAAAATGCAATTCCGAAAATGGAAAGATAGCAAAGCAGCCCGAAAATACCGCTTTCCGCCCAGACCCACAGGTAATCATTGTGCGGGCGTACGTAATTCAATTTGCCGGTATCGGAATCTAACTCCGCAGTGCCGTAACGATTGAGCGCCATTTTCCAGTTTCCCGCCCCCACCCCGAACCAGGGATGATCGCCGATCATCTGCAAGGTCTTTTTCCAGAGCTCGAGGCGAATCCTGGCCGTGCGCATCGGCGCATAGCTGCGCCGGAAGAACTGCGTTACCTCGGTTTTGGTTTGCCGAACCCGATGATCGCGATAGTAATTCTCCCAGGCCGCGGAAGCGACCACGATTACCAGAAAAATGATTCCGGTGTAGAGCAGGCGTTTCCAGTTCAGGGAATTCAGCTTGCTTACCAGGGGGATACGCTTGCGAAAGAACCCGGAAAAACCCAGCGCCAGCACCGCCGCGCCTGCCAATCCCGCCCAGGCCGCCCGGGTGTGGGCCGCCCCGATGACAAACCCGCTCAGTAACGTCGAAAAGACGCTGAAATCGCCCCAGAGGCCCTTAAAATGAAGGATTCCATAGATCAAAAACGGGAGCATGAGCACCAGGGCGGTGGAGAGCAGGTTTTTGTTCGTCATGGTTGCTTCCATGTAAGTGCTGGCCAGCAGGCCGGTGAAGGCGAGCAGGAAATACTGGCAGATAGCGATAACGGCCAGCAGCGCCGCGGCAATGATCAGTGCCCGGGAAAGCTGCGGGAGCAGGAGGCGGTCGTTGTCCAACATCCAGGCGGAAATGAAAAAGAAAATTCCGAACAGAATCATCCTGGATAATTCGAACAACGCCTCCGGCAGGTTGATTGCCCCGGGCAGGGAGAGGGCGCCGAAAACAATGTAAAGTAAAAATGCCGGAAATATGAGCCGTTGCAGCAGGCGATAATCCTGGCCGGGCTTTTTCCGGGAGAATTGAACCGCCAAAGCAGCGATCACCGCCATCAGCATCCCGGCCAGGAGGAGGTAGCGGGGCAAGAGCGCCGGGTCGCGGCTGGAGCGAACCAGCAAAAACGGCATTACCAGGATCGCCAGGATAAAAATATTCCGTACGAACGAGCCGGGCGAGGTCTGTTTGGATGGTTTCATAGACATCGAATGATTAGGGTTTCAAATTCAATCTTGCTTCGATTTTTTTCCGGTACTCCCCCACCCGGGGATTCCAGGTATGGGGATCGCAGCGCTGGATGGCCTGGTACGCTTCGGAGTATTTACCCATCTCGAAATAAACCGCGGCCAGGTTCAACAAGGTATGCTCGTGCCGGGGAGAAATCTCCAATACTTTGTTGAACAGCTCCACCGCTCTCTCCGGCCGGCCGGTTTTCTGGTACGCGGTTCCCATGTTGCTCAATACCACTATGTTGTATGGATGGGTTTTCAGGGCTTGCCCAAAATCTTGCAGCGCCAGGTCGAGACGGTTCATCCGCACCTGCGCCGTGGCGCGTAAGAGGGCCACCGGGGTTACGGCCGGATCGAGATTGTAGAAAACGGTTTCCACTTTATCCAATTCCGCAATTTCCACTTCGAACTGGCCGGTTTTGCGCGCCTCCAGGGATTTTTTGAGATGAATTTCCGAAACCAGCCGGGAATAACCCACGATCAGGCAAGCAAGCAGCGATCCAATGAAAAGAAAATTCACTGCCAAACCGGGGCGGGAAGAAATTGGCTTTTTCAGCGGGTAAGCAGCGTGGTAGAAAGAGGCGATCACGGCGATCATCAGCAACAGAAAGGAGGATTGAACGATACGTTCCCGGGGAAACGCTGCCAGCGAGATCCATACGTAACCGGTGATGCCGAAAACCATCAACAAAGTGATGATTTTTACCGCGGGTTGTTTTGCTTGTGTGATGAGGCGGTAAGCATAATAAAAAACCAGCCCGAAGATCAGCAGGTAGCTGAGGAAACCACCACCCCCGGTCTCGGCAAAAACCCACAAAAAGTCATTGTGCGGGCGCACGAAGTGGATTTCCCCGCTTTCCGAGCGCAATCCTGCGGCCCCGTAACGGGGCAGCACAATTTTCCAGTTTCCCAACCCCACCCCGCCCAGGGGATGATCCGCGATCATTTGCAGGGTTTTTTCCCACATCCGCAGCCGCTCATCGATGGAAGAAACCGGGAGATTTGCCCCGGCCAGCGCTTTACTCATACTTTCGCTTTGCATGGTGCGGGTAAAGTGCGCCAGCGCGGAGAGCAGCAGCGCCAGGGCAAAAAGGATGGCGGCGTAGGATAACCGGCGCATCAACTGCGTTTTCCATTTGGCGGGGAAGGAGAACTGTTTGGAAAAAATAAGCACCATCGCCAAGGTAATCACGGTTGCGCCGGCCAGCGCTGCCCAGACCGCCCGGGTATGCGCCACCCCGATCACGAATCCCGCCAGCATCATGGCCATCATGCTCAAAAGCGCCCACGCGCCTTTAAAATTCAGAATGCCGAAGAGCAAAAAGGGAAAGGTGAGAAAAAGCGCTTCGGAAAGAAGGTTTTTGTTGGCCATGGTGGCATAAACGATGTAATTGCCGGGCAATTTGCTGAAGGCGATGCCGAAATACTGGCAAATGCCGATAAAAGACAACGCCGCGGCCAGGATGGCGAAGGCGCGGCTGAGATCCGGCAAAAAAGATTCGTCGCTGGCGATCAGCAGGGTGGAAATGAACAGAAAACTGAAATAGAGCGAAATTTTCAGCAGATCGAAAATGCCTTCGGAGAGATTGATCGCGCGGGTAAGGGATATTGCCCCAAACGCCAGGTAGATCAAAAACGCCGGAAAAATGGCCCGCCGCAGAACGGAATAATCAAAAGGGGGCTTTTTGGTAGAAAACTGAAAGGAAATGAAGCTCAGTGTCACTAACAGCAAGGCGGCCAGCAGCACAAAACGCAGCGGCAGCGCCGGCTCGATGGTCTGGCGGGTAAAAGCGAGGGGGATAACCAGAATGGTTCCGGCAATGAAAAAGAGACGTAAAAACCGGGAGAGAGGAGAATTATTCGGTTTCATGCTGCCAGATCACCTGTTATTGATAAGGTGTTACATTCATTGCCAGGAGCGGCAATGAGATTATACAGCAAAATCCTACAGAATTGCAAATGGAAGAAAAAAAGCCTTGCCGGAGGGGGTGGGTAGCCGGGAGGGAAACCCCTCCGGTTGATAATTCCAGCGCTAATTGGATCATCCCTCCCCAAAAAACATTTCCCCCAAACTTTTTCTTGACTAAATCCTGCCCATGTGATTATAATCTTGCTGCCATACTTATATTCACTATCAACAACTCTTTTTACGAGAAGAACTTATTACAAAACCAATTGGGCATGCCTGGCAAAGCCCACCCGACCTGAAAGTTATGGTTACTGATGAGCAGCTTAGTGGGCAAAACTATTTTACACTACAAAATCTTCGACAAGCTTGGCGAAGGCGGGATGGGCGTTGTTTACAAAGCAGAGGATATGAAGCTCAACCGTGCTGTGGCTATAAAATTTCTGCCTCGGAGCATTACCATTGCGAAAGAGGAAAAAGAACGATTCAAAATCGAGGCTCGCGCGGCAGCGGCGTTGAACCATCCCAATATCGCAACGATATACGCCATCGAGGAAACCCAGGATGAATTGTTCATCGTTATGGAATACATTGAAGGCCGGGAATTACGGGACGTCATTGTAGGGGCGAAGCATTCC
>CAZFVV010000240.1:0-5261 GCA_964522165.1 uncultured Calditrichaceae bacterium
CTTCAGTGAGGAATGCCCCCCCTCAAAAGTCTCATTAAATCCCGCGCGAAGTATAGCTTGATGGTGAGTTTTCTATACCGAACAGTCACAAACCATAATTGAAGGAGAAACTGATGCGCGACGCATTAACCTCTCAAAACGGCGGGATGTTTGCATTCCCGCGCCTGAACGAGCCGGCGCCTCAATTTAGCGCCAAAACCACCCATGGCGCGCTCAGCCTTTCCGATTATAAAGGCAAATGGGTGGTGCTGTTTTCCCACCCGGCGGATTTTACCCCGGTATGCACCACCGAATTCATTGCCTTTGCCCGCAAATTCGAGGAATTTCAGAAGCGCAACACCCAGATCATCGGCCTCAGCATCGACAGCGTTTACTCCCACATCGCCTGGGTGCGCAACATCGAGCAGAATTTCGGAATCAAGATACCCTTCCCGGTAATTGCGGACCTGGACATGAGCGTGGCGAAGCAATACGGTATGGTGCACCCCGGCGCGTCCGATTCCAGCGCGGTGCGGGCGGTATTTGTGATCGATCCCCGGCAGAACCTGCGCGCCATGATCTATTACCCGCTCACCAATGGCCGCAACATCGACGAGATACTGCGCTTAGTCGAAGCCCTGCAGGCCACGGATAAGCACAGCGTCGCCACCCCGGAAAACTGGCATCCCGGCGAGCAGGTAATCGTTCCCCCGCCGCAAACCCAGGCCGAGGCGGAGAAGCGGGTAAGAGAACCCTACGAAGTGACCGATTGGTATTTTTCGAAGAAAGATTTATAGGCCGGTAACCTGCCCGGATAAAAGATTAAGGCGGAGAGCGCTCTCTCCGCCTTTTTTGTTGAAGAAGGAAAGGAATCAAGGCATGAGATATAAGGTATGGGTTTGATTTCTCCTAAACCCTGTCCCCTCTCAGTTCGCAGGCAGTTTGGCAATCTGGATGAGGCGGTCGAGCTGCACCAGCTTTATCTTGTGGCGCTTAACCCGGATCAAGTCCTTTTTCTTGAAATCGCTCAATAACCGGCTCAGGGTTGCGCAACTGGTGCAGGAAAAATTTGCCAGGTCCTTCAAGGGCAGGGGAATATCCAGGTATTGGTATTGGTCGATGCCGTAGCGGTTCAACAGCATCAACAGAATTTCCGCCACCCGCTGGCGGGCGGTTTTTTGGCACACCCCGGCAATACGCTTTTCCACCTCGCCAATATCCCGCGCTACCGATCTCATCAGGTTCATAGCAAACCGGGGGTGGGCAGCGAAAATTTGCAAAAAATTGATTTTGGAAATATAACAGGCCTGCACTTCATCCAGCGCGACCGCGGAAGTGGTGTAAGTCGGGCTGGTGAACAAGGTTATTCCCAGCACGTCTCCCGGTTTCGCCAGCCGCACGATGTGCTCGCGCCCGTCATGCCCCCGCTTGATCAATTTCGCCCTGCCGGACCCCAGGCAAAAAACCCCGTTGGCTGTTTCGTGCTCCCGGAACAGGATATCATCCTTTTCAAACTGGTAAAGCTGCCGGCCGTCCAGGAGAATGGCATGCTCTTCTCTGCAGAATTCACCGAGGGGATAAATCGTGGCCTTGAAACAATCTTTGTGAATCGCTACCGAAACATTCGCTGTATCTTTCTTTTTCTTGCTCATGAGATTTCCCGGGTGTTTTCGTTCGCATCCCGTCTCTTTTACCGGAATTATCCCTTTTTTACTTCTCTTCACCTGAACAAAATAAAATAGCGCCAATGCCCAAAACAATGACCTTAGTCGTCCCGGACAATGATAAATGTCATGTTTTGAGATGACATTTGGCGATTTTTTTTACGCGGAAAAGAGTCGGAAAAGGAAGTTAAGTGCTGCAGAATAAAGAAGATGCTTGCTAAGGATGCGCTCAGTCGAAAATATTAGCGGTTTTCACCAGGGAGATGTGGTCGAGGATTTTTATTTTGCGGCCTTTCAAAGCGATGATTTTGTCTTCTCTGAACTCCGACAGCAGCCGGATGACCGTTTCCGTGGCCGTTCCCACCACGTTGGCGAGGTCTTCCCGGGTCAAGGCCACCCCCAGGGTAGCTTCGTCATCCTCCAGGCCGTAAAATTCTCTTAAGATCAATAACGCTTCCGCCAGGCGTTCCCGCACCGGCTTCTGGGCCATATTGGCAATACGGTTCTCAGCCGATTTCAAATCCTGGGAGAGTATTTTCATGATCTTCATGGATAGATTGGCGTTCGCCTGGAGCAGAGAAAAAAACACCGATCTGGGGATAAAGCAGATCAACGAATCTTCCAGGGGCGCGGCAAAGGAGGAATATAACTCTCCGCTGATCAGGGAGCGGTATCCCAACACGTCCCCGGCTTTGGCCAGCCGCACGATCTGTTCTTTGCCGGACTGGTCTATTTTATAGATTTTTACCTTGCCGAAGTTAATGCAATATAACCCCGAGGGCCGGGTTCCTTCATAAAAAATATTTTGCCCCCGTTTATATAAATTCCCCCCCTTGCTATGATTGATTTTCCCCAGCTCTTCCGACGGCAAATCGTTAAAAATCGAACAGAGCCGGGAAGCGCAATCTTCACAATGGGGAATATCAATTTTTCTACGGATACTCAAGGATTCCTCCTAAACGCCATCAATTGGTTTGGTTCGGTTCCCATCCCTGCGACGTTTAATAGACTTTATTGGAATTAATTTTCGACTGGATAAAACAGGATTGACAGGATCAAATAATCTATATTTTTTAAGCAATATTGACCTTGCTCATCTTGTTAATCCTGTCAAAATCTTATTTCCAATTATGTCTAATGCGCTCTTCTATTATAGAGCGCCGTAGAATTTAATCTGCTTTCTCTCTTTATTCAAGATACTTTATCTTTTGATCAATAAACTGCTCCCCGGGGAGACCCAAAATCCGGTTTTGTTTTCCGGCGCGGGCAGATTTTCAACCCATCTCCGGGATTCCTGTCTGTCGTTGGCCGATCTATCTCGCCAGGGTTCTCCCCGCTTCAAAACATGACAAATATCATGTTTCAGGCTGATTGTCCTCATGTTATTGGACGGGCTTTTGTCCTAAATTTATGATACCCCGGGAACGGGGGTGAACGGTTAAAGGTTTGTCGGGCAGAACGGTTTGCGATACTGCGATTGTGGTTTCCAGTATAGATGTGAATAAAATGTGCTTTAGGGGGAAATGATGAACTTCGACAAAATCCTGGTTCCGGTAGATTTCGGCGAATGTTCCGACAAAGCGGTTCAATATGCCCTGAAATTAGCGGAACGGTTGGAAGCGGAAATCACCCTGCTGAACGTGGATGAATTTTTCCAGTGGCTTCTCCCGGAAGAGAGTTACCAGCCCGGGGAAGTGGAAGATGCCTTGAAAACCCGCCAGCAGTTACTGCAGCAGCAATTGCAGCCTTACCTGGAGATGGGAAAGGAACGCAACCTCAAGGTGGAGTACGCGATTATGCGCGGCGATTCCGTGGCCGAGAAGATTCTGCAGCGCCTTCACGAAGAGAAATATGGCCTGGTAGTGATGGGAACCCACGGCCGCACCGGCCTGAAGCACCTTTTCCTGGGCAGCATCGCCGAAAAAGTGGTGCGATTCTCTCCCACGCCGGTGCTCACCCTGCACAAATCCGTGGAGTGCTGCCGGATGGAACATATCCTGGTTGCGGTGGATTTTTCGGATTATTCCCGCCAGGCCCTGGAATACGCCGCCGCCTTCGCCCGCCTTGCCGGATCGCGGATTACGGTTTTGCACGTGATCGAACGGATCATTTACCCCGCGTTTTACCCGGAGGGGTATTACCCGGTGGCGGATTTCGAGCCGAAGCTGCGCGAGCAGGTGCTGGAAAACCTGCACGCTTTCTGCGCGGATTATGGAGATATTGACATCACAACGGCGACGGCAGCCGGGCGAGCCTCGGACGAAATTTGCCATTTTGCCGCGGAAAACGGCGTTGACCTGATCATCATGGCCACCCGCGGCCTCAGCGGCTTGCAGCACCTGATCGTGGGCAGCACCGCCGAGCGGGTGGTGCGAATGTCTTCCGCACCGGTATTCACGGTACGGACCGCAGAGGAACATTCCGGGGAGGCATCTACCAATTAAGCATTCACTATTCTCTATTCTGCATTCACGATTTTGATGAAAACCATGCTTACACGTAAAAAAGGAATTTCAAAAATATTGACCCTTAAACTCTTCAAATCTATATTTACCGCTATGGAAAATGATTCGTCGGCAAACCGCGGTGTTGAGGGCAATGCGGATCGCGCGGTGGGCCTTGACTCTGACGACCCTCACCTTCTACGTCGGATTTCCCTGCGGTGCAGAAACCATAGCATTCCCGCCAAAAAGCGTATATTACATAGGAGTGCAAAACTTCAGTTTTGCACCAGGAATTTAGATTTTGGGATAAGTGGGAGGAGTGCCACACAGTGCTCCTTTAGAGCAAAGCTTCAATTTTGCAGCATTCTTCCACCAAATATCAAAGATTGGTGTTATGGTGTTATGAGATTTAGGTTCTTAGTGCAAAACTGAAGTTTTGCACTCCTGTTGTTCCGGTAAACATTAGAGGCTTGCATTATGGCAGTTATTTTGACCGCCGTGGCGGCGTTGGGCGGCATTACCGTCCTCCTGGCCGCCCTGCTGATCCTGGCCAATAAAAAATTATACGTGCAGGAAGATCCCCGCATCGACATTGTGGAGGAGATGCTCCCCCACGCCAACTGCGGAGCCTGCGGTTTTCCCGGCTGCCGCCCTTTTGCGGAGGCGCTGGTAGGCGGCCAGGCGCTGCCGGGCAAGTGCACGGTCAGTTCCGAAGAAGGCCGCCAGCAAATTGCCCATTTTTTGGGGGTGGACGTGGGAGCGCAGGAAAAAGTGGTGGCAAGATTGGCTTGCGCCGGGGGCATCAACGTGGCGCGCAACCGCGCCCGCTACGAGGGGCTGAAGACCTGCCGGGCGGCGGCGGTGGTGGCCGGGGGCGGCAAGGGCTGCTTCTGGGGCTGTTTAGGATTGGCCGACTGCGAAGTGGTGTGCGATTTCGACGCCATCCACATGAACCAGTTCTCCCTGCCGGTGGTGGATGAAGAAAAATGTACCGCCTGCGGCGACTGCGTGGAAGTGTGCCCGAAAGATTTATTCTCTCTCCACCCCGCCAGCCACCGCCTGTGGGTGGCCTGCAAGAACTTGGAAGCGGGCGATGAAATTTTGGAAGACTGCGAAGTGGCCTGCACCGCCTGCGGGCGCTGCGCCGCGGACGCGCCGGGCATGATCAAAATGG
>CAZFVV010000241.1:0-2654 GCA_964522165.1 uncultured Calditrichaceae bacterium
TACCTGGAATGGGGGCGGCTCTCGGTGATCATATTTCCGAAGTTCGGGCAGAACTATTTCGGTGGGCGTTATTTGCAAGATTTTGGATACTACTGGGCGCCCAGCCAATACTGGGATTTTACTGCCCTGGCCACTTTCTATGAGAAAACCGGGATGGTCTATAACGGCCAGTTTCAATACAACAAAAGATATGTTTACAACGGGCGGTTGAACGGCAGTTACTCTCCCAAGGACGTACGCACCGGCCAACCCGTGCAGCGCTGGCAAATCGGTTTCGACCACTTCCACCAGGTCAGCCCCACCTTCACCATTAGCGGAAATGGGCGGTTCGTCAGCGACCAGGATTTTTTGAAAGATTATTATTCGGATTTTGACCAGCGCACCAACCAGACCTTGACCACCAACATCTCGGCTAAAAAAACTCTCCCGGGCTCCCGCACCCTGTCGTTAAATGCCCGCCGCACCGAGAATCTGCAAACCGGGCGGCTGGATTATGATTTTCCGGATTTGCAGTTCCGGCAGCCCTCGCTCAGCCTGTTTCCGGCTAAATCCAGCCGCCCGGCCTGGTACAACAATATCCGCTACAGCTACAACTCCAGCCTGAAATCCAGTGGCTCTAAAATCCCGGTCATTGATGACAGCACCGGCCAAACCCTGCGCTTCGAGCGTTCCTCCGCCAGCGGGTGGGTGCACGACGTGGTTCCCTCTTTTTCGACCAAATTCTTGACGTATTTCAACCTGACCCCTTCCCTGCAATTCCAGGAACTGTGGGTGAAGGAGTACCTGGAATACCGCTTTGTGGATTCTCTGAACGCCGTGGTGGCGGATACCGTGCAGGGCTTCCGCGCCCGCCACCTGGTGACCGGCATCGGACTGGGCGCTCGCACTACTTTTTACGGCCTCTGGGAAATGCCCTTCACTTCCTTGCGAGTGATTCGCCATAAAATCGACCCGACCATCGGCTTCCGTTATCAACCGGATTACTCTGCCGAGAGCTTCGGATACTATCAAACCTTCACGGATGCGTCCGGGCAAACAATCAAGCGAGACCGCTTTGAGAAAAACGCCTTTGTTAGCCGCACTCCCCAGGGGAAGGTCAGCGCCGTTACCATCGGGGTGAACAACCTTTTTCAAGGGAAGCTGCTGCGCAAAGAAGAAGAGAAAAAGATCGACCTCTTCCGGGTCGATTTCAACACTGCCTGCAATTTAGCGCAGGACAGCCTGCAATGGAGCGACCTGAGCACCACTTTCCAGGCCAAGCCCCTCAACCGCTTGAATATCAGCGCCAACGCCCGGCACAGTTTTTATAAAAAGTCGCCGGACGGGCGCGGGCGGGTCAACGAGTTCGTCTGGTCGGAGGGGTTCGCCTTCCCGGATCTGCAGGATTGGAGCGTAAATGTGAACTACGGGCTGAGCCTGCGCCCCCCCTCTCCCAAAACCGCCGCCCAGACCCCGCAGGACACCCTGGCAGAAACCGGCGAGGAGTACAGCCTTCTCGGGGAAGACACCGACATCCTGGCCAGCCGCGATTTCGAGGAGTTCAAGGGATTGGATATCCCCTGGAGCGTCGATTTGAACTTTGCCTATAGTTACAGCGATAACGGCCAGACCATCGCGCGGCGGTTCGACGCCAGCACCAGCGCCCGGCTGCGCCTGACCAGAAACTGGAATATTTCCTACAGCAACCGGGTGAACATAGAGGAGTGGGAGCTGGTGGACCAGCGCTTCCGCATCGAGCGCGATCTGCACTGCTGGGTGCTCAATTTCGAGTGGTCGCCCAATCCCAATTTCGGGTTTTACCGCCTGGAAATCCGCATCAAGGAACCGATCCTGAGAGATTTGAAGGTGACTAAGACGGCAACCGGAACCCCGTTTTAGGAATTGAAGATTGAAGATTGAAGATTGAAAATTGGGGGGATAACAGGAGGACTGTGCGATGGAAGGGATCAGCAGTGCCAGAAACGTGTTGATCATTTTTGTGAAAGCGGCGCAAGCGGGGACGGTAAAAACCCGCCTGCTCGGGGAATTCACCGCAGAAGAGGCGCTGGCGCTCTACCGGGCCATGGCGGAGGATCTGGTTGAGCGGTTCATTGACTCCGGCGCTTTCGCCCTGCAAGTTCACTTTACCCCGGAAGATGCCGGGGAAGAGATAAAAAGCTGGCTGGGCGATGGTCTTATTCTCCGCCCGCAACAAGGAAGGGACCTGGGAGAGAGGATGCGCGGTTCTTTCGCGGGGGCGTTTCGGGAGGGGTTTCAAAAAGCGGCGATCATCGGGAGCGACCTGCCCACCCTGGCGCATTCCCGGGTTACTGAAGCGTTCCGGCAATTGGATCGGCACGAGGTGGTGTTGGGGCCGAGCGAAGACGGGGGGTATTACCTGATCGCCCTCAAATCCCAATGCCCGGAATTGTTCGAGGACGTCGAATGGAGCAGCCCGGCGGTTCTCTCCCGCACCCTGGAAAATGCCTCCCGGCGGGGCCTGGATCTGATTCAATTGCCCCGGGAAAGTGACCTGGATACTCCCGCCGATATACGGCAGCTTTGGGAAACCTTCCGCGGCGGCGAACAGGGACCCGGCCAGGAGGCCCTGGCGCCGCGCACTTTTGCGGTATTGGCAAAGCGGTTCAACGGCCGGTAGGCAGGAGCAGAGGCAG
>CAZFVV010000241.1:2754-5197 GCA_964522165.1 uncultured Calditrichaceae bacterium
GCAGAGGCAGCGGGCAGTATGCGGCAGCAGTAGCAACCATGTTTTTACTGCGCCCTGCTCCTGCCCCTGTCCCTGCTCCTGCCACCTGCGCCCTGCCTCTGCTCCTGCTCCTGCCGCCTCACGCGCGCTTATAAAATCTTTTACCCCGGAGCATGAGAAATCTATCAACGCTCTTTCCTTTCGGAGCATTATTTTCCGCCTGTTGCAAGCGGTATCGCACAGCGGCTAATTGAAAAGGGGCGGCGCTCCGAGAGGAAAATAACCGGGACCACCGGGAACGGATGCCCGGCATCGCAAAACATATCAGGAAGGCGGATGAAAAACTTTTCGTTATTTTTAGTGCTCTTTACAGGTTTGTTTATCAGCGGTTACGGCCAGGCATGGAGCCATAACAGCGCCAGGGAAACCGGGGAAGCGGCCGTTGAAACCCTGGAAATCGACAATCCGGAGGAGGCGCTCTATCATTACAAAAAAGCGCTGCAGGAACACCAGCTATCCGGCAACCTTTCCGGAGAAGTAAATGCCCTGGAGACTATTGCGCTCATCTACACAAAGCAAAAATCCTATTCCCTGGCCCGCTACTACTGCCGTAAAGCCCTCCGCACCGGCGCAGCTACTTTTCGCGCCTATTACCTCCTGGCGCAAATTGCTTACGAAGAGAACCGCAATTCCCCGGAAGCCCAAAAATTTTGTTCCGAGGGTCTGCTAAAATTTCCCGGCAACAGCCACCTGGCGCGTTTTCAAGGATTGTTGAACCAGCGGGGAGACGCGGAGCTGTTTCCGAATCTTCCGGCGGGTCAACGAACCGGATTGCAGGAGGCGCGGCAAAGCTCCCTTTCTTCGCTGGAGCAGGAGATTGTGGAGGAGATGAATCGCGCCCGGCAAAACCCTTCCGCCTACGCCCGGCACCTGGAGGAGCTGAAATCATATTTCGATAAAGATCTCCTGAAGCTTCCCGGCAAGATCCCGGTGAGAACCCGGGAGGGCGCCAAAGCGGTAGAAGAGGCCATCGCTTTCCTGAAGCGCGCCCGGCCGCTCGGCAAGCTGAAAGCCTCGGAAGGGATGTCGCGCGCCGCCAAAGACCACGTGCTGGACCAGGGACGCAGCGGCAAAACCGGGCACACCGGGCAGGACGGCAGCAAGCCCTACGAGCGAATGGAGCGCTACGGCTCCTGGGAAGGCCTCTCCGGGGAAAACATCGCTTACGGGGATGAAACCGCCCGCATGATCGTCATGCAGCTCATCATCGACGATGGGGTGCCCAATCGCGGGCACCGGGAGAACATCTTTAACCCGGAATTCCGTTTTGCCGGGGTGGCGGTAGGCTTCCATCCTATTTATCGCACCATGTGCGTCATCAACTTTGCCGGCCAGTTCATAGAAAAACAGGAAACCTCGGAACGTTGAGAGTAATCAGCGCGTGACATATGCGCGCTGTCCCGCCGTTACCGCTCACCACTTCACCACTCACCCATCACCAGAATACAACAGCTTCCCGGCTGATGCCGCGTGCGATCCCGTCCCCGGGAATTCCAACGCCGCTGCTGCGTTTTAGAGAAAATCTAATGCACCTATTTTCATTTATTGATTTCCGACCGGGTATTGGTTAATTTGGCGGCGTCAAACCAGACAAATGGAGATGTAAGTAAATTCCCCATTTTTGAAAAGTCCCAGTGTTTGATTTAGCTATCATTCACCCAAATCAGGAGGCGTATTCGAATGGCCAATCTGCAAGATGTACGCAAGCTGCTCCGGGAAGCGCACCCGGAATTGTTCCGCAAAGCAAACGTTGTCGCAACGGGTGTGGGGTATAAAAAGGTAGAAGGTAAAGCCACCAAGGAACTCGGCATTATCTGCTCCGTCGCTACCAAACAATCCAAACAATCGCTCTCGGCGCAGGATTTGATCCCCTCCACCATTCAAGGCGTGCCGGTGGACGTGGAACCGACCGGGTTAATTTACGCCCAGCAGGATCCCACCGGAAGGTTCCGGCCGGCGCCCGGGGGCGTCAGCGTGGGGCATTTCCGCATCACCGCGGGCACCCTGGGAATTTGGGTGCGGAAAAATAACAAGTTTTATATGCTTTCCAACAATCACGTGCTGGCCAACAGCAACGACGCCTCTATCGGGGATGCGATTTTGCAGCCGGGGCCGTACGACGGCGGTTCCAACCCGGCGGACCAGATTGCGACCTTAAGCGAATTCGTGCCCATCCAGTTTGAAGGCGGCAGTGGCGGAAGCCCCTGCCCGTTCGCCAACGGGATTGCCTCGGTATTGAACGGGCTCGCATCGGCGTTCGGCAGCAGCACCCGCTTGAAAGCGGTGTACGCCGCCGCGCCGAAAGCCGCCCAGAACCTGGTCGATGCCGCCATCGCCGAGCCGTTGAGTCAGGGCGACGTGCGCAACGAAATTTTGAACATCGGCGCGGTTACCCAGACCGCGG
>CAZFVV010000242.1:0-5145 GCA_964522165.1 uncultured Calditrichaceae bacterium
CTCCCCTTCCCTCTCCTGCAGGAGAGGGAAGGGGAGGGTGGCGCGAAGCGCCGGGAGGGGTTGGGTGAGGTCAAAGGGGTGTTGAAACCGCGCATTCCCCGAAAATTCTCAAAGGTCAGGTGATAGTACACACTAAAGCACCATAACACTTGAACACCATAGCAGGAGGAAAGAACAATGAAGCTCCAATTTGTATTTACCATCGCCCCGGCGCTTATTTTTCTGTTCTTATCCCAACCCTCGCCTGCCCAGATTCAATACGAAGTGCATTTTGCCTGCAACATGGAGGTACAAATTCTTGTAGGAAATTTCAATCCGTCCGCGCCCACCGACCACCTTTACGTGCGCGGCGCCTTTAACGGGTGGGGCACAGACGATGAAATGTTTGATGCCGACAACGATTTCATTTACACCGCCACTGTATTTATGAATCTGGTTCCGGCAGTCGATACCATGCAATACAAGTACATGTATTCCAGCACTACGGTGGGAGACATTTGGGAAAGTGGGGATAACCGCACCTTTTGGGCGACCGGCAGCGAGTCGGATTTGAACGGGAACGGCATTCCCGATATTGTTATTCCGGTTCGATTTTTCGATGAGGAAACAATTCCCGATCCCTGGTTTTGGGTTGATACCCCGGTCATCTTTGAAGTGGACATGCGCCCCGCATTTCGCTTCCTCGCCCACAGCGGGCCGATCACCTTCCCGCCCGGCTCCGGAAACCAGGTTACCAGCATCGATGCGGTGCACCTCTCCAGCGGAGCAATAAGGACCACTCCTGCCCTGGCCTGGGTATGGGGACTGCCCCCCGGCGATCCGTTGATAGACTCCCTGGAAATGAAAGACGATGGCAGCAACGGCGATTTGGCGGCCGGCGACAGCATCTACTCAATTACGATTATTTTCCACATCTTGGCGCCGGGACGGGTAGAGTGGAAGCATGGAATCAATCTTTTGGATAATGAATCCGCCTACTTCGAAACCTATGACGAGATATTAGTAAATCTGCCTTCCGGCAGGGTTCGCAAGCAGTTCGGCGAATGCGGACTCGGCCCCGTGCACACCAACTGGTATAGTAATTACATCACCGCCCTGACGCCGGATGGCCGCGAAACAGAGCCGCCGGCAGCCTTTCGGCTTTACCAAAACTATCCCAATCCTTTCAACCCCACTACCACTATCGAATATCATCTTCCCACGGCTGCCCCGGTCAAACTGGCGGTTTACGATATGACAGGCAGGGAAATTATCACCCTGGCCAATGAAAGGCAGCTTCCCGGGGAATACGCGGTGAAATGGAATGGTCTCAACGCATCCGGCCAGCCGGCGAGTTCCGGTGTTTACTTTGCGCGATTGCAGGCGGGGCGATTTTCTGCGGCGCGGAAAATGATTCTGTTGCGGTGAGAAATAACGGAGCGCAATCCCGGCCTATCAGGTTGTTGCGGATTCGACTTGGGAGCCTGAAAGTCTGTCATTCCCGCGTGCTTTAAGCGGGAATCTATGACTTGGTGTCTGTGGATTCCCGATAAAAACATTCGGGAATGACAATCTGCAACAGCCTGCTTATGCGGGATTGCACTCCGAGAAAGCGGCTTTGCTATGCGATTTCCAGGGGCCGGAGCTGATAGGAATAATACACCGGGATTCCTTTACTGCGGGCGTACTCCTCGGTATCCGGCTGGCTGATCATGTAAGTAACCAGAACCGGGAACAGGTTTTTGTGCACCCCTTCCAACTGCTTCAGCTTTTTGCGAATAAACTCGTTCACGTTGCTTTTGGAAAGCTGGGTTTTGGCTTCACCGACGATTAATATCTCTTTGCCGTTTTGAGCGCCTTTTCCCACGATATTCACTTCGATATAATCGCCTTTTTTATTGAGAATAAACTTGCGCGTTAACTCTTCTTTCAAGGTGATGCCGAAATCCTGGTGAAGCAAGGGGGGCAGTGTGAAATAAGCGCGGTCTTCCAGGGTGTATCCCACGGTGCCGGATAACCCCCCTAACTCCTTGCGAATTTCTTTTTGATCCGCGGATAATTTCCGCACTTCTTGAACTAAAAGATGTAATTCATGCTCGGTGCGGTTCTGCGCCTCGGCAAGTTTTTCCAACCTCTCTTCGGTGCGTTTCTGCGCCTCGCTCAACTCCTGCACAACGTCGCGCAGCTCCTTGAAATCGGTTTTGGTGACGGTATTGGCCAGCTCGCTGTAGATGGTTCCCATCAGTTCGGCAATGGCCAATGCCGCCGCGGGGTCCAGCTTTTCTTTCAATTCGTTGTAAATTTTCAGGGTGTCTAACATAATAATCCGCCCGGCCTCATTCTCTGCTTCGATTTCCTGACGTTAAATATAAAACACACTGCTGCCGAATAAAATCTAAAATTTGATCCTCACTTCATCACCACCATTTTGCGGGTTTGTACATCCCCCCTGCCCCCTTTTAAAGGGGGAGTAACTGACAGGCGGTAAAAATAGATGCCGCTGGCCAGCCCGGAGGCGTCGAATTCCAGGGAATATTCCCCCGAATTCATGCGCTCGTTCAGCAGCGTTTTCACTTCCCGCCCTAATACGTCAAAAATCTTTAGTTTCACCAGGCCCGCCTGCGGCAGGGAAAACCGGATGGTGGTGGCGGGATTGAAGGGGTTGGGATAATTCTGTTCCAGCAGGTATGCCCGGGGAAGCGCTTTCCCCTCCAGGGGCTGGGCAATTCCCACGATTCCGGCCTGGGCGTGTGCGGAGTCCACCGCCGCCTCGTAGTCGATGAAATACATCCACCAGTTGTTGAGGGTGCTGTCGCTGACCCCGGTGAAGCGGGGCAGGTGGGCGTACCACCAGCGCATGTATCCCAAATGCCCGCAATTCCATTCCAAGCAATTTACCGTGCGGGTTTGGTCCAGAAGGTAGGGGTAGCGTTTCCAGTTGTCGGCGTAAGTGATCACGTAGCGGGTATTGCTGAAATCATAATCCGAAAGCCCGTTTACCGGGTAATGAATGTTGCCCACGTGGCCCTTGCCGGGAATTTCCTTATCGATGGTAGTATAGATTTCCCAGGCGTTGGGATCCGGGTGGTGCACGTTCCAGCGCCCGAACGCCGCCCACAAGGCGCTCTCCGCCCGGTGGCCCATGCTCTCCATGGCTTCCGGCACGCCGCGCTCGTAATTGAACCCCATGATGGAAAGAAGCTTGATGCAGCTCGTGCCGGTCAGCGGCGGGGAGTTCCACCAGAAAGCATTCTGCCCCGCCAGCCGGGATTCGTACATCGAGGCATAGGGATGGGCATACACCCACACCTCGTCGATTTCGCCGTTGTCGCGCCGGGTGCAGAGGTCATAGAAATCGATCAGCGCGTTATAATCGAATTGAAGCTGCCCGGCGTTGAGGGCGTTGACCAGCTTGGGCCAGCCCGGTTGGCTGTAATAAGCCACTAAGGAGTCCAGGGTAATAAACTCGCCATAATAGCGGGTGAACAGGAAGGGATCGTCGAGGGTATCCACCATGGTAAAATTGATCACCCCGTCGCTGGCGGTGTAGAATTCTTCCTTCAGTTGGGAAACCAGGAACATGGGGTTGATCCAGTTGAAGCGCTGATGCAGCCGCTGGCCGTTGCCGGTGACCGGGTTTTGCAGCACCAGCGCTACCTTTACGGTTTTGGAGGGCGCGTTAGGGGATTGGAAATCCGGCAGCACCTGCACGGCGGCGCTTCCGGAAAGGGGCAAGGTTTCCGTCTGCACGTTTACCCGGGTGTTTCCCAGCCCAACTCCGTAAATGGTATTCCCCGCCGCAGTAGCGACCGCGGGGTCATCGGAAGACCAGATAAACGGATCGTTGAAGGTATAGGGATGGAGGCGGTTATTTTGGTCCAGCAGCTTGACCCGCACTTTCAGACTCGAATTGGGGATCAGCTTTGGTGGATTCGGGGTGATGTAAAGCGACACGATGGTCAGGGCGCTTTCCAGCGCCCATTCGCCCACCATCATATTGCCAGCCCAACTGTTCACCGCGCCCAGGCGCATGTAGGCCGGGTTTTGGGGGATAAACCCCACGGAATCCCAGGACAGGAACGGGTGAGGGCGATTATTCACCAGCAGTTGGTAGGAACCGGTCTGGTTGTTGAGATCGTCGAGGGAATTGGCGGTTTCCAGGGTCCAGTTCCCCTGGTTGAGGAAAAACACCTTGCTTTCGCTGAACTGCGGGGGATTTTCGAATCCCAGGGTGATGGTCAGGGTGGGGCTGGCGATACTCGCCTGGCTGAAGGGGTTTCCGTCGAAAATTTTGGCGAGGTCGCCGGGGGAAATGGGCGGATCCACCGTCACCGATATGCTGCTGTCGTTGATCCCGGCCAGAATGGGCAGGTTTTGGGTGATGGTGACCTGCGCGAATTGCGGCAAAGCAAAAATGAAAATAGCGCTGATCAAAAATTTGGCCGTACTGTTTACTCTATCCATTTGTTGCTCTCCTGTTATTCTTTATCAGGCGAACGGGTTCCGGTTTGCGGCGTCCGAATTCTGATTTTATGCTCCGTAACTACCACGAGGCAACCCTCCCAGCTCTCGACGTCTTCGACTTCGAACAGTGATTTGATACGCCTGAATGGAGCGTTTCGGCCGGGAACCCGCAATCGTACCAATAAAATACCCCGATGTGTACCCGGTCTAAAACGGCGGATATCCGAGAAATTCAGGTCTTGTGTAATCAAAAAGCATCCCGCTTTTTGGGCGTTCTCCCAAACAATTGTATCGTCTCTTCCGGTAATCCCCTCTTCCATAACGGTATCAACCTCATGTCCATACCGGGTAAGGGTGTGAACAAGCCTGGCGGGTAGATTTTCGTCAAGTTTTATTTTCATATTATGTTTGGCAATTCCTGAACCGGGAGGTCTTCTTCTGCAGAAACCGCCGCAAAAGCGATCACGGCGCGCACGTCTTCTTCCTTAAGGGTAGGAAAATCTTCCAGAATTTCGTTGATAGTGGCGCCCTCCGCCAGACTGGCCAGAATAGTTCGCAAGGTCACCCGTGTACCTTTGATAACCGCTTGCCCGCCACAAATTTGCGGATCGCGAATGATAAAGCGTTGATAATCCATATTTATCTCCTGGCGCTTGCTACTAAAACTTTATTCGAATGCCAATTTAAACAATTCGTAAGAGA
>CAZFVV010000243.1:0-5051 GCA_964522165.1 uncultured Calditrichaceae bacterium
TCTCCCCGGCATTTATGGAACGGTTAAAAGAGTATTCCTTTCCCGGCAACATCCGTGAATTGCGCAATGTGATCGAGCGGGCGGTGATTCTTTCCGAGGGTCAGAAACTGACCGAACAACAGTTGCCAAAAGAATTCTTTCCCGAAAAACCGGGGATACCGGCTGCCCCGGAAGAATCCACCGGCAAATTGGAAGCAATCGAAAAACAGCACATTCTGAAAATCCTGCAACAAACCGGCGGCAACAAAACCCGCGCCGCCGAATTGCTGGGCATTGGCCTCACCACCCTCTACCGCAAATTGCAACGGTATGGTATTGATGGTTGATTCTATACCTACCCTTTACACCCGAAGGCGTGAAATTCCCCCCTTTGAAGGGGGGCAGGGGGGATGTCACCGGGGCGCGACGGCTTTAAAGATGCCAATTTGGGATAAGAGGCGCGAATTTACATCCCCCTGTGTCCCCCTTCAAAGGGGGATTTTTCCAGCTTCCCCCTCTTTTGGCGGAGTTTTAACCCTCCCATTTTGAAAAACCACCCTGCCATATTGAAAAGGTTCTCCCTCCCCGGCAGCCCCCGCCCTTCCATCCTCTCGTTTCCATAATTCCCTTTAAATCAATTGATTATCACATCGTTTTCCCTCCCGCCTTTCGGAGTGGCACACAACTGGTATTATGAACAATGGCGGAAATAACGGTAACGAGAAAATTTAACGGAGGAAACGAAATGGCATTTTTGATGATCACATTGGGCATCGCCCTGTTCTATTTGTTTGACAAATCCATTGATTTTTTTGAAAAACTGTGAGGAGAACTGGCGATGATTGTTTTATTGATTTTATCCATCTGCGTTTTCGTATATCTGTTTTACGCACTCATTAAACCGGAAAAATTTTAGGAGCAATCCATGAACACGGAACTATTCGGAGTAATCGCAATTCTTCTTCTCTCGTTTATTCTCGCCTATCCTTTGGGAAAATACATCAGCAAAGTTTTCAAAGGAGAAGAGGTCTGGAGTGATTTTCTCTCGCCCATTGAAAAGTTTGTTTTCAGAATTTGCTCCATTGACCCGAATGAATCCATGGACTGGAAAGGAAATATGAAAGCCCTGCTCAGATTAAATGTGGTATTCTTTCTCTGGGCAATTTTAATCTTGATGATTCAGAAATGGATTTCCTTTTGGAATCCCGCTGGCATCGACAATATGGAAGCAACCCTGGCGTATAATACCGCCACCAGCTTTGTATCCAATACCAACCTTCAGCATTATTCCGGCGAAACCGGCTTATCCTATTTTTCCCAATTATTGGTAATCGGCTTTCTGCAATTTGTATCCGCCGGAACCGGGATTGCGGCGCTGGCTTTGTTATTCAAAGGGCTGTTGCAGAAGCAGGCCAGCGATCTGGGCAACTTTTATAATTTATTCTTGAAAAGCTGCACCCGGATTTTACTGCCCCTGTCAATTGTCGTTGCAGTTATTTTTTTGGTGAACGGTATGCCAACAACCTTTGCCGGCTTACAGGAGGTGCACACGCTGGAAGGCGATACCGTTCAGGTAGCCACCGGGCCGGTTGCGCCGGTTATCGCCATCAAGCAGCTTGGCACCAACGGGGGCGGATTTTTCGGGCCGAATTGTGCACATCCTTTTGAAAACGCCAACTACCTGACCAACATCAGTGCGAATATTTCGATTTTACTTATACCTGTGGCGCTGGTATTTGCCTTCGGTTTTTATCTGAATAGAAAAAAGCTCGCCTGGATATTCTTTGGGGTGATGACCATCGTCTTCCTTACCTTCGTCAGCAGCACAGTTAGTTTTGAGTCATCCGGTAATCCCGAAATTGCTAAACTCGGTATCAGCCAGCCGATGGGCAGTATGGAAGGGAAGGAAGTGCGCTTTGGCGCGGCAGCTTCGGCGCTGTGGGGCGTATCCACCACCTCTACTTCCAACGGCTCGGTGAACTCCATGCACGACAGCCAGACGCCGCTTTCCGGCGGCATTTTCCTGCTGGATATGATGATCAACGCCATTTACGGCGGCGTGGGCGTCGGATTTATCAACTTCTTCATGTTTGTGGTCATCGCCGTTTTTATCGGGGGATTGATGATCGGCAGAACCCCGGAGTTCCTCGGTAAAAAAATCGAGGCGCGAGAGGTGAAAATTGCTTCCCTGGTGATCCTGCTCCATCCCTTTTTAATTCTGGTGGGAACCGCCATCGCTGCCTTTGCCGCCGCCATTGATCCGGCAATCGGCTGGTTAAACAATCCCACTTATCACGGTTTTTCGGAAATGCTCTATGAGTTTACTTCCGCGTCCGCCAATAACGGCTCCGGTTTTGAAGGGCTTGCCGACAACACCCCCTTCTGGAACATCGCCTGCGGAACGGTCATGCTGCTCGGAAGATATCTTCCCATCATCGGCCCGATTGCCATTGCCGGATCGCTGGCTGCCAAGAAAAGCGTTCCGTTTTCGTCAGGGAGTTTAAAGGTGGACAGTTTAGCATTTGGGGTGGTGCTGCTGGGGGTGCTGGTGGTTATCGCGGCTTTGTCATTTTTCCCGGCCTTAACCCTGGGACCGATTACTGAATTTTTTTCTATGTGAGCGTCAGACTTACCAGAATTAAAAAATTAGACAGGATATACAGGATGAAACAGGATAAAGTTGAAAAATCAATGGTTCTCTATCCGGTGAATCCTGCTTGTGCCTATGGTATTCATCCTGTCAAAAAATTGTTTCGAATAAAATCGATTGGAAAGGAATAAAACATGAAACGTCCCCAAAATTTAAAATTATTTCAATCCCAGATCATAAAAGAGGCTATCGCAGCATCTTTTGTGAAGCTGGATCCGCGGCTGATGCTGAAAAATCCGGTGATGTTCACGGTGGAAATCGGCACGGTCATCATGCTAATTGTGTCGTTCATATCGTTATCGCCGGACAGCGGGCAGGGTTCATTTATCTACAATGTTGTCATTACCCTTCTCCTCCTGTTTACGGTGTTATTTGCCAACTTTGCCGAAGCCATTGCCGAGGCCCGCGGGAAAGCGCAGGCCGCCTCCTTGCGAAAAACCCGCCATGAAACCGAAGCGAAACTTCTGTTAAGCGACGGCTCCATCAAAACCGTCAGATCTTCTCAATTAAAGAAGGATGATATTTTTATCGTGGAGGCCGGGGATACCATTCCCATTGACGGGGAGATCATCGAAGGCATTGCCTCCATCGATGAATCGGCCATTACCGGGGAATCCGCCCCGGTAATCCGGGAGGCGGGAACCGACCATTCCGGCGTGATCGGCGGGACCAAAGTGCTCTCGGATAAAATCAAAGTGCAGGTGACCACCCGGCCCGGGGAAACCTTTTTGGATAAAATGATCGAGTTGGTAGAAGGCGCCAGCCGCCAGAAAACCCCCAATGAAATCGCCCTGACCATTCTCCTGGCCGGTTTCACCATCATCTTTCTTTTGGTGACGGTAACGCTGAAACCCTTCAGCGACTACGCCAATACCGCGGTTACTATTGCCGCGCTCATTTCTTTATTTGTCTGCCTGATTCCCACCACCATCGGCGGGCTGCTTTCCGCCATTGGCATTGCCGGAATGGATAGAGCTTTGCGTGCCAATGTCATTGCCAAATCCGGCAAAGCGGTGGAGAACGCCGGCGACATCGACACGGTTCTGCTGGATAAAACCGGGACCATTACCATCGGCAACCGCAAGGCCACCAATTTCTATCCTTTTAATGGATTCGGGAAACAAGAATTCGTGAAATACTGCTTGCTCAGCTCCCTGGCCGACCCGACCCCGGAAGGGAAATCGATTGTCGAACTTGCCACACAATTGGAACCCCAGACAACGCAGAAAACCGCAAAGGATGGGAAATTCATAAAATTCACTGCCGAGACCAGAATGAGCGGGATCGACCTGGCCGACGGAACTCAAGTCCGTAAAGGGGCCTGGGACGCCATTCAAAAATGGGCAGCCGTAAACGGCGCAAATCAGGTTAAAAAAGAAATAGAGGAAAAAATAGCGGAAATTGCCTCCAATGGCGGAACCCCCCTGATGGTAAGCATCAATAAGAAGATCGCCGGGGTTATCCAGCTCGAAGACATTATCAAGCCCGGCATCCAGGAGCGTTTTGCCAGGTTAAGAAAGATGGGGGTAAAAACGGTCATGGTCACCGGCGATAATCCTTTGACCGCAAAATATATTGCCGAGCAAGCCGGCGTGGATGATTTTATTGCCGAAGCCAAACCGGAAGATAAGATGAATTACATTCTGAAAGAGCAGAAAGAAGGCAAACTGGTAGCGATGATGGGCGACGGAACCAACGACGCCCCGGCGCTGGCGCAGGCCGACGTGGGCGTGGCCATGAACTCCGGAACCCAGGCCGCCAAGGAAGCCTCTAACATGGTGGACCTGGATAATGATCCCACCAAACTGTTGGAAGTGATCGAAATCGGAAAGCAGCTTCTGATTACCCGCGGCAACGTGACCACCTTTTCCATCATCAACGATGTGGCCAAGTATTTCGCCATCGTTCCGGCGCTGTTTGCCGCCAGCATTCCGGGATTAAATGCGTTGAACATCATGAATCTGGCCAGCCCGGAATCAGCGATTTTATCCGCGGTGATTTTTAACGCCCTGATCATACCGGCGCTCATCCCGCTGGCCTTAAAAGGCGTGAAGTATAAACCCATCGGCGCCACGGCGCTGCTGACCAGAAATTTGCTGATTTATGGATTGGGCGGGTTGATCATCCCGTTTATCGGGATAAAGCTGATTGATCTGGTGGTATCTTTGTTTGTGTAGTTTTATGTTAAAACCCTAACAATCTTGAGAGGAAAATTCAGTATTTGGAGACCTTTTTGACATCCCCCCTGCCCCCCTTCAAAAGGGGGAAATTATGAATCTCTCAGCTTGATATTCCCCCTTTGAAGGGGGATAAAGGGGGATGTCGAAGGCTGCCCAGGTATCCCAATTGTAAACTCGTATCTTAAAGCTGAACTTTTGCAAATTTAGGCGAGTCCCAGATGAGCCTTGATTCTGTTTGGTTG
>CAZFVV010000244.1:0-4966 GCA_964522165.1 uncultured Calditrichaceae bacterium
ATGCAAGCCGTCATTCTCGCCGCCGGGCAGGGCAAACGCCTGCAGCCCCTATCGCACACGCGCTCCAAAGCCATGATGCCGGTGTTGGGAAAACCGATCGTGGAGCGGGTGATGGAAGACCTCGCCGCAAACGGCGTTTACGATTTTGTCTTGATCGTCAGCCCGGAAGACCGCGAGATCGTGCATTATTTTCAACGTGAATCAAAATTAAATGCCGCAATCCGCTTTGCGCAGCAGCCGCAACGCCGCGGCATGGCCGACGCCCTGGCCTGCGCCGCGCGCCTCATTTACGGCGATTTTTTTCTTTCCGCCTGCGACAACCTCATCTCTCCCGAACACGTGGCCGACATGCTGAGAGCCTGGGAGCAGCCGCCTTCTCCCGCCGGTTTGCTCACCCTGATGCCCATCAAAGCGGAACAGCTCAAACGCGCCAGCGCGGTCGCTCTCCAGGGCGACCGGGTGACCGGCATCGTGGAGAAACCGGACCCGGAAACCGCGCCATCCAAAATCGCCAGCCTGCCGCTGTACTGCTTTTCACCGCTGCTGTTAGAATATTTGCCGAAGGTGAAGTCCTCCCCGCGGGGAGAGTACGAATTGCAGGACGCCATTCAGATGCTCATAGACGGCGGAGCTTACGTGCGAGGAATCAAGGTAGAAAAGCGGTTGCAACTGACCACCGCCGCGGATTTGATTGAAATCAACACCCATTACCTTTCCCGCAACGGCGATTACATAGGGATTCCCGCGGGGAATATCGGCGCGGGTACCCGCCTGCTCAGCCCGGTGTTCATCGAAGCAGGAACGGTGGTCGGGGCAAACTGCGCCATCGGGCCGAATGCTTATATCGAGACCGGCTGCCGGATCGGCGATGGCGTTGCCCTGCGCGATGCCCTGGTCTTGCGGAATTCCCTCATTACAGGCGGGCGCATCGTGGATGGGGAAGTTATTTCCCAATAGCGGGCGCTTCTCCCAGATCTGAGAAGGGCGTGCGCGGATGAAAAAGAAGCTTGCAAAAAACGCTTTCCCCCTCGATATTTCTTTCGCCGTAAAACGTGCCCGATTTCCGGCCTTACTGCTGAAAAACCGGGTCTCCACTGCATTTTCTGCCGGAAAAAGTACCATACTCCCCTGCCGGGGAGAGCAATCAAAACTGTGTGAACACTGTGAGCTACCCGACCCTATCCCGCAATCTCTTTGAAAAAGGCAAGGTTTTTACCCTCTCCAATTCCCTGAGCTTTTTGCGCCTGTTGGGAGCGTTCTATCTTTACCGGGTCACGGTGCAGCGGCAGCTATGGCTCACCCTGACGGTTACGCTTATCCTGATCATCAGCGACTATGCCGACGGCTATTTTGCACGCAAATTGAAGCAGGTGAGCGAAATGGGCAAGGTGCTGGATCCCCTGGCGGATAAGTTTTGCGTTGCCCTGGGGATCATTGCGCTCTATCAACATTACGGTTTACCCCTATGGATCACCGCGCTCATCATCGGGCGGGACGTGCTGATCATCTTAGGATCCCTGCTACTGCTCACCCGGCTGCCCCATGTTACCCCATCGGCCATGCCCGGCAAAATAGCGGTGGTAATCCTCTCTTTGCTGTTCTTAAGTTACATTTTGGAAATCCGGGCGCTGCAAACCCCGCTGCAAATTCTTACCCTGGTGATGCTGGCGGCCTCCGCGGCCCATTACGCCTATAAATTCTGGAAAAAATTCGCCCGGGAAAAAGTAACCGAAGGTAAAACATGATGAAAACCGCTTCCCACAAGATAGCGCAGGAACTCCAGGAGAGCCTGGAACATATCCGCCGGCATACCGCGCAACAGCCCCGCACCGGGCTGATCCTCGGCTCCGGCCTGGGCGATTTTGCCGATACGCTGCAAGGCAGCGAGCGCATTCCCACGGCGGATATTCCCCATTATCCCCGTTCTACCGTGGAAGGGCACAAAGGTTACCTGGTGTTCGGAAAGGTGGGAAAATCCCCGGTATTGGCGGTGCAGGGGCGCACCCACTATTACGAAGGGCATTCCATCGAGCGGGTGGCTTATGTGGTGCGCCTGATGGCGCTGTTAGGAATTGATAAATTGCTGGTGACCAACGCCGCCGGGGGCGTGAATCCCAGTTTCCGCCCCGGGGACTTGATGGTGATCGAAGACCAGATCAATTTCCTCTTCGCCAATCCCCTGGCCGGCGCGGTGATCGCCCCGGAACCGCGTTTCCCGGATATGTTCGGCGCCTATCATCCCCCCTACGTGGAATTGATCGAACAAACCGCGTTGGAATTGAAAATCCCCCTGCGCAAAGGGGTGCTGTTCGTCTCCTCCGGCCCCAGTTACGAGACTGCGGCGGAGATCAAGATGATCCGGCGGATCGGGGGAGACGCGGTGAGCATGTCCACCGTGCCGGAAGTGCTGGTAGCCCGTGCGCGAGGGATCAAAGTGGCGGGAATCTCCTGCATCACCAACCTGGCCACCGGTTTAAGCAGCAAACCGCTTTCCCATGAAGAAGTGACCGAGATCGCCAACCAGGTAAAATCCCAGTTTCAAAAATTGGTAAGAGAAGTAATTTTGCGGATGAATGGGTAAGGCAGTTCGAAGTGTTTTAGTATTTCAGTGTTTTAGTTCTTAGCCTCTCTTAATTCCGGCGTCAGAACACCAAAACACTATAACATTGAAACACGATAACACTTTTACACCGCCGTTACCCCCCATATTTTTTCTTAATCATCATTTCCACCACCGGGGGGACGAAGTTGGAGATGTCGCCGCCAAAAGAAGCGACTTCCTTGACAATGGTGGAGTTGAGGTAGGTATATTTCTCGTGGGGCATCAAGAACACCGTAGAAACCTCGGAAAAGAGGCGGCGATTCACCAGCGCCATCTGCAATTCATACTCAAAATCCGAAATCGCCCGCAATCCCCGGATGATCGCGGTGGCTTTCCGTTTCCGGGCGAAATCCACAATCAGGCCGTCGAACATTTCCACCGACAGGGCAGCGTTGCCTTCAATATCGGCAATAACCTGTTCGATCAGGAACACTCGCTCTTCGGCGTTGAGAAGAGGGGATTTGGCGGGATTGCGGGCTACCGTGATAATGATGTTGTCGAATAACCGCGACGCCCGGTCGATAATATCCAGATGGCCGTTGGTGATGGGATCGAAGGTGCCGGGATAAATCGCCGTTTTCATACCGCGCCTTTTCGGCTGAAGAACGTGATGACGCTGCGGTCGAACTCTTTCTGGCGGAGCACTTCGTAAGTCTCCCCTTCCCATTTGATCTCGTGGGAGCGCTCGCTCTCTAAAACGAATAACCCGAATTCGGTCAGGTTTTCCGACTTGAACACCAGGGGCAGCAGAACATCGAATTTCTCCCATTTAAAGGGCGGGTCGGCAAAAATCAAATCAAAAGGCTGCTTATTTCTCTTCAAAAACTGTTCCGCCTCTTTGCGGATGATCCGGAAGGATTCATCTAACTTTACCAGGCTGATATTTCGCCGCAGCACCCTTAAGGAGGTTTGGGAATTGTCCAAAAAAGTGACGTTTCGCGCTCCCCGGCTCAGCGCTTCCAGCCCCAGGCTGCCGGAGCCGCAGAATAAATCCAGGGTGATGGCGTCGCTGACGAAATCACCTAACAACTCGAAGATATACTCTTTAATTTTGTCGGTGGTCGGGCGAATCGACTGATCTTTGGCGGAGTGGAGTTGGCGTCCCTTGTACTTGCCGGAAATAATTCTCATGCTCATCGGAGTCTCTTGATACTAAGCGGGATCATAAGCGGCGGCTTCGATCCGGGCGTTGATGTTTGCGCCGTCCATGGTGACAGCGTTGGAGGGGTAGAAAGAAATTTTCAGGAATTGCAGCGCCGGGTAGGACTGGGAAATATCCTGTATAAAATTGATCATCGCTGATTTGCTGCCATTCAACTGGGCGTATAAATAGGTCTTTCGGAAATTCCCCTCGTTTACCTGCTCGCCTTGCTGAAAATAGCTGGTTTTCAGGCCGTATTTCTGGGCGACGGAGCTTAGCGCGGCGCGAATTTCCCCGCTCCCCGCGGGTCTGGCGGTAAGCGTGAGGGCGCTGCTAACAGAGGGCGCCGGGAGGGGAATGTAAAAATCGGCCAGCAGTTTTTTCTGCTCGCCCACGAACCGGTCCTGCGCGCTGACCGCGTTCATGAGGATGCCGGGATATTGGTCCTTAAGAGCGCGCCGATACTCTGCAATCGCGTCCCGCGAATCGCCCAGAACGCTCAAATAAAGATTTCCGTTGGTAATTGCCAGCAGGTAATAGTTGGAGGTAGAGGTTGCGGAGTTCAGGAAGGAATTCAGGTAGTTCACATAAAGCTGGTTTTTACCCTGGTTCTGGGCAAATTGCGTCTGCACGTAGGGAGGGACGACATTCTGCGGTTTGGGAAGAGAATCGGTGGTTGGGGTGAGGGTATAATCAGGGGTTTCCTCTTTGGTGCCGCCCGGTCCCATTAACAAATACACGAACACCGTAATCAGGGCCACGCCAATGACCCCCAGGAGCACGTATAGCCAGGTTTTGCCGGAGCGGGAGGTAAAATCCGCCGGTTCTTCGGCGTAGCTATCCCGAAAGCGCTCCCGGGCAAAGGAAGAGGGCTGGGTTTTGGGAGGCTCTTCTTCAAAGAGCGGCTCTTTTCGCTCGACCTCCGCGGCCGGCTTCTCTTCCTGGTCGGGGAAAAACGAAAAATCCACCTTGCTTTTGTTGCTTTCATATCCCGAAGCTTCGCGCTTCTTTTCCTGGGGGGACTTTTGCTCTTCCGGAACCTCTTTCAAATTGAAATCTAACATGGCATCGCCTTTTGGAAAAAATGCAACTTTTTCAGGCTTTCGCCCTTTGTTTAATTGCGCAACACTTTTTACCTTTTTACTTCTGCCTTTTAACTTTAGATGCCAATTACCAGTTGAAAAATTATGGCCACGAAAACACCAAGACGTTAAGGAAGCACA
>CAZFVV010000245.1:0-4920 GCA_964522165.1 uncultured Calditrichaceae bacterium
ACCGCCGCGATCGCGTTGAAGGGGTCGCCCTCGCGGAACAGGTGATCCCCGGCCCCTGCCCCCGCCCCCGCTCCTGCCCCCGCCCCCGCTCCTGCCCCCGCCCCCGCTCCTGCCCCCTGCTTCTGCTCCTGCTTCTGCTCCTGCTTCTGCTCCTGCCCCCGCCCCATGCCCCTGCCCTATTCCTTCCGTTCCAGTTTTCGGCGAAGGCGCTGGTAGCGGTGCTTCAGGCCGGGCAGGAAACGCAGCAATTCCGAACGCGGGTCTAATTGCCGGAGGGTTTCCAGGTATTGAAGCCCTTTTTCGACGATCTCCCCGGCGCCGGCGTAGTCTTTGTCTTCATGCTCGTAGAACTTGGCCAACTCTTCGATAATGCCGGGATGAAACACCCGGCGTTCCAGCAAATTTTCCAGGTATTGTTTGGCCCTTGCGGAATCCCCGGTTTTTTTATGGGAAAGCGACAGCAGGAAGAGCGTCCCGGTAACCAATTCCGCGTCCCCCGGCAAGAGCCGCCCCAGGAGCGCTTCTAACAGGGGAATGGCTTGCCGGTAGCGCTTCGCCTGGAAAAAATAGCTCGCCAGGCAGTAATAATCCTGTGGGTAGGCCAAATGCCGCCCGGGGGCCTGGCAGATGGCGCAAATTCTGAGGGTGAGCAGCGCCATGTGTACCACGTCGTGAAAATTGTGCTCTAACACGTCGCGCAGCAGCAGGGTGTCGCGCTTGCGGATGAACTCGAAGTAGATGTGCGGTATCGCGTCGCCGGGAATATCCCCGGCGCGGCCGATATTCAGAATATGCGCTTCCAGGGTTTGCAGATCGCAGGCGGGGAGCCGCCGCCGCCAGATTCGCCGGGCCGCGTGAAGCATGTCGGCGTGGGGCATTTCCTCCAGCGCGGAGACCATGCGGTTGAGGATGTAGCGATTTTTGAGCAGCGGAATATCGAACGATTTGCCGTTGAAGGTAACCGTGAAGTTAAACTGCCGCAGGGCCTGGTCGAGATGTTTCAGCATCAGCCATTCGTAAATGAAATCCGGCAGCAGGTATTGCCGCACCACAATATGGTCCGCTTCCAGGTGCCCGATGCCGACCAAAAACGCGTAGGTTCCGGTTCCCCCGGCCAGCCCGGTGGTTTCCGCGTCTAAGAACAGGGCGCGTTTCAGGTTGGGGGAATCGACCGGCACGTCTCCGGAAATTTGCCGCAGGGCGGGAACTTCAAAGCCGTTTGCCTGCAACTCCGCAAATACCGGGTCGTTGTAGGCGGGGTAATAATTTTCTTTCAGGAGGATGAAGGATCTGTCTTCCTGCAGAACCGTCAGGCCCAGTTCGTACTGAAGGGTTTCGATCCAGCTTTCCGCTCCTTCGGAGAAACGGGCAGGCTCAGCCGCGGGAGGCTGCGCAGGCCGCGCCGAATCCAGCCGGGCTAATTTCTCTCGGATATTCATGGCGGAATTTAGCGGCCGGGCGCTGCGGATCAAAGCAAGAAAGAGATTGGGGAAGGAGGCGTAAAGCGTAGTGCGTATTTATTACGCATTACGCAATACGTTTTACGCATTACACTTTATTCCCCAATGAATTCCCGGAACATTTCCAGCACCTGCTCCGGGGCGTCCGCGTGAATCCAATGCCCCGCGCCGGGAACGGCGAGGATTTGCGCCTGCGGGAATTTGGCTTTGATCAGGGGAAAATCGGCCTCGGTAATGTAGTTGGAGTTATCCCCGCGCAAAAACAAAGCCGGGTGGGGATAGGTTCCGGGGCGCTGGATCTCCCCGGCGATGGCTTCCGCGTTTTCATAGAGCGCGGGCAGGTTAACCTTCCAGGTAAATCCGCCGCGGCGGTCGCGGGCCAGGTTTTTCAACAGGAAACTTCGCACGCCTTTTTCGGGGATTTCCCCGGAGATCATGCGCTCCGCTTCCGCACGGCTCTTCACCCCGCCCAGGTCCACGGACATCAGGGCGCGGATAATGTTGGCAAAATAGGGGAGGGGATAGGGTTTCGGGGCGATGTCCGCCACGATCAGTTTTTTGATCTTGTGGGGATAGTCCAGCGCCAGGTTCATGGCCACTTTCCCGCCCATGGAATGGCCGGCCAGGATCACGTCGCGGAGGCCGTGGTCGAGCATGAACTCGTTCACGTCCATGGCCATGGCCTCGTAGCCGAATTCGCGACTGTGGGGAGAGCGGCCGTGGTTGCGCAAATCCGGCAAAAAGATCGTATGGGAGCCGGCCAGCTCCCGGGCAATGCTCAGCCAGTTGTCGGAAGCGCCCAACAGGCCGTGCAGAATGATCAGCGGGGGACCTTCCCCCAATCTTCGGAAAAAGAGTTTCATTTTGTAACTTCACAAGGTCACAGATTAGGAGCCAAAGTATATCCCATCTCCGCAACACTGTCAAGAGATATTTCTTCAAGGTCTGCAATACAACCGTATCATCTCCATCATCGTATCCGGTTCCGCAGCGATGACGGTGATTCCTGTGATGGTTCTCTGCCCGGATAATGGCCACTAACTAAACCTAAACCCTGTTCACAACTGCAAGTTGAGCGAAAAGCCCTCGTAAGCATCCTGCGTTGATATTATTGTAATCGCAATAACCGCTCCGTCCACCAATCTCGCCTGCTAGGAACCCTTCCAACGCCCCACTGCGGGAATTTTTTATCTGGCTCTCCGAAATTTCCCGGCCCGACTTCAGCGCGAGCGTAATTGCCCTGGTCTGTTCTATAACGGCCTGGGTGTCCGGGTAAGAAATTTGGGTAAAAGGTGGGGTCCTGGAGTCGCTGATCTTTCCAATTGTGAACCCTATCAAGCTGCAACCGCTGTTCAGCAACGACACGGCGCAGATAAACAATACTTTTGATAACAGCTCCATGACACTCACCTCCAATTTTTGTAAAAGGAACTCACTTCCGGAAATTAACTACCACCTTCAATTTGGCATAGGCAGCGGGTTTGAACACGTCGTTATCAAAGCCTTCATGGGTTTGAAAGCCCCACAGGAGAATCCCCGGTACAGCCTCTACTCCCAATTGAAAACGGCGGGTTTGCGCCAGGTTAAATCCAATTCCGAGGTAAATATCCAGCCCGCCGATATTGTCGGAATCAATTTCCTCCGTGCCGGTCACATTTCCATTCTCATCGTAAACGTCCGCTTCAATGGAGTTTTTGTATTCCCAAAACATGAGATTTAAGCTTAATCCCCCCAGAAAATAATTCCCCAGGAAGGTATGCTGCGGGGTGAAATAATATTTGCCTGCCACGCCAATGCTCAGGATGATGACGTTCTTTTTCAGGGAATTGCGCAGTTCGCTGCCTTCTTCCACGGGGGCAAAACCCACCCCGATAACTCCTTCTACCCGCCCGCGTTGGGAACTGTAACCTCCGAACATAAAACTTAACTGATTCAACCCCGCAAAACCATCCTGGGTGGTGAGCGCCTTTCCGAATGATAAAGAGAACCAACTGGGCCTGGCAAATATACTGTCCATAGAAGTATCTTTACCTGCAAGGGTTGCTTCCTCAACATTTGGGCGGTTAGCGGCAACTCCCGAATCCGGCGGCGAAGCGGTCTTCACCCTGGCTTTTCCGGCAGGTTTGGCAGGAACTGTTTCCGTCTCACCATCATCCTCAGTCTCCCGGTTGGGGGCCGGTTTCGTTTCCGCTTTGCGATCCCCCTGGTGTTTATCGGAAGCCTTTCCCACGGCATCGCTCAGCTTTCCCCGCCGGTTAGCCCCGGAACTGCTGCAACCTGGCAGTAGCGCCATTATCAACAACACCATCAGGCTCAACGCAATGAGTTTGTTCCAGTGGATGAGTAATATGTTTTTCATAGTATGAACCTCTAATTTTGCATTTAGTATTATTCCGCGTGTTTAGCGGATACCAATAATCGCAAAATTAACTGCTAGATGTCCCCGTGGCAGCATAAGCTACATAAAAGGAAGCAATGCCCAGCGCTGCAAGACCGGCGCGCAGTGCGAACGATTCCCATCCCCGGGAATGCTGCTGAGCATACCAGTGGCCGGCACTGGGACCAATTATCAAGCCGGAAGAGAAACCCAATATGGCCACTCTCGATTTAGTATTTGAATCCGGTATAGCGAGGCCCCCCAAACCTATTGAGACCGGAATTAAAGTTGCCCCAAGGGACCAATACAAAGCGCTTTGGGGTGATTTTTCCTGTCTTTGGGGTTTCGCAGTGTAATTGCTTGATAAAACAGGAGAGTTATTGCGTACCAGGGCATCTCGCGAAAATTGAGGCTGGCCGAAGATATTGCCCGCCACGCGGGTTGGTTCACTTTTGAGAGGAAATGCGCCATAGTGGCTCTCGTTATATTTTCTTGCCGATGCCGGAGCCTTCCCGATGTCGTATATCACTGAATATAGAAATCCTATCCCGCTTAAAACCGCGACACCGATACCCGCCGCGGCTATTGCACTATTTCCATCCGAGGCGCGGGCGGAATTGAACGATCCTGCTAAGAGGATTATTATCGTTATGGCGCTAAGAATTGCTCTCATGATGTTTTTCCTCCATTCGGTAGTGAACTCTCCTTACATTACTTCATCAAAACCATCTTACGGCTTTGGGTAAAGCCCTGTCCTGCCTGCCCCTGCGGGGAGCCTGCCGAAGGGCTCACGGCAGTCAGGCGGTAAAAATAGACCCCGCTGGGCAGCGCACGCGGCGCCCATTCCACGCTATATTGCCCCGGCGCCATGCTGTGGCTCTCAATTAACCGTTCCACTTCCTGCCCGGTGACGTTGTAAATAACCAGGGAAACCTCCGCAGCGGTGGGTAGGGAAAACTCGATGGTGGTTGCAGGATTAAAGGGATTGGGATAATTTTGTTCCAATTCAAATTGCAGCGGCGCCTGCGGTTTGCCATCCACAATTCCGGTGATTAAATCATTTCGCAAAATAAACATTCCTGC
>CAZFVV010000246.1:0-4889 GCA_964522165.1 uncultured Calditrichaceae bacterium
AAAACGCCAGGATGTTGCTGCGATCCCAGGTGGTTCCATCGGTAGAGGCGACCACAAACACGGTGTCCCCGATCGGGATGCTGGAAGCGGCGGTGCCGGTAAAAGGGGTCACCGCAATATCATATTTCAGCACCTCTTGCTGCCGGGAGGTCATATCGATTGGCGGGGAGATCAGCCAGTCGATATCGGTGGTGGTGGTCCCGAAAAGATTGAACCGCGCGGAACGGGTGAGCGTGGGATCGTTCCCGAAATCGTCGAACGCCCAGGCTCCGTCAATAGTGGTCGAGGGGGTAAAAGTGCCGAAATCCAGGTTGTCGGCGCCCAGCCAGCCTATGGAATTGGGGCTGCTGTTGTAATCGGTGAAATCTTGCTCGTAAGGCAGGGTTTTCGCCCGAACCACATCCTGGGAGACTGCGGTGGTGTCATTAGTGGGATTTGCGTCCGGCGCATAGGTGGTGTAAACGGTTACGATATAAGTTCCGCTATCGGCCGGCGTCCAGGCGGTGGGGAAGGTCACCACGTCGGAAGCGCCGCTGGCCAGCGTGCCGCTGTAAGTGACGGTGCTGCTACTGCCGTCGCTGACCATGTAGGTTACATCGAAACCGCTGGCGGCGTTGGCGCCGAAATTTTGCACCGTGGCGTTAATGGTCGCCGGCTCGCCCGCGAATAACAGGAAACCCGTATAATCGATGGTTACATTGCTTACCCCGATATCGTCTGCGGATTGAATGAAGAATTCCCAATAATCATTGTCGGGATTGGTAGAAGCATTGCCTGATTGCGGCACCAGGCTGTCTCCATATTGCACTGCGTTAGAGCCGTCATATTGCAGGCCTACGGTGCTGGTGAGCAGCGGGGTGGTGCTGGAGTATTGATCCACCACGTAAATCTTGTTGGTGGTCTCTTCCAGCACGATTGCAACGTAGGCAAAGGAAACAAAGGGATTGCCGTATTCGAACGAATACCACTTGATCCACAATTGGCGATTGGGCGCGGTACCGAATACTTTGATGCGCACGTCATCGCCGGTGGCGGTGGGGGGGGAACTGGTGAATTCATCCCACATCCCGGCAATGCTCAAGGGGGGCAGGCCGGCGCTGGGAAGATTGGTGTTCGCGCCCGGCAGGGCGGTCACCGTGGTATCAAAGGTGACCACGCCGTTCTGGCTGGCAATGAAATGGGTCACCGGTGCGCCGAAGAATTCAAAAGCAAAAGGGATTGCCTGAACCGGAGACCAAATATTGGCGCTCTGCGGGCCGAGAACGATATTGGTCCAGCCGCTGAGGCCCGGGGCGTCGCCTTCGGTGTTGATCCCGCCGGGGTTGCCGGCATTGGAGTAGTACAGAACGGAGTAATTCACGGGGGGTTGGGCAAACACAAACGTGAATAGTGAAAGGGAAAACAGCCAGACAAGAATGGCTCGAAAAGCGGTATTTCTCTTTGCGATGCTCATAATTTCCTCCTGAGAAATCTCAAATGAATGATTTAAGGGAAACAGAACCATTTAGCAGGATATTTAATCTCTTTCCTGGTTTTGGGAACCTCCGGATGGGGCGGCTTTCGAGGAAGTATCGGTTCCCCTGGTTCTGTTTTGGGAGGCATCTGGATTTCTCTGCTGCCTGGCGGCTTGATTTTTGGCTTGCCGGATTTTCTCTAATTTCTGCTGGTCCCTGGCAGTCATTTTCTGCTGGCTGTTCTGCCCGGCTTGCCGGTTAGCTAACGCTCGCTCCTGTTCTTCCTGCTCCGCTTTCAACTTCTCTTGCGGAGTTTTGGGGTCCGCTACTTTGTTCGACGTTTGCGAACGTCCGATGAGGCTTACCGTGCGGTACTCTTTCGCCTTTTCGGGCTGGGCAGCGCTCATCTTCTCCTGCTGCTGGTCAGGAGGAGTGCTGGCTGCGGCATCGGATTGCGCCAAAACGTTGGAGAACGCAAATGACGCCAGTACCGTAAAGATGATCCATACGGTTTTCTTCATAACAACTCTCCTTGAGTTTGGTGAATGAATGGATGAATTTAGTTAATGCCTTAGAACAACCTGCAAATACGGAAAGAAGAAATAGCCGCGGTGTACCGCCCCCCCGATCATTGCGGAGCTTAGCGGCAATTAACCCCGACTGCCAACGATTCTCCCCTCCGAAATTGAGATAGTTGCCCTTCGGCGATGTCGCTTTCGAGAAATAGAAGTAAAAAAATTAACTTCCAGAACTCATAGCCATAGTATTGTTAAACCAGAGTAACAAAAGACTGGTAATTGAAGACGATATTGACAAATGTAAACCAGAAGAAACTATTTCAAGGCATTTGAAAATAACAAAAAAAGTCTAAGAATCAACAGTTTTTAAATTTTTTTTGCCGCCTCGCGTGCAAAAAAAGGCCTCCCGACTCGAAGCCCGGGAGGCCTTGCACACGTTAAGACCGGCCAGCTTTTTGGAATGCTGGCAGGTCTGAATTACGGCCTAAAAAAATTTACTTGAGCAGCAGCAGTTTGCGCTCGGCCACGAACTTGCCGGCCTTCATGCGCAGGAAGTACATCCCCGAGGGAACCGCCTGGTTCTGCTCGTTGACCCCTTCCCAGCGCACCGTGTAAGCGCCGGCCTGCTGTTTGCCGTTCACTAAGGTCTGCACCTTCTGGCCTAACACGTTATACACCACAATCTGCACGTCTACCGCTTCGGGCAGCTGGTAGCGGATTTCCGTGGCCGGGTTGAAGGGGTTGGGATAGTTTTCCAGCGCGAAACTGGCCGGGGCCTCGGCGATGGCGTCCAGCACCTTCACGGCCGGGAGCAGGTCGGTGAAGCTGCGCGCCGCGGCCATGGCGCTGAAGTTCAGGGTGAGGGGATTGGCCGGAAGCGCTTCCACGCTCCCCTTGACCATGAAGCGGGCATTCAGAACGTTGACTTCCCCGCCGGCGCCCTGGGGATAGGCGTGGGCAGCCACTAAGCGGCCCTGCCTGGCGTTGAGGTCATTCACCACCGGGTCGGCAAAGCCCTCGGTAGTTCCGCCGCTGAAGCCGCTGAATTCCAACAGGGCGGGATTCCAGGACATGCTCATGGTGTAGCTGCCTAATTTCTCGCCGGAATTGGCCATGTCGATCATCACCGGCGCTTCCAGGGTCTGGCCGGAGAAGTTCAGGCCGGCGTAAGCCTGCACTTCGGTTCCTTGCGCGGCCGCGGGCAGGGTTGATTTGCCGAGCGGAGCCGGGGCGGGCAAGCATACCGTGGTTCCCACCGGGAAGGGCACCGGGAAGCCGACTTCCCAGCTCAGGGTGACCAGCGCGTCGGTGGAGTTGGTCAGGCCGTCTTCGGTGACGTCGCCAAAACCGATGGCGATGCGGTCTAAGAAGGGCTGCGGCAGGGGCAGCGCGGCGTCGTAGGAGAGCATCAGCAGCGCATCCAGGGAGTTCACCGCGTCGTCGCCGTTGATATCGCCCAACAGGCCGGTGGTGCAAGCTTCTTCGGCTATGGAATAATCATCGACATACATTTCATCATTGGCCGTGGCCCCAAAAAGGTCGCTGGCGTCTAAGCGTAACGGGCTGCCGCCGCCGCTCGCGCCTAAAGTCCATTGCCAGGTGTGGATCGAAGCGCCATTGAAGCGGAATTCCGCCAGGTCGCTATCGAGATCGACGATCACTTCGGCCAGCTGCCAGGTATTGGCTGTCCAACTGAAGGTCACTGCCGTTGCAGAACCCCCGAAGAGCCTTCCGCCGCCGCCTGCATCAAGATAACATTCCATCGCCCAGTTAAGCGGATTGGGCGTAAAACCTGCCATGGTATTGAAGTAACCCGCCTTTCCGGTGGGAATATAGATTCGGAAGGAAATTCTCCACTTTCCGCTGACAGGCGAACCGAAAGTCCTCACCAGGTCATTGTTTTGCACGATCACAACCGAATTGGACCCGCTGAAAGCCTGGGCATTCGATACAAAGGGGTCCTCAGCGGTTCCGGGCACGCCGCTCCAGGTGGTCCAGTTGGTGGTTTGAACCGTCAATTGCACCCCGGCAGTATAGGCTTCAAAGTCATCGGAAAATTCGGAAGGAGATATCGGCGTGGCCGAGACCGTATCGCTGGGCCCGCTTTCCCCTTCGGTGTACACCGCGGTCACGTAATACCAGTAGGTAGTTCCGTTGGAAACGTTGTTGTCAGTATAGCTCACATTGGGAGAGAGCACGTTCGTAAGCAGGCTAAAGCTGGTGCCGTTTACGGAGCGATAGATATTATAGCTGAGCAGGTCTTCGATGCTCGAATTGGAACCGGGCCGGAAGCTCTCATGCCCGCCAACCTGGGGCAATTGAGTGCCGTCTAAACAGACCGCGCCGGTGAACGAGTTGATCCCCTGCAAGTGGCGCTGGTAGGCCAACTGCTTGATTTCCGCGGGAGTCAGGGAGCGGCTTTCGCCGGAGGGGGAGAGCTCCACCAGCCGGGCGTTGGGGCCGACGCCTTCTAACACGATGGCGCGGATCATCAGGTTGTTATCGAACGAAGCGCCCACGGTGCCCAGGGTTCGCCAGGGCAGGCTCAAGCCGGGAGCGTTCACCCAGGAGCGGTTAGCGCTGGGCTGGTTGGTATCCCAGGAGAGGTTCATGGTCTGGCCGTTGGGTTCAAAATAGGAGATGAAGAAATCGTTAGCGGTAATTTGAACCGCGGCGCCGGAAATATCCACAACGTCGAACATCCCCCGGTTAATGGCCTGGTTGCCGGTGGCTAAGACGCTGGTCGGGCCGGTGGAAGTGCCGCCGCGGATGGTCCAGTCGATGGCGGTCATTCCGGTAGGAGCTTCCGCAAAGAAGACTTTGATAGCCTTCAGGGTAGAGGGATAGACGTTGGGGGTAAAACGCACCGCCAGGTCGCCTTCCGCGGTGGCGCCGATGCTCAAATTGCCTTCCGAGG
>CAZFVV010000247.1:0-4852 GCA_964522165.1 uncultured Calditrichaceae bacterium
GGGAACGGCGCTTGAGCTGGGACATCCGCCACCAGATCATTTTCCAGGGCAGCCTGGCTGCGGGGAAGCACGAACACCCCCGGCTATTCGGGCTGCGCCTGCCGGACCAGTGGTATATCACCATGCTGGCGAACTTCTTCTCCGGCTCTCCTTATACCGCCTATACCACCGACCCGGCGGTACGGCAGGTCACCGAGAACTTAGAATCCGGCCCGGTGCGCAGCAGCATCGATTTGAAGATCGGCAAAATGTTCAACCTCGCAAACATTCAATGGACCCTCTTTGCCGACGTCTTCAACCTGTTAGATGAGAAAAATAACCAAATCGATTATGGTTTTAACAGCGAAACCGGCAAGCCCTACATATACGGCGACCTGGAAGAAGGCACCAATAAGTATTACGATTATAGCCGGATGGTGCGGTTAATGGACCCGCGCCAGTTTGCCCAGGGACGGCAAATCAAATTGGGAATGCGCTTAGATTGGTAGCGGTATTTAACCTCCGGATTCCGGCCTTCTGGCTGTTGCAGATTGTCATTCCCGAATACTTTTATCGGGAATCCACAGACACAAAGTCATAGATTCCCGCTTAAAACATGCGGGAATGACAGACTTTAAAGCTCCCAAATCAAATCTGCGACAGTCTCCCTTCCGGGATACCGGGAGGTTGATCGCTCCTATTGATTGAGTCGCTATGATGCCGTTTCAAAGATTTTCGTACTACCTGATCATCCTTTGCTTAAGCACCTTTGCCATGGCGCAACAAGTCACCATCGATTGGAAACTCTATACCATCACCCGGGTGCGGCAGGTGGTAACCAATACCGGCAGCCTGAATGCAAAAGACCCTGATGACCGCTTCTATAATTACCCGCGCCTGGTCAACTGTGAGTTTCCCCCCGGCAGCTTCGAGGAGCACCTCACCGAGGGCGGCATCTGGATCGGGGCGGTGGTGGGCAACGATTCCCTGGTCTCGGTAACCGAGGGCGAAGTATCCGACCGGGAATTTTTTGCCAGCGACGAACCCTGGGATACCGTCTGGGTAGTGAACCGCGCCGACACTGTTGATATTCCCTACTGGCCGGGCTACGTGGGAATTTCCGACCAGGATTTGGTCTGCCGCTATAACGATTACGGCCCGGCCAGCCTGCGGATTACCAACCATCGTCCCCTGTTCATCGACGTGATCCAGACCAGCTACGCCTGGACTACTTTCCCGTTCGACCAGTTTTTGGTATTCCGCTACTACATTATTCCCCGGCAAAACGATTTGCAGCAGGTCTATTTGAGCAGTTGGATCAACGGGAACGTGGGCAACTACCGGGATGAATCCTTCGGGTTGGACGACGTTACTTACGCCCGGCAGAACGGGTTGCTGCAAATTTGCGAAGACCTTCCCGGCGGAACCGACGGTACCGCCTTCAGCCCGGTGGCGACGAAAATATATCCCCCGGAGAACCCTTCCGGCCCGCTTCAGACCACCTTCATCTGGTACAACGGGCGGCAGACCGGGCTGCCGGGGCAGGATAATCTCCGCTACGCCCAGATGTCCGACGGGAGGATCATGCTCCCGCAAAGCTCCTCGGGGGACGGCACCAAATCCATGATTTCCGTAGGGCCGTACCAGGTCAACGTCGGCGACACCCTGGAATTCATCGTGGCGTTGATCCTGGGGGAAGGCGCCGCCGGGGTGCTGGACAATGCCGACCGGGTCGATTCCCTCAAGACGAAAGGTTTCCGCACCCCCTCCCCGCCTCCATCCCCACCCTTGCGGATCACCCGGAGAAGCCATACGGTTTCCTTGAACTGGGAACCCTCTCCCGGGGAGGTAAACCCGGAAACCTATGAAGACCCCTTCCGGGGAGATGGGATTCTCAGACCCTTCGAGGGTTACCGGGTTTACAAGAGCACTCAAAGCGCTGCCGGCCCCTGGACCCTGTTGGCGGAATTCGATATCCCCGGCAATGATTTCGGGCCGAATACCGGCTTGCAGTATGAATTCAGCGACGTGGGTTTGTTGGACTATTTTGAATACTTCTATACCGTCACGGCGTTTTCCCTGCCGGATACCACCACCGGATTCCCCTCCCAGGAATCCGGCCGCGACGTGATCGCAAAGGCCGCCACCCCGGGGCCGGAACCCCGGGAACAGGTCGGGAAAGTCGCGGTAGTGCCCAATCCCTATCGCGGCGACATCGCTTATTACGGCTTCAATCCCCCCTGGGAAAGGCCGGATCCCTCCCGGGGCGTGTGGCTGGAGCAGGACCGGCGCATTTTGTTCATCAATCTGCCGGAAGAGTGCGAGATCAAAATTTACACCCTGGCCGGCGACCTGGTAACCACCTTGCCGCACAACGACCCGGTGCAAGGGTATGAACCCTGGAACCTGGTATCCGACATCGGCCAGGCCATCTCCAGCGGAATTTATTTATTTACCGTGGAAGACCGGCGCAATGGAGAGGTGCAGGTCGGAAAGTTTGTGATTATTAAATAACCGGAGTACTAAAGACCTCAAAGGTTTCTGAAACCTTTGAGGTCTAAATAATGAGGACGCCATGAGGGAAGCAGCCAAAAGATTGGTTCTGATCGTTGCCATGCTGATTGCAGGAACAACCTTATTTGCCCAGGAAGTCTCCTTAGACTGGAAATTACACGACGTGGGCAAGGTGCGGGAATTTGTCTCGAACGTGGGCAGCCTGTGGCCTACTTTCGCGCTGTGGAATAGTTACCCGGGGCTGATCTATTGTGAGTTTCCCCCCAACGCCAGCGAGGAGCACATCGGGGAAGGGGGAATTTGGATAGGCGCGATTGTGGGCAGCGACACCCTTGTTTCCGTCACCACGGGCTGGAATTCCACCCAGGAATTCTTCCCCTCCAGCGAAGCCTGGGATACCATTTGGGTAGTCAACAAATTAGATACCGTGGACATCCCCTACTGGCCGGGCTACGTGGGAAAATCCGACCAGGATTTTGTGTGCCGCTACAGCGATTATAGCATTACCAATATTACCAACCACGTCCCCCTGTACTTAGACGTGATCCAGGTAAGCCATGCCTGGAGTTCCAAACCGCTGGACGAGATTATCATTTATGAATTTCACGTCATACCTACCCGGCACAACTTGCAGCAAGTCCATATCGCGTACTGGTTAGACGGGAACGTGGGGTTTTGCACCGCCTGCCGCAGCAACTACGGGTTCGGGCGGGATGACGTTTCCCACTATGATTCGCTTCAGCATTTTGGGGTGGCGGTGGACATTCCCGGCGGGGAAGACGGCACCGCCATCAGCCCGATCGGGATGAAAATCTATTTACCGGATACAATTCCGGCGAATACCCTGAACTGGACTTTCAACTGGTATCCCGGCGGAGGAGTGCCCGGCCCGGACGGTTTGCGCTACGCCGACATGGCCGAGGGCGTAATTATGGAGAACCAGCAAAGCCCCCTGAACGGCTCGCAGTTTATTATCTCCTTCGGGCCTCTGTCTCTGGCCGTGGGGGACACGTTCTCCTTTTTTGTCGCCCAGGTGATGGGTTCGGCCAGGTTGATCGGCGGGGAGATAACCGACGTGGATGGGCCGGATGTCAATCGCTTTTCCGATAATCGCCAGGTAGCAGACCTGGCCATTGCCAATGAGTTCAAATTCCCCTCCCCCCCCCCCACGCCGCCCCTGAGGGTGGATATCAGCAGCGGGCAAGTGCAGCTCCGATGGGACGCCCGCCCCGGCGACCGCGACCCGGAAACCTACCAGGACCCCTACCGCGCCGACGGCGCCCAGCAGCCTTTCGAAGGTTACCGGGTTTACAAGAGCACCCAGAGCGCCACCGGCCCCTGGACTCTGCTGGCCGAATATGACATCGAAGGAAACGAATTCGGCGCCAATGCGGGACTGGCGCATGAATTCACCAATACCGGCCTGCTGGATTATTTCGAATATTTCTATTCCGTCACCGCTTTTTCAAAACCGGATACCGGCTACCCCATTCCGGGGGGATTTCCCTCCCAGGAATCCAGCGTCAACTCCGCCGCCATTAAAGCGGTGCCGGGGCCGGACCCCCAGGAAAACGTCGGAAAGGTCTCCGTGGTGCCCAATCCCTACCGCGGCGATATCGCCTATTACAGCTTCAATCCTCCCTGGGAGAAACCCGATCCTACCCGCAAAATCTGGCTGGAGCAGGACCGCCTGATCCTGTTCATTAACCTGCCGCAGCAGTGCGAGATCAGAGTCTATACCCTGGCGGGAGATCTGGTCACCACCCTTTTTCACAATGATCCGGTAAAAGGGTACGAAAGCTGGAACCTTACCTCTTCCATCGGGCAGGCGATTTCCAGCGGCATTTATCTTTTTACCGTGAAAGATCAGCGCAGCGGGGAGGTGCAGGTGGGCAAGTTTGTAATCATAAAATAATCGTAACTATTCAGGTATTTTGCCACATGGTTCGATAAACTCACCATGCAAAGGTCACAGAGCACACAGAGACATGGAAAAATTTGTTGAACAAACCCTTCTTGTAGAAAAAAATGTTCCATAAAGGTTTTGGAAACCTTTGAGGTCTGCACTAACCAAATTGGAGTTGCACTATGAATAAATTGCTGCTCCGTCATTCCCATCGGCTTTTGCTAAGTTTCTGCCTGCTGGCACTTCTCTCGATTAGCGGGCTGGCCGATCCGGATAAAATTGCCGGGAACACTCCCTTCGCCGGCTTCAACAAACCCTCCCAGGGGATTACCCTGGACTGGAAAATCCATGACGTGGGCAAAATCCGCCAGGTGGTTACCAACATCGGCGGAATCAACGCCTATACCGGGCACTATGCCCCGCTGTTCAATTATCCCTATTTATTCAACAGCG
>CAZFVV010000248.1:0-4848 GCA_964522165.1 uncultured Calditrichaceae bacterium
TGCCTCCTGAAATTCCTGGATAATTAAAATTTAGCCATCTTTGCTTCGCGCCATTGGTTGTCATTGGGTTTCATTGATTGCCATTTGCTTCGCGCCATTCTGCTGCGCGGTCATTAGTCGCCATTTGCGCTTCGCGCGTCATTATAACCCTCAATGACCATTAATGACGCAATGACCGCCAATGACTTCCCCGGCGGCGCAGCCATTAACCCTGCCGTTGTTTATGGCGCTTATTTTTCTTGCAAATCACCCGCACCACGCCTTTACGGCGGATAATTTTGCAACTATCACAGCGCTTTTTTACCGACGCTTGTACTTTCATGGCCCATCCTTCTTACTTGTAACGATAGGTAATTCGTCCCCTGGTTAAATCGTAGGGCGATAATTCCAATTTGACTTTATCCCCCGGCAGAATCTTGATAAAGTGCATCCGCATTTTGCCGGACACGTGCGCTAACACTTCGTGCCCGCTTTCCAATTCTACCCGGAACGTTGCATTGGGCAACGTTTCTTTGATAATGCCATCTACAGCTATAGGTTGCTCTTTTGCCACAACTTTGCCTTCGGCTTGCGCCGTTTTTTTATCCCAACAAATTTTGCTGGCTCTACCAAACCTCGTTACAATACCAGAACCACCAATTTAGCGGAAAATTTTTAGAAACTCAACGGATTCAAATCATGCCTGGTTAATATTTCCGGCTCTCCATCCAAAACCAGCACCGTATGTTCATAATGAGCCGAGGGCATTCGATCATCCGTAACGATTGTCCAACCATCTGCCAGCGTTCGCACATTCTTCGTACCCATGTTTATCATGGGTTCGATTGCCAGGGTAAAACCGTTTTTTAATACCGGTCCCCTTCCCCGCTTTCCGTAATTAGGCACTTGCGGGTCTTCGTGCAGTTCTTTGCCGACCCCGTGCCCTACCAACTCTCTCACCACCGAATACCCGTGCGCTTCCGCATATTCCTGAATGGTGGCGGAGATGTCCTGCAAGCGTTTGCCGGCTTTGGCTTCCTTGATGCCCCTGAACAGCGCCTCCCAGGTTACTTTCATCAACCTCTTTTTCGCCTCACTGATTTTCCCCACCGGGAAGGTATAGGCGCCATCCCCGTGATATCCCTGGTAGCGAACCCCCACGTCAATGCTGATAATTTCTCCCTCTCGCAAAAACCGTTTGGCTGACGGCACCCCGTGCACCACTTCCTCGTCGATAGAGATACACGCGCTGGCAGGAAACCCGTATAAGCCCTTGAAAGCGGGGTATCCCCCATGCGACAGAACAAACTTCTCGATTTTCTGATCGATCTCCCGGGTAGATACTCCCGGTTTTATATGAAAACTGATATACTCAAAGGTATCCGCAACCAGCCTGGAGCTGATCCGCATCAGCGCCAGCTCTTTTTCTGTCTTGATGCTAATCATTCACGGCTTTCGCCTGTTTTTAGTCGTCCCGGTTTTGTCGATTAAACCGCAGCCGGGGTTTCAGGTACTTCTATTTCCCGGCAACTCCCGGGCTTATCTTCTTCCCCGTATTCTACCGCTCTTGCTGAAACCTTCGTAGTGGCGCATATACAGGTGCGATTCCACTTGCTGGATGAAGTCCAGCGCCACCCCCACAATAATGAGCAATCCCGTTCCCCCGAAGAAAGAGGCGTACCCGAAATTGATGTTAAAAACCGTCACCAGGATATAAGGAATGATGGCCACAAACGCCAAGGCAATCGCTCCCGGCAGGGTCACCCGGGTCAGAATATTATCGAGGTACTCCGCGGTCTTCTTTCCCGGCCGCACCCCGGGGATAAATCCCCCTTGCTTTTTCAGGTTGTCGGCCACTTCCACGGGGTTCAACACAATGGCGGTGTAAAAATAGGTAAAGAATACGATGATCAGCCCGTAAATCAGCCAGTAAAACCAGTGGTCCCAGGCGAAATAGCGGCCCACGGCAGCCATGAAATCACTATCCGGGAACATGGTAAACAAAGTCTGGGGCACGAACATGATCGCCTGGGCAAAGATGATCGGCATGACCCCCGCGGTATTGATCCGCAGGGGGAAATGGGTATTCACGCCTCCGTACACCTTTCGCCCGACTACCCGCTTGGCATATTGCACCGGAATTTTCCGCTGCGCCTGGGTTAAAACCACCACAAAGGCAATGATCAGGAAAGCGATGGCGATCAGAAACAATTCCACCAGCAGGGTGCGATTATCCTGCGTGAACTCGTACCATTCCTGGCTGAGGGCGCTGGGCAGGCGGGCGATAATCCCGATCATAATGATCAATGAGATGCCGTTTCCAATCCCGCGAGCGTCGATCTGTTCCCCTAACCACATCAACAACATGGTTCCGGAAGACATGGCGATCATGGTTAAGAGCTTAAATCCCCACCCTTTAATGAGCACAATATCCCCCGCGGCCGTTGGCGCCTGGCTCTCCAGCCAGATGGCCACCCCGAACGCCTGCATGGCCGATAACACCAGGGTAAAATAGCGGGTGTACTGGGTAATCTTCTTGCGGCCCTCTTCGCCGGATTGCTGCAATCGTTGAATGGTCGGCCAGACCGCGCCGAGAAGCTGAAAAATAATGGAGGCGCTGATGTAGGGCATAATTCCCAATCCGAAAACTGCCGCCCGGCTGAAGGCTCCCCCGGCAAACAGGTCATATAATCCGAACAGGGTATTCTGGGCGGTGCGCCAGAGCTCTTCCAGCGCCGCGGTATTGATACCGGGCGTAATGACGTGAGTGCCGATCCGCTCAATACCCAGCACCATCACGGTGAACAGGATTCGTTTCCGCAGGTCGGGAATCTTGAAAATGTTCCGAAAGGTTTCAATAATCATAACAGCGTAACAACGCCTCCCGCTTTTTCGATCTTTTCACGAGCCGATTGGCTCACCGCGTGTACTTTCACCTGCACTTTCTTAGAAATCTCGCCGTTGCCCAACAATTTTACCGGCGCATCCGCCTTTTTGATCAAACCGTGATTCTGCAAAACTTCCGGGGTAATCTCTTCCTTGCCGCCGATCTTCTCCAGATCCGCCAAATTCACAACCTGAAAAATGGTTTTGCCGTACTGGTGGAAGCCGAATTTGGGCAGGCGCCGCTGAATGGGCATTTGCCCCCCCTCAAACCAGGCGCGCCGTTTAGCCCCGGAACGGGAATACTGGCCTTTGTGCCCTCTTCCGGCGGTGCCGCCGGTTCCGGAAGCCTGGCCGCGTCCCAACCGTTTATTGTTGTGGGTCGATCCGGGAGATTTTTTTAAGGAACCTAAGTCCATCTTACCAGCCTCAACTATAAGATTAAAGAAAATGTCCCCGGCAGTCTTAACCGGAAACCGGGGCGGCGAATGGCCGCGATAACGAATTGCCCGTTATTCCAATACGCCAGCGAATCTGCAGCAAACATTCTCTCGGGGTTTATATTCATTCGATTTCTTCAACCGCCACCAGGTGCGTCACCTTGTTAATCATCCCCCGGATTTGGGGAGTATCCTTTTGAATCACCGAGTGGCGAATCCTCCGCAGCCCCAGCGCCTTCATGGTTCTCTTCTGGCTACCTTCATAACCGATCAAGCTTTTGGTCTGGGTGATTTTCAACATTTTTTCTTTTTCTTTTTTCTTTGCCATCGTAACATCTCTTCGGATTTTAACTAAACGTCGTCACAGGGAGCGTTTAAAGAATACCGCAGCGGCCAAACGCCATGCGCCATCCAAAACTTAACTGAACAATTCCTTTAAGGCCATACCGCGATTGCGGGCGATGCTCATGGGATCTTGCAGTTTGCCCAGGGCCACCAGGGTAGCTTTCACCACGCTGTGGGGGTTAGAGGAACCGAGAATCTTCGTCAGAACGTCTTTAATGCCGGCCATTTCACAGATCGCTCGAACCGGCCCCCCGGCAATCAACCCGGTGCCGGGGGAAGCAGGCTTCAACACCACTTTTCCCGCCCCGTATTTGCCGAAAACTTCGTAAGGGATGGTCGCACCCTGAATGTTGATCCGGGTGATCTCTTTTTTGGCTTTTTCGGTAGCCTTGGCAATGGCGTTTACCACTTCGTTGGCTTTTCCCAGGCCGATTCCCACATGGCCGTTGCCGTCCCCTACCACTACAATGGCGCTGAAACTAAAGCGCCGGCCGCCTTTTACCACTTTTGCGACCCGGTTGATGTAAACCACTTTCTCTCTCAGTTCCAGTTCATGGGCATTGAATCTATCAGCCACAGCTTCCTCTCTTGTATTTAAGGCTTTGTCAAACCGTTAACCATCCGCATGGATATTCAAACTCTATTAGTATCGCCGGATTTCGTGATTCCCCGGGAAAACCGCCCTTGCAAGGGGAACAGGCCGACGGAGATCAGAACTCCAACCCGCCCTCGCGCGCTCCTTCTGCCAGGGCTTTAACCCGGCCGTGGTATTTGTAACCGTTGCGGTCGAATACGATCTGCTTGATGTTCATTTCCCGGGCTTTCCGGGCCAGGAATTCGCCGACCTTTTTGCTGGCTTCGACTTTCGACTTCACGTCCTTGACTTGTTCGCGCAGTTCTTTGCTAATTTCCGAGGCGCCCACCAGGGTTTTGTGGGTATAATCATCGATGATCTGGCCATAGGTATAGCGCAGGCTGCGGTACACCACCAGGCGCGGCCTCTGGGAGGTTCCGACAATCTTTTCTTTTCTTCGGGTAAATTTTTTCTTGCTCATAACGCCCATTATCCTTTAAAAAACTTTTATAACCTCGTTGTTGACCAATTAACGGCCCCGTGCATCCCGTTGAACCGCCCGGGCGCAACCACAGTGTAAAATTACTTGGCGGTTTTTCCGGCTTTGCGGTGTACCGCCTCGCCCTC
>CAZFVV010000249.1:0-4677 GCA_964522165.1 uncultured Calditrichaceae bacterium
TGTATTGCTGCACCCACAAAGAAGGTCAGAGGGGACAGAGATCTTTTTGAAAATGCCTTCCTTATCCTCTCAAGGGCAGAATTTGCAGTTTTCCAATGTTCATCCGCGCCTGACGGGTCAATTCCGCCTTTTAGCTCTCCAAGTGCAATATATTTAAATGGATCATTCTGTATTGATTTTGATACAAACGCATCATAATCTCCATCCAACAAGGAAAAATCGACATTCTTGTTCACAAGGGGGATTCTTTTGTTGTAAAGCAGCATTCTTCGACCTGCATTAGTTTCCCAGCTAATCCCGAACGTATTCGATTCAATACTATTATCAAGTTTTGATACCCATGACTTGTTATTTGATAAATACAAACGGAAATCAACATCATAAACATTCAGAATAGAAGTCATAGTCTGGGTAAATTTCCTTTCTCCCAAAACGCCACCTAAATTGCGCATCATTCCTCCAAGTTGGTCACCCTTGGTAAGTAAAAACCGGTACACTAATTCATCTACAAAATCTTTTCCGGCAGGCTCCAGGTAATTTTTGATTAATCTGTTAATTGCTTCTAATCTGTCCTGGGGTGTCAAGTACTTTAATGCCTTATCTGAAACTCCGGCAGCGGTTAGCAAAGATTTTTCGATTTCCATCATTCTTGGTAATTCGGTAGGGGTTGGTGCCCTTGATGCAGCAACTTTCAAAGCTTTGGCATCAGAAATAAAGGGATTTTTCTTCCTGCTCTTTTCTAACGCCAGTTCAATAAACCCTGCCCGTGTTGCTTCATGTGTCGTCACTAAATCGGCGCTTGATTTTAGGTGATCTCGGAAAGATTTTTCTTTTTTAAGGGGCAAGTTTCCTCCACACATAAACGCATTTTCGTAATTCGGTTCGCCCGTGGTTTCCCATTTGCTGGCTGCTGTTTCCTTTTCCAACCGGAAGCATCCAAATTTTTTCAATAGACATGCCGAAAGATTCAGCAAAATTTGAAAGTATGAGATCTACCGGAACTTCCTCCCCTCCATATCGGACGTTATCATTAACCATGATCACAAAACCGTTCGTTTTCAATATTCGCTGCATTTCGAAAATGATAAAGGCCATTTCTAAGAAATAATTTTTCACCATTCTTGGAATATTTGAATTGTTCAGTAAGTTGTCATGGTTTAACCGTTCTAACACATAGTTCACCTCCTGCATGGCTCCGCAGGCATTATAAACGGCGACGACTTTTTCAAAGTCAGAAGGCTTGTTTACATTTTGATAAATAGATTTCAGCGTATCATATTTCTCTTTATTTTCTACAGTGCATGAGAGCATGGTTTGACGAAGATTTTTGACTGCCTCATCATCATATCCCAGGAATACTAACTCAAGGGCATACGTTCTGGTATAATCATAACGATTACAATAAGGCGGGGAAGTCATTATGAAATCAAAGGAATCTCGTTCTAATGTTGGCAGTACCTCCAACGATGACCCCTGAATCACATTTAAGGAGGTTTCTTTATGCCCATTCCGGCTGTTGTCTGTAAATAAGTCTAAATTACTAATAGGATTTAGATCTTGTCGGATATGATCCAATTTTTTCTCAATAGCTTCTTGAAATGAATATATTTTACCCTTGTCAAACTTAATTTTTCCCCAACTTCTATTTGAACGATGATCCCATCTCAAATACTGGCCGTCTTTACGGGTATAACTTATTTCTTCCAGAATGGAGAAGACTGCAAATTTAAATAGTGTCTTAATGTCATTATTGGGGATAGTGTTACAGTGCTCTAAATACAAATTTAATAACTTTTCACTCTCTTCAGGATAAGCCCCTTCTGTAATTGGAATATGTTCTAACTTATTTGTCAGAGGTTTATTGGGGTCAAAAGTATTCCAAAATTCTTGGATAGCTTTCGCAAAAACCTTACCATCAACATTCTCAGATGCTAACCTGGCCTGTATCGCAAAGATGCCTACCGGCAATAATTCTACCCCCGTAGAATTCCACCCAAGTTCTTTTGCAGCAAATAAGGTGGCGCCGGCGCCGGCAAATGGGTCTAAAATATGACCAACTTGTGGATGATATTTATTTATGTAGTATTTTACCAGTCTGTTGGAGAAACCCTCTTTATATTTGAACCATCTGTACAGGGCTTCTTGTTTATTTGCCTGGAAACTGACGAGAGCGCGGTCTAATTTCCGGTCTGTTTCAATCAGATTTTCATATTTTTGATGCAGATTCTCTCGTTCAATATCAGTGGTAATGGTCTTCGTTATTTCCATTTCTGTCCTTGCTTATTAAACATCTACAATAACTATACATTACAATTTAGGATAAATTTTCAGAAGGTAAAAAATGTTTTCAAATTAGTATCTGATGTTACGCATTTTACCACATGGTTCGATAAACTCACCATGCAAAAGACACAGAGAACACAGAGTTTTAATCGCCTTTTTAGCGTTTTTGTTTCTCAGTGCAGTCTCGGATTCAATAAATACTTAATTTTCTCTGTGCCCTCTGTGGCTCTGTGGTTGATTTTTGGTGTCTGCGTAAAATCAGTTAGTATGAAATGAGTGGGATGTATGCGCTATTCTGATTGTTTCGATTGCTATTTTTAAATAGCTGAATTAATGCGCTTCATTCTCCAGTAAGGCGCCATTCGTGCTGCGCTCATCATTGAACCATCCCGAAACCTTCACTCCTCCACACTATCTATCAGCTTCGTTTCCAACAATACCCGGTTGACCATCTCCCAGTCGAACCCCTTGCCCTGCAAATGGCGGATCAATTTTTCGCGGCGTTTGGGGAGGGGAACGTGGCGGTGGCGGGCTAAAAATTTTTCCGCGATTTGCCGGGCGACCTCTTCCTGGGGCTGCTGCTGAAAGAATTCCTCTAGAATCGGCTGGAAAATCGCCGGCGGCACTCCCCGGGCGAGCAGTTTTTCCCGCAGCAGGTTTTTGCCGCAGGGGCGGAGCAGCAGTTCGTCGTGGATAAACTGGCGGGAAAATTTCTCATCATTGATCAAATCCACCTTTTGCAAATCATTCAGGGCCGGCTCGATAAGCTCCGGCAGGTATCCCTTGCGCAGGATTTTCAAGAGCAGCTCTTTGCGGCTGTGGGGACGGATGGCCAGGTATTTGAGCGCCTGGTCCTTGGCGCGGCGAATGCCGTCTTCCCGCAGGATTTGCCGGTATTCTTCATCAGAGAAGGATTCTCCCGGCGCAAACCCGTATTTGGCCGCGGTTTCCGGGCTGAAAATCTGCTCCTCGCCGCTGTCCCAGTGAACGATGAATCGCTCCGGGCGGCGGCGCTTGAACTCGATGTGGATGATCTCAGGCATGAAAAACAGTGTTTGGGTGTTCGGGTGTTATGGTGTTTGAGTTTTTTCAGTACCCGGAAAGATCGAAATACCGGAACACCAAAACACTAAAACACCCGAACACTATAACACTCCGAACAATTTACTCTTTTTTCGCCGCCTTTTTCGGCTCGGCAGCTTTGGGTTCCTGGGGAGCGGGTTCCGCTTCCTGCGAATCTATGTTGAGTTTCTGGCGCACCATTTTCTCTAATTTATCGCGGAACTCGAGGTTCTCTTTGAGAGACGATTTCACGTTCTCGCGCCCCTGGCCTAACCGTTCCTCCCCAAAATTATACCAGGTGCCGCTTTTTTGCACGATGTTCAACTCCGTGGCCAGGTCCAGCAGATCGCCTTCTTTGGATATGCCCTCCGAATACATGATATCGAATTCGCACTCCTTGAACGGCGGGGCCATTTTATTCTTCACCACCTTCACCTTGGTGCGGTTGCCGACCAGATCCTCCCCGCTTTTGATCGCGGCCACCCGGCGGATATCAATGCGGATGGAGGTGTAGAACTTCAGCGCCCGTCCGCCGGTGGTGGTTTCCGGGTTTCCGAACATTACCCCGATTTTTTCCCGGAGCTGGTTGGTGAAGATCACGCAGGTGTTGGATTTGCTCACCGTGGCGGTCAGCTTGCGCAGCGCCTGGGACATCAGGCGGGCCTGCAAGCCCATGTGGGAATCGCCCATCTCCCCGTCGATCTCCGCCCGGGGCACCAGCGCGGCCACGGAGTCGATCACCACCACGTCCAGCGCCCCGCTGCGCACCAGGGTTTCCACAATTTCCAATGCTTGTTCGCCGTAATCCGGCTGGGAGACCAGCAAGTTCACGGTATCCACTCCCAATTTTCGGGCGTAGAGGGGGTCCAGTGCGTGCTCGGCGTCCACGAACGCAGCCAGCCCCCCGGTTTTTTGAGCTTCGGCAATGATGTGCAGCGCCAGGGTGGTTTTCCCGGAAGATTCCGGGCCGTAGATTTCCACGATCCGCCCCCGGGGAATTCCCCCGATGCCCAGGGCGAAATCCAGCGAGATGGAGCCGGTGGGAATCACGTCCGCCTTGACCTTGGGGCGGTCGCCCAACCGCATAATGGAGCCTTTTCCGAACTGGCGTTCGATCTGGGTCATCGCCAGACCGACCGCTTTCTGTTTATCTTCGTTTTCCATGCTATGCGCACCTCAATCGTTAAAATTGATATAGTGAACAAAAATACACGTTCAAATATAAAACGGGCGATTCAGATATACAACAGGAAAAATTGTTAATTTTGGTTGGTAGTTGGTAGTACTCCCCGGCAGAGAAAGTCCGTCGATCTGCGTGCCGAAGTTCAACTT
>CAZFVV010000250.1:0-4669 GCA_964522165.1 uncultured Calditrichaceae bacterium
AAATAAAAGTTGCCTTCTGAGTGACTTGACAGTGTTAAATTTCACCGCAGAGATCGCTGAGATTTATAGCTTTTTAAAAGAGGTATCTCTCTGCGCCCTTTACGTTCTCTGCGGTAAAATCTGTAATTTAACATTGTCGAGATAGTAACCCTTCTAAGTTTGGATTAAATCTGAAGGTGATTGGCATGAATCGTCGCGTTTTGAGTCTCCTGATCTGGCTTCCCCTCATTCTCCTGCTCGCCGGGGCGCTCTTCAGTTACCCCATCGACGGCTACAACGTTACCGGCATCCGCCGCCTGGAACGGTTGAGCCTGGTAATGGAAGGCAAATTGCGGGGCAGCAAACCGCCGCCGGGGGGGCAACGCTCCATTTCGGACATCAAACTCAACCTGCAAAATGTTCGCGGCGACAGTCTGGCGACGCTGCCCCCCCCGGACCCGGAGTTTCAAAAGCAAGTGGAGGCGCTGTTCCCCAACCGCCACGAAAGTTACTCCCTGGCGGTGCTGGCGATTACCCCCGGCCAAAAGCTGCGTTTTGCCGGGCGGCAGGCAGAGCGGCAGTTCTCGCCCGGCAGCGTGGGGAAATTGGCCATCGCTGCGGGGCTGTTTGCGGAATTGAAGCGGCTCTACCCGGAATTTACCGAGCAGCGCCGCCTGCTGCTGCGCACCCGCCTGGTAACCGCGGATCGCTGGGTAATCCCCAACCACCACCAGGTGCCGGTGTACAACCGGGAGACTCAATCCTTTGTCTCCCGGGCGGTGAAGGTGGGGGACACCTTCACCCTCTACGAGTGGGCCGACCACATGCTCTCCGCCAGCTCCAACGCCGCCGCCAGCGTGGTCTGGAAAGAGGCGATGCTGCTGCGCAAATTCGGAAAAAATTACCCCCCCAGCGCAGAGCAGGAGCAGGAATTTTTCGACAAAACTCCTAAAGATTCCCTGCGAATGCTGGCGGTTTCGGTGGTGAACGAGCCTCTGCGGGCGGCCGGCATCGGGGAAAACGAATTCAAATTGGGGAGCTTTTTTACCGCCACCGGAAAAAAAATCGTGCCCGGGGAGCGCAGCGCCGCCACCCCGCTGGGGTTCCTGAAGTATTTGATTGCCCTGGAACGGGGAAAATTGGTGGATGAGTGGTCGAGCTTAGAGATCAAGCGGCTGATGTACATGACCGCCCGGCGCATCCGCTACGCCGCCGCCCCGGCGCTGGACAGCGCCGCGGTGTATTACAAATCCGGCAGCCTCTACCGCTGCAAGCCGGAAGAGGGCTACGAGTGCGGCCAGTACCGCGGAAACGCAGAAAACGTAATGAACTCCGTGGCCATTGTGGAGCACCCCTCCGGGCGTACTTACCTGGTGGGACTGATGTCCAACGTGCTGAAAAAGAACTCCGCGGTGGAACACCAGACCATCGCTACGTACATAGACCGGATTCTCCGCAAACTGGAGAAGAAAGAAGAGATCAAGATGGAAGAGATCAAAAAAGTAGCCCCGGCTGCGGAGGACAGCACGGAGCAGGAGGAAGATTGAGGATGCTGGATAACGGATGTCGGGTAGTGGTATTTAGCGCATCGCGGCAGAGGTAATTCATCACTTAGTGGAGAGAGATTACTTGATCTACCGCTCTGCGGTGGATCGTGACGAGGCGGCGCTCTGCGTCGCCCTGTCGAGACGCAGAGCGCCGCGGTCGTGCATACCGACGGAAACCGCCGGCATGAGTAAGCGATGAAGTATTTCCGCCGGCTACTACTCCCCGGCAGAGAAAGTCCGTCGATCCTCGTGCCGAAGTTCAACTTCGGCACGCAATTGGGTTGCGAAGTTGAACTTCGCAACCAGTAAACCTGGCGGCGGACTAACTCTGCCACGATGTACTATTATTCAATATCCGGCATCCGGCCTACATGATCTCGACGCGGGAAGGGATTCGGATATCGAATCTTTTCAAAAGGTCCGCGGGGGCGGCTTCCCGGATAACGGTTTCCAGGATGGGAACGATCATGCGCTTTAGCCCCGGCTCTAACAGGTTGTCGAGAAATTCCAGGGCGCTGGCTTGCACCTCCGGCGCGCCGGTTTTTTGAATCCCCAGGTAGGCGCTGTAAATGTCATCGGAAGGATAGAGCAGGATGAGCAGGCGGAAAATCCGCTCCAAATTCCGGTCCAACCGTTTACCGATGGTCTCTTCCAACTGCCGGCGGGCTTCCGCGCCCCCCGGCGGGCCGGCCGGTTGCTGCGCCGGGGATTTGGGGGCGCTGAGGGCCTGAAGCATGGCCAGGTTCTCTAAGTAATTTTCGCATTCCGCGTCGATCCGCTTGCTCACCCGCGCTTCGTCGAACTTCAGGTGGGGAAACTTTACCCGCAGCCGGCTCAACCCCTTCAACACCGCGTCACGAATGTCCGGATCCGGTTGGTCCAGGTGGCGCAGCAGCACCCCCACGGACTTCTGAACCCCCATGGAGGCCAGCACCCGGGGAATATACCGGCGGATGGCCGGTTCCGTCTCCGGGTGCTCGAGGTAAGAGGCCAGCATGTCGATAATTTCCAGCCCGAAGCTGGACAGGGCCTGGCGGGCGTAATGCCGAACCGGGGGATTGCCTAAGCAGCGAATCAACGCCGGGATGAATTCCCGTTGCCCGGTTTGCGCCGCCCCGACGATCGCCGCTTTCAATACCGCCGGGGAAGAGGCGGCGAGAAAAACGTGCAAATGGGGATAGAGGACAGATTCGTTCACCGCCCCGATTGCCCGGGCGCAGTTGATTTTGGTGAATTCCGCCTGCGCTTCGTTATGCTGCCGGGGAATCTGCTTAATGTTCTCTTCAATCAATTCCCGGATGCGGAAGGTTCCTTTCAAACTCTGGTTTTTCCGGCTTTCCCGCGCCGCCGCTAATAACGCCGCCCCGCGAACCCGGTAATTTTCATCCGCTAAGTAATGTTTTACCAGCCCGATGGGATCATCCGGTGAATGGCGGAACAGGTATTCAATCGCCCGGGTTTTGATCTCCTGGTCGGGATCATTCACCAGACCCCGCACTTCGGTTAGAAATTGGCCGTTCTTATAAAAATAAATATTTTCCAGCACCTCCAAACGCACCGCCCGGGAGGTATGGGTGATGAGTTTTTTGAAGCTGGGGATCAAACCGGGATCCTGAATTTCCTTCACCATCTTGAGCAGGGGTAAAACCTGTGCTTCTTCCCCTTTCTCCAACACCCGCACCAACCCGCCCAAAACCGATTCGCTGGTGACATCCGGCTTGGGCTGCGCGGGGAGCTCCTTTTCGCGCTCGATCTTGCGGCGAAAGGAGCGAATATATTCCCGGCGAATTTGCACCACCAGGTAGAGCCAGGCGGCCACCAGGACAATGATGATCAAACTAACCTGGCGCACCGAGAAACTCAGCCCCACCGCAAAAATGCTCAGCAAAATCCCCCCCACCCCGGTGGCAAAACTGTCGATAAACACATCGATAAAGGTCTTGGCCTGGTTTTTAATTTCCACCGGAACCGGCAGGGTCAGCAATTCCATGCCGGAACGGTTGATGGATTGCTTCAAACTGCCGTCGCTGACCTTTAAGAGCACCGCTGCCCAGAGTACCGGGAACAACAGAATAGACACCGCCCCGAGCAGAATTCCCACCGGCAGGAAGAACAGGGAAGGGCCCACCCCCAATACTCCTATCACCCGGCGGGTGACAAATAACTGGATCAACAGGGAAACGATATTCAAGTTGGAGAGCCAGAACCCGAAGAATGCGGCCAATTCGTCCTGGCCCATAATGCTGGCCGCGGCCACGGCGCTGAATTCGTAATCCACCACTTTGGCGGCCAGCACACTGATGCCCACCAGCCCGGCCAGCAGGGTTAACAATTGCGATTTGCGAATCAGCTTGAAGGGGTAGATGAGCGGATGGGCGCTCAGCTCCTGCGCCTGGGGTTGGAAATCGCCGCTGCCCTCCACGCTGCGCATCCAGACCGTGCGGGTAATGGGAATGCAGAGGTAGAGCAAGAAGATGCAGACGAAGAGCAGGTTTTCGGTGCCGATCAACGGCGCTAAAAAGTTGGTCAAATATCCCCCGAAAATGCCCCCGGCGATTCCCCCGGAACCGATAAAACCGAAAAGGCGCTTGGCCTCCCGGGCGTTGAACACCAGGTTGGCGAGCACCCAGAACTGCGAGGTAGCAACCAATGCAAAAATAGCCACCCAGATGTAAAACAGGTACTGGGCGAGGCTTTCCAGGGGGCGGATATAAAACAGCACCCGGAAAACCGCCAGGCAGATGATGAAGGTATAGAGGGAACGGATAACCAGGGTATTGAGGGGAATTTTCCGTGCCAGCCGGGAATAGAAGATGGTAACCAACGCGGCAAAAACCGCCACTAAAATGAATGCGGCGGGAAGCTGCGCCACCCCGAATTGGGAGAGAAACAGGGCGTTGCTCACCGGTTTGATGATCAACAGCGAGGAGATCACCAGGAAGATGTAGGCGAGCATCAGCAGGGAGCGCAGTTCTTCTCCCTGGTGGACGCCGAAAGTTTTACGAAAAAGCTGGCCCATGCGCAAATACTTTCCTGAACGGAAATTCGAGGGGCAAATTTAATGAGAAAACCGGCGGTTGGTAAGAAAATTGTTACTATTCAGCCTGCATAGCAGGCATAAAAGGCTTTCTATCCATAGCCAT
>CAZFVV010000251.1:0-4583 GCA_964522165.1 uncultured Calditrichaceae bacterium
GCCACCCCTTTTGCGCGGGTCCCGCGCTTAAGCCCGGTATTTCCGGAGTGGATAGCACTCGGAAAAGAACCCCAATAGGCCGTAAAACACTCTTAGATTACCCGGCTCTTCATAATTTGAAAAATGAATCGGAGAAACGGAGAGCGGGAGAAAGGGAGATCCGAATCTCTCCTTTTCTCCGATTCACCGATTCTCCCACTCTCCGGTTCCCCGGTTCACCAGTTCCCCGTTTCACTAAACTACGGAGGCGCTTATGAAATCCATCGTGAAAATCATTCAAGAAAAACCCTGGGTCGGCTGGCTGATATTCGGTCTTACCGTGGTGGTGGTTTTCTTAGCCGGCTTGCTGGCAACTTCGATTATGGAGCGGCGGGGGGAAACTGCTGCGCTGTTCCAAATGGTCAAACCCATTGCCGACTGGGAGCCGCGCAACGAAGTGTGGGGGGAAAATTTCCCCCGGCAATACCAGACCTACAAAAGCACCCTGGACACCAGCTTCCGCAGCAAACACGGCGGCGGGGCGATGATCGACCATTTGGAGAAATATCCCAACCTGGTCATCTTGTGGGCGGGGTACCCGTTTTCCTGGGAGTATAACCAGGCGCGCGGGCACTACCACGCCATCAACGATATTCGTAACATCCTCAGAACCGGCGCGCCCAATGAAACCACCCTCAGCCCCATGCCCGCCACCTGCTGGACCTGCAAATCCACCGACGTCCCACGGATGATGAAAGAAAAGGGGATCGGCGAGTTTTACAAAGCCAACTGGAAGGATTGGGGCGACGAAGTGGTCAACCCCATCGGCTGCCAGGATTGCCACGATCCGAAAACCATGAACCTGCGCATTACCCGCCCGGCCTTGATCGAAGCCTTCGAACGCCGGGGCAAAGACATCAGCCGCGCCACCCACCAGGAAATGCGCACCCTGGTTTGCGCGCAGTGCCACGTGGAGTACTATTTCAAGGGCAAAGAGGAAAAATACCTCACCTTTCCCTGGGATGGGGGAACCTCCGTAGAAGCGATGGAAGCCTATTACGACGCCATCGAATTTTCCGATTGGACCCACGCGCTCAGCCGCGCCCCCATGCTCAAAGGGCAGCACCCCGATTATGAGATCTACCTCACCGGGGTTCACGCCGAGCGCGGGGTGGCCTGCGCCGACTGCCACATGCCCTACCGCTCCGAGGGCGGGGTGAAGTTCACCGACCACAAGCTGCAAAGCCCCCTGAACTCGATTGCCACTGCCTGCCAGGTCTGCCACCGGGAAAGCGAAGCGACGCTCATCGAGAACGTCTATTCGCGGCAGGATAAAGTGATCGAGCTGCGCAGCCGGGTGGAAGAAGCGCTGGCGAAAACCCACATCGAAGCCAAAATCGCCTGGGACCGCGGCGCAACCGAAGCGGAGATGAAAGCGGTTCTGCAATTGATTCGCCACGCGCAGTGGCGCTGGGATTACGCCGCCGCCAGCCACGGGGGAACCTTTCACTCCCCGTTAGAATCCGCGCGGGTTTTAGGCTCGGCGCTGGAAAAGGCCGGGGAAGCGCGGGTGCGTTTAACTGCTATTTTGGAGCGGCATGGCGTTAAAACCCCGGTTGACCTGCCGGATATTTCCAGCAAAGCAAAGGCCCAGGCCTACTTGGGATTGAACATGGAAAAACTGCTGGCGCAGAAAAAGGAATTTCTGGAAAAGGTGGTTCCGCTTTGGGATTCCCGGGCGGCGGAGCGGCAGGGGAAGATGAATGCCGATTGAAAAGATGAAGGGGAGATGGAGGGGAGCGGAGAATGGGAGGATCGGAGAGGGGGAGAAACGGAGATGCTCCCCTTCCCTTCGGTGATTCTCCCGCGCCGGTGAGCGGCGTTGTACAGCCGTTTTGCGAATTGTTTCATTCTAAAATCGGCCTTATATTAAAGAGACAGCCTACAAACCGGGGTGAGAGCTATGGCGGTAAATTTAGAAGAGCGGGTTTACCGGCTGGAAACCATATTCGGCCAGTTTATGGCGCAAACCGGGGCGGCGTTACTGCGCATGGAACACGATACCGGTCAGATACGCCGAAAAGAAGGGCTTTTTGGTGTTGGGAACCGGGGAAGAGATTATGGAAGTTAAAAACCGTAAGGGATTCAAACCGAAATTCTGGTGATATGCGACTCAGGGATTGTTTTATAAACTGTCCAATGAATTCAATCGGCTGCCAACGCCAAGCAATGGATTAGTGATAACGGGTAGGTGAAAAACTTCTGAATGGAGTAAATTTTTCCGAATCGTAGGAAGAACGAGGTTCTATAGGTTAATTGCTCATCATTATAATAATTACTCTAAATTTTTAACACACTATTCGATACTAACCAAAATTATTTATAAAATAAACTTATGAAAGAAATTACCTATTGGGGATTATGGTGGTTACCTGAAAAATCAGAAACAAAAATAGCAGGTATTCTTACATTTTCAAATCAGAATGGTATAGAATTAGATCTGATAGGGGCTTTACCCGATTCACAATTCATTTCGGAAGGATTTTTCACTGCTTCAGATTTTCACAGAGATTTTTCTATTATTTTAGGTGTTTCACGTGAGGGTAAGCATATAACTTTATATGATTGTCGTAGTATACATCAACAAATCGGTAAATTTAGGAGTCAAAGATTTAGAGCAAATATTCTTTTTATTGGGGCACATTTTGAAAACGTAAACAAATTGAAATTTAATAAAATAAGTGTCCAATATTCATATTTGCTTGATTGGGCATCACTCTCTGGAATCACTACTGCAATTAAATTTTATAATAAGAAAATCATTGAGCAATATGATATTAAGTATTCTTATCCAGAGGAATTAAAAGTGAGTTTATCAGACGCCCAAATTTCTTTAAAAGGCGCATTTACAACAAAAACGCATTTTCGTAGAAGAGTAGAACTTGCTGAAACGATACAGATTGAGATCATGAAAAAACGCAGTCTATCTATTAAAGACTGGAGTTACAAGTATATTCAGCCAATTCAGAATCTATTAACACTTGCCACCACAAAACCGAATGCCTTAACAGAGATTTTAGCCTACTCTAAAAACTATTTGATTAAGCTTCCAGATGGAGACACTATTGAAAGTCCTATACAAATTTATTATAGAACGAATTATACAGAACAAGGAGTAAGCTTTAATCTCCTTGAATCCGATATGATATTTACTCTTAAAGATATTGAATTTGATCTCGGAGGGATACTAGGAAAATGGTTTAAAATTTCTAATAATTTGAATATCATATTAAATACATTTTTTAGTGTCCAATATAGTCCTACAATGTATTTACAGAATCAATTTTTGAATATCATACAAGCTATAGAAGGGTACCATCGGGGCGCACTAAATGCGGATGATTCACCTAAATTCTCAAATGAGGCTATTCCAAATTCGCAATACAAAAACATCAAAAAAATTATTTTACAAAATTCACCCAAAGAGTATAAAGAAATAATAGCTGGGAAATTACAGTTTAATGAGCCTAGTTTACGGGCTAGGGTTAAAGATCTTATCGAAAAGATAGACAACTTGACATCCCTCTTTATAAATGATAAAGAAAAATATTCAAAAAGAGTGGCTGAAATTCGGAATAATTTGGCTCATTTAACGTCCTCACAAGAGAATAAGCTTGATCTAGATGTCTTATATTGGTTAACTAAGTCCTTAATTTATATATTACAAGCAAATCTTTTAGTCGATTTAGGTATTACACAAAGTAAATGTGTTGAATTATATTTACGAAATCAGGAATTTGTATTTGCTAAAGATAAATTAAAAGAATTTATCCGGTAGCTCTATACATTACGCACTAATGTAGGAATTGATTAAAATAAAAAGCGGCAAAATCGGTTCCATGCAAAACGTTATATAAGAATTTAAGTAAAGCAGATAGTTGCGATGAGAAGTCGGTATATTCAAGTAAAGATACGAGCGATCAATAAATGGATGTTGAAGATATTATCTGGCTTGATAAAGTTGCTGATAAAATCGAATACAAGCACAACGTTACACCGGACGAAGTTGAAGAAGTATTTTACAATAGACCCCGATATCGAAAAGCGCAAAAGGGTAAATATGAAGGAGAGGATTTATACTATGCTTATGGCCGAACAGACAGTGGTCGCTATTTGGTCGTGATATTCGTTTATAAGAAAACCAAATACGCCCTGATTATAAGCGCCAGAGACATGGATAAAAAAGAAAGGAAAAGATATGGCAAAAAGTAAAGCTCACATTCCCGATGAATTTAAACTCATCGAAGAAATACAGGATTTTTGGGATGAACATTCCACCGCGGACTATTGGGATGAAATGGAAGAGGTGGATATGAGGCTTTCTCCCGAGTTAATGTTAAAGATCGAATTAAAAAGGTTATATAAAATACTTGGGTTCACCCCGGAACAGATTGCGGAAATTGAGGCCAAAGCTCAAAAAGAGAATTTAAGCGGCAAGCAGTTAATCTATAAATGGGTTTCGGAACATATTTAACCCGTCTCCGGTGAGGAAAGGATTCAACATGGCCATTCCAATCTCCCGATTTTTGATAACCCTTTACCTT
>CAZFVV010000252.1:0-4578 GCA_964522165.1 uncultured Calditrichaceae bacterium
GGAAACCGGCTTTGGGGCGCGCGCCCTGGGTATGGGCGGCGCTTACTTAGGGGTGGGGGATGATTACAGCGCGGCATATTGGAACCCGGCCGGCCTGGCTTTGATGAAACGCAGCGAATTTTACCTGGAATTCTCCCACCTGCGCTTCACGAATGACGTAACCTACCAGACAGAGCTTACCAGCAGCTCTGCCAATGCTACCAAATTCAATGCTATCGGCCTGGTGCTGCCGGTTCCCACCGTGCAGGGCAGCCTGGTGTTTTCACTCGGGTATCAAAAGGTTAAAGATTTTGATTATATCAACCAATTCCGGGGAATTTCCGACGCGGATAACGGGTTATCCCTCCCGGTTGATAGCACCGGGCAGTTGTACGATTTTTTCGGGGAAGATGTTCAACGGGGCGAGTCTATTACCGATGAAGGGGGGATGAATCAATACAACCTTTCCGGGGCGATTGACATATCCCCGAATATCTCCTTTGGCATGGCCCTCAACTACTGGGCCGGTAAAAGTGAATACCGGTTGGAATTCGGCCAGGAAGACGTTCAAAATAATTTCACGGATTTTCCCGCGGATTTCGACCGCTACGTTGAAACCCGCTCCATTACTGCGGATTACTCCTCCTTTAACGCGGTTTTATCAGGGATGTACCGGCTGGGGCGGCTGGCTCGCGTGGGTGTTACATATGTAACCCCGATGAAATTCAACATCAACGAAACCTATTTTCAGAGCTCCTCGCTGGCCTTTGATAACGGGGACTCCTTTGAATTCGATACCGAAGAAGGCGAATTCGAATACGATGTGCAAATTCCCTTTGAGGTAGGAACCGGCGCGGCAGTGGACCTGGGGCCGATTTTGGTCTCGGGAAGTGTTCGCTACCGGGACTGGTCGCAGATGAAATTCAAATCCCCGGATGCCTTCAAAGATGAGAATTCCGAAATCCGATCTACCTACGGCGAGACGTTGCGCTGGCATGTGGGGGGGGAATTTTCTTTGCCGTTGTTCGATACGAAAGTACGAGCCGGCTATATGAGAATCCCTAATCCCCTGAAAGACGCGGAGCCGGAAACCGATAAAGAGCTTTATACCCTGGGCGCCGGTATCCTGTTGGATCGTTATCTGAGAGTGGATTTCGCGGCGATGTTAGGAAAATGGCAACGGGAAAGCAGCGATGATTTGGCCCCGGAAGTGAGTGCGGAAGATATTTTATACCGTAAATTTTTACTTACCTTTTCATACCGCTTCTAATAAATATCTTCCCTTAAATTCCGAGTATCTTTCGAACGATAATATACTCCGGCATCCTTCAATCAATATACTTTGGGTGCCGGAGTTTCATATTTAATCAATTCAAAGCCTGATTCAGGATTGGGCGAGGACTGCCATGCATATCGGGCGAATTATTCTGCAAATTTTTTTCTTCCTCCTGGTGGTTCTGCTGATTGGCGGGCAATTATTTTACTTTCAATATCGGCAAATCAAACCGGAACCGCGCCAAAAGGTGAGCATTCCCGGCCTGGCCGCCCCGGTGAGCCTCCAGGTCGATTCCGGGGGAGTGGCGCACATTGTTGCCCAAAATGAGCCGGATCTCATAACGGCAATGGGATATTACGTTGCCTCTCGACGGCTGTGGGAGATGGATTTGATACGGCGGGCGGCCCGGGGAAGGTTGTCGGAGGTGTTTGGAGAAGAGACCTTCGAATTCGATATGCTCTTTCGCAACCTGCAGTTCGATAGTCTCTCGGCATACTTGTATCAAAATATATCCCCGGAGTCGAAAGAGTGGTTAACATGGTATAGCCGCGGCGTCAACCACTTCATTGCGGAATCAAAAGATAACGCCCCCCTGCCGTATCAAATGCGCGGAATTCAGCCGCAGCCCTGGCAGCCGCGAGATATGCTGGCGGTGTATCGCTGCATCTCCTGGTTGATGACGGAAAGCTGGGGAAAAGACTTTTTCTCCTGGCAGCTCTACCGCCGGTTGCCTGCGGAACTATCCAAAACCCTTTTGCCGGAAATCCCTCTTGATTTGCCCCCCGCAGGGGAATACGAAGCTGCCATACAGCAGCTGAAAAAAACCCGGGGAATAGCGACGCGGTTCAAGAGGTGGCTGGGAATAGCGCCGGGGGCCCGGCATTCCTGCGCCTGGGCGCTGAACAGCACTTTGGCGGCCCCTGCAAAGGCGCTCCTGGTCACAGAACAACCTTTTGGGCGGCGAATGCCCCTGGAATGGATTGAGATCCATCTTTCATGCCCGGAATGGGAAGCGGGGGGATTTTCCCTGCCCGGCATCCCGGGAATCTTTGCCGGAAGGAACCGCCACATTGCCTGGGGATCGGTCCCGGCATTTTCGGATGAGACGGATTATTACCTGGAAAAGATCGATCCCACATCCAAAGCCTATTTCCGGGGAAACACAAAATTGCCGCTAAGTTTTATCAAGCAGAGCATCGGGATTAAAAATCGGGAGAGAGAGGTTACTTTTTTGATCTATGATATTCAGCGCCGGCCGGTGTTAAAGCCTTCCCTGGAAGATATTCAATCCGCGTCCGCCCTTTCCCTCGACTGGAGCGGTTGGTACCCCGGAGATGAGGTGTTCACGCTCTTTCGATTGGCCCGGGCGCAAACCTGGAACGATTTTCGCGAGGCGCTATCCACTTTTATGGTTCCCGCCCAGTATTTTCTTTTCGCGGATTCTTGCGGCCATACCGGCTGGCAATACGCCGGAATGCTTACCCAAAAACCGCAAGACAGCCGCCCGGCGGGTCGGGAGAGCAACCCTCCCAAACCGGGCGGGCAAGACGCTATTTCCTTTGAAAAGAATCCTGGCCTGGGCAGCGCCGGCCAGGTTATTGTCTGTTCCGATGTAGAAAACCCTGCGCCCAATCCTTTATCAAATACTGCTGCCGGCGCCGGCTCCTTTCGGATGGCGCAAATCCGGGAGGGTGCGGCTGCTAACCAATTCCCTCGAAATACCGCGCTAATCGATTCTTTACTCTTTAATGATCGAAGTATAGAATACCTTCGGATTTTACCGGAATGGCTGAACATTATGGCGCAGCGGGAATGGGCTTCCGGCCATCAGCAAAATGACATCCTCTGGGTGTTGTCCCAGTGGAACGGAAAAGAGGGGGCCGCCAGTGTACCAGTCTGTTTCTTCCGCATTTGGCAGTGGTTTGTTCTAAAGAATATTTTCCGGGATCAAATGGGAGAAGAACTTTTCGATCAGTTCATGGAATTGCCGGAATTATATCCCACAGTCTTTCTTCGCACCATTCTCGAAAAAAATGACCCCTGGTTCGACGATAAGACGACCCCGGGCATAGTGGAAACGCGTGAGAACCTTGTTTTTGCAGGGTTTGGCGAAGCGATGGCGTTTTTTAATCAGGAATTAGGAGAAGAAATTTATCGCTGGAATTGGCAAAACCTCTGGGATGCTTTGTCAGGAAAATCATCTTCCGCCGGCTTTGAGAGTTTTTTGTGGGATCAAAGTCCTCTCTCTCGATTCATGGTTGACAGTCAGTATGGAAAAAGATTCCGGACTTACCCCGGGAAAGGGTTGGAAAACCACGGTGATCACGGAAATTTAATCGTAGTGGACTGGGGGAAACCGGATACCTACCGGAGCGTTGTTTCCGGGCCGCATGTCCGCGGCGCACTGTCTCCTTCATCTGCCGCGGCGGGCCTGGCATTGCCGGATGGCAGTTTAAAAACCGTTTCCTGGTCAAAAAGTTTTAAGCACATGTTAAATATAGATATAGAAGCAAAATAAAATTCTCTTTTTTTGTTTGGAAATAGTTTCGTCGAGGCATATATTAGCGCCGCTTTAAGACGATATTCCTGGCTTTTAAATAAAAAAAGATTGACAAGGATAGCGTCGAAATATTAGCTTAATAACGCCATTTTTAGAGTGGTTTTGGTCTTTGATAATAGCATCCTTTTACGAACTAGAAGTTCTAGTGAGTAAGGGGGATAGAGAGAGAAGCGAAAAGAAGAGCGTAAGTGAAGAGACTGGACAACGGAGAGTTTGATCCTGGCTCAGGACGAACGCTGGCGGCGTGCCTAACACATGCAAGCCGAGGGGAAAGACTTCTTCGGGAGTTGAGTATACTGGCGGACGGGTGAGTAACGCGTAGGCAACCTGCCCCTATGATGGGGATAACCCTGCGAAAGTGGGGCTAATACCGGATGTGGCTTTTGCAACGCATGTTGCGGGAGTTAAAGCGGGTGCAAGCTCGCGCATAGGGATGGGCCTGCGTCCCATTAGTTAGTTGGTGAGGTAACGGCTTACCAAGGCGACGATGGGTAGCTGGTCTGAGAGGACGACCAGCCACACTGGGACTGAGATACGGCCCAGACTCCTACGGGAGGCAGCAGTGGGGAATATTGCGCAATGCCTGAAAGGGTGACGCAGCGACGCCGCGTGGGTGATGAAGCTCTACGGAGTGTAAAGCCCTGTCAGAGGGGAAGAAAGGTTGTGATTCGAAAGGGTCATGATTTGACGGTACCCTCAGAGGAAGCTCCGGCTAACTCCGTGCCAGCAGCCGCGGTAATACGGGGGGGGCAAGCGTTGTCCG
>CAZFVV010000253.1:0-4576 GCA_964522165.1 uncultured Calditrichaceae bacterium
CGACAGGATCGCGCTGCAAGTTCTCTCCGATTCCCTGGTTTTCAAGGCGTTTTCGGGATTTTTGGGAGCGGATTCGCTCCTTTTTGACCCCTTCCAGGCCGACAGCATCGCCGATTACCAGGGATTCGACGAAGGCATTGAGCTGAGCCAGGCGTATTTGAATTTGAAGCTCTACAGCGAGGTTTTCATTCAGAATTTGCTGGCGAATTTGACCATCACCGGCTACCACGAAAACGAGCAGGGGGTGATCACCGATTCCGCAGCCATCGTCCTGCAGGACCGCGCCTTCAGCGGCGGGCATCCCGGCCAGCCCGGGATTACCGAGATCGTGCTCAACGATCAGTCGATTGTGGATTTCCTGAATATTTTGCCCACTTCCCTGCGCATCGAAGGCATGGTCAAAGTCTCCGGCGAGGCGGCCATTTCCCGGGGAGATCGCATCTGGCTGGATTACTATTTCGAGACGCCCTTCAAAGTGCGGATCACTTCCCTCGCGAGCATCGAAGGGGAAGTGGATTCGCTCACTAACGCGGATGTGGATTCGCTGCTGCGCGACGCCGCGGAGAACAACATTCTCGACGCCAACTTAGAATTTACCCTGACCAACCACACTCCCCTGGGGGGAACGATACGCTTCATTTTGACCGCGGACGCTGCGGACACCAACATTTTTGACGACGATTATGACACCTCGCGGGTGATCATCCGGGAGGTTGCCGTGACGCCCGCCCCTACCAACCCGATAAGCGGTTTCGTTACCGCTCCCCGGCAAAGCGCCATTACCGAACATCTCAATCGCCGGGAGATCCAGCTCTTCAGCGAGCCGCCGCTGCGCTACGGGTACGTGCTGCGGGTGCAAAATACGCCCGGCTTCGTCACCCTGCGCTACGCCGATTACGTGGGAATTCGCGGCAGCGCCTTCCTGCGGGTGCTGGTGGAGGATGAGTGATGTAAACCTGTTTGGATCGCGCCGGAATGGAACTTCCACCCCGGAGCATCACCCGGAATGCGCCGTTTTCCGGAATTTCGGAACAAGGCTCGGAACGCTTAGAATGCCATTGCGAATATTCAGAATGCGATTCCAAACGGCTGCCATACTTTGCGGCATTCTTTTGCGACGCATTTACTGGAAGATGGATACGATATTCGCACGGTTCAGGAATTGCTGGGGCATGAAGAGGCCAAGACGATCATGGTTTATACCCATGTTTTGAAACGGGGGGAGGGGGAGTAAAAAGCCCGGCGGATAAGATTTGAAATAAGATTGGAAACCAGGATGATTGTATATCGGCGATTATACTTCGCGCGGGATTTAATGAGACTTTTGAGGGGGGCATTCCTCACTGAAGTGAGGTAATCTTTGATTGCCATCCCGGAATTCCGGGATGTGGAAAACGAATGAGTGCAATCAAGTGTACATCCTCTTTAAAAAGTCTCATTTAAGACCGCGTAAAGTATAGCTCCCGGAAAACCGGGCACCAAGAAGCTTCTTGAGGAATACGGCGAGCGGTTGGTTTGCGTGCGTTATCGCTATGATAGCGAGAAGAAGGAGAAAACGAAGGCGGTTGAGATCATTGTTGAAAAAAAATCCTGGGGTGGAAATACGCAAAAAATTCCCCGGAATAAAATCATGCGTATTCGCGTTTCGTATGCCGAAACTAAGCTGAGGAGCCTGGTTAAAGCCGCAGACGGTAAGTGGAACAGGGAAGAAAAAATGGGGGAGCTTCCTTATGGAGAAGTTCTGGCATTAGGGTTGGAGAATCGAATTGCTCCGGACTGAAAGTTTCTGATATGAGAAACATTTCAGAGTGACTACCGCCGGGAAAAGTTTTTTGATATCAGAAACAGAAATGTTTCTGATATAAGAAATGTGGGGTAAAAATTTCTGCATAAAGAAATTTGTTTCTTTATAGAGAAACATTAAATTAGGGCAGTCTAACGACCTGCATGAGGCGTGAGGCCGTTTTTTGGCCGAATCGCACTCCATGCAATTGTTATGCTTAACATAGTTTACAAATCTACTAATCGTTCGAGTCATCAAATGCTCTCTTCATTAGTTCTAATGAATTCTTTACATTTTGGGATGACTTTTCAATAATTTTTCTAAGATTATTTTTATCACCGAGAAGTTTGAAGAGATCATCAAGCATAAGCCCAATCCCCCAGTACAAAAGAGTAAGTTTTTTTCTCGTCGTAAATTCAGCTTCTTTAAGATTATTTTTATCAAACCCTGGATAAAAAGCACCAAAATCAAATACCGCGCCATATAAAGTGCCATGAATTGCCTCAGAGGCATCTTCATAAAATAATAATAAGGACATTAAAAAATTTTCTGGAGTAATTGCAGATTTATTCGAAATTTCCTCTACCATTTCATATAGAGACTTATTAGACCATCGTGTGATTTCTTTGCCATGTTTACTAGTAAATCTACTAAGTGCCGCCTTTAAATCTGGTAAGGATTCTATATCGATCTCACCATTATATTTTAATTTTATTTTATAATCGCCGGCGGTTACCTCTCGATCTAATTTTCGATAGGCTTTTTGAATTGAAAATTCTTTAAATTGCAAATAATCTTCTTTTTTGCACAGTGTTAAATAAGATAAAATAATGAGTCTCTCAATGCACGATCTACCAAGCATGATGGATTCATTTACCATCTCTCTCTTTCCTAAATGAGTTATAGCAACGATTGTTCTACACAAAGTAAGAAATAGTACTTTAAGCTCTGACGAGCGCTCATCCAATTTTTGATTGGCTATGACCCTTAGAATAGATGTTTGCGCTAGTAATAGATTTTGCATCTCAGACAGAACCTCTTTTGAACCAAATTTATATATTAAGCTTTTCTCTGAGATTTTGTTTAAATCTTTTGCAAGGCTAAAATCGATTATCAATATAGAGATCCTTTCTCATTTGAATATGAATCTTATTGGCTAATTCAGTGAGATGTCGATGAAGTGATTCAGCCTTGTTTGCTGATTGGTTTTCCGCATCCAATTGAGAGTGAAATTCATGAATTTTTTCTTGGAATTCTTCAATAAGCTTAATTAAATCCTTACTGCCAACCAAGTAGGTTTTTGCAAGAATTTTATTAATTTCGGAGACTTTTATTGGATCAGGAAACTGCTGAATCTCCCGATCTAGAAATAAATTAACAATGTGGCCTAAAATTGGTAAATACACTTCAAATCGTTTCATAAAAATTTGTTTTTTACGATATACCAGTAAATTGATGTAATGACTAATCAACGCTAATAGAAGAACGGCTATTGCACCGACAAGCAAATAACTTAAAAAATTGTAATCAACCATATCGAATAATATTAATAACCACTCATATCAAATGACAATTAAGCATAACAAAATACTCAATGATTGCGGGGTTTCAGATCATCTAACCGGCTATTGAGAAAATACTTCCGGTGCCATTCGAATTCCGAAATTGCACAATAGCCCCGCACTCCATTGCAGTAAATGTTAGCACAACGAAACGGCAGAGTGGCCCAGAGTTTTATGTTCCTTCCATTTACCTACCTTGTAAGAATCATATTCGGGATTTTTAAAATCGCGAATCGGAAATGATTGGTTTGACAATTTTAATTAGATCACCATGCTTATAAGCTAAATATGACATCATTACTCACAGGTAAAACATGGTGCAAAACCATACCACAATAGTGCAAGCAATGCTGGAATACCAACCAGTATACCCAACAAACCAACTGTTTTGCCTGTGTTGAATTCCCTTTTTTCCAATTTTAGTATTTCGCTGAATTGAAGAGTTTGTGTATCAACCGACGGCGTTTCCAGATTATCACCAAGTAAAGATTCTTCGCTGATTTCGATGATTTTCAATTTCAGAATACTATCGCCTTTTGTAGTAATCCTTACCTTATCTCCAACTTTTACATTCTTCATTAAGCTATTTGATTCCTGATTAATTAAATGGTAAGAAGTACAAGATGTCGAGACCAGGAAAACAAGTGACACAAAAAGAACAAATGTCCTACCAGTGATACTCTTCACCATACTTTGTGCTCCTCCATTTTTCTCTCTATGGGCTAACGCCGCGCTTCAGCCGCGAGCGGCATCGGCTGCCGAATCTTAACAAACATACAAAAGATAATGATTTTTATGGACTTTTACAAACACATGAAACCCGCTCGTCGGTTGCAAGCGCATTGTTAGCAAGCCCGACGCGGCAACGATATTGATTGGCCAACCAACCTTTGTAGCTGAAACCCACCGCCCACTTTTGCCAAACCGGATTAGCAGTATTTAAGCGCCCGCCCCACCAGCAAAGGCGGCAGATGGCCTTTATAGAGGTTGGCCAACCGGATTTTGCTCCCCCAACCGCCTGAACCACATATTTATCCCCGCCTTTGCGAAAGTGGATTCAACCAGACCTACCCCATCCGGCCGTTGCGAAAGCGCATTAACCATCCCAAAGCCTCCCGAAGCATCAATAATCGACCGCGGCAACCTCCCCACCCCCAACCGACTTGACTTTAGGGCGCTAACGTGGTATTAACCCATTAGACTTCGCTTATTTCATGTTCCTATATATAGG
>CAZFVV010000254.1:0-4561 GCA_964522165.1 uncultured Calditrichaceae bacterium
TTAAGCGCCGGACTAAATTCCGGGAGGTGGGTTTCGGGTTTGGGGTTTCGAATTTTGAGTTTTCGCCGTGCGCGCTGCCCCTGTTTTTTCTTGGGAGTACCGCCAGAATTCCCGTTACGCCGATTTCACCAAATCCGCCTCCCCCACGCTTTCCCGCGGCCCGCGAAATTGCAGCGGTTTTTCCAGCTTGAAATAGCCGGTTTTCAGAACCGTCAATACCCGGGGCTGGCGAACGAACAATACGCAGCGGCCGATATCCAGCCGTTTCAGAAACTCCGGGTCCGCTAATTTTTGATCTTTGGAAGCCTCGCCGTCGCCTTCCGGGTTCCCGGCTCCGGCCTGGCCGAATCGCTCTGCCATCATTTGTACATTTTCCTGCCCGCCCAATTGAAAGCAGCAAACCATGTTGGTCTGTTCCGCCAATTGATTTTTGAAAGCCGGGGCCAAATTCAGGGCAGGATTATCCAACTCCGTCATGGATTGGTTGGTGTAACATACGCACACCCCGGCGGCGCGGCTGGCTTGAAGCAACTCGATGAAATAGGGGCTGATGAACTTGGCGCTCTCGTCAATGACCAGCAGCGCCTCCTGCGCGTCGCTGTCGCCGGGGTGGGTGGCGATATGCTGGAAAGCATGGCGAATATCCTGCAAAATCAGCCGCCCCAGGAACTGAATCGCCGGTTCGTCGCTTTGGATCGGGAGGGTGAAATAGCAATCTCTCCGCCCATAATAAATCCCCACGATTTCGATTTCCGGTTGATCGGTGTTCAGCAGCCGGGCGTACTCCGGCTTGTTCAATTCCCGTAAAATCCCAATGAAAAATCCCAGGCTGGATTGTACCGGGGCAAATTTCTCCAGGATTTTTTGCGATCCGTTTTTTACAAACGGATCGCTAAGGCGCGGCAGCACTCCCCGTAAATGCTCCGGAGACTGGAAATAATTCAACAACTCTTTGAACTGAAAATGCGTGCGGGTTTCTTCCATGGCCTGCAAAAAAACGTTCAACACATAATCCAGGAGTTTCCGCGTCTCCGGGGAATGCTCTCCCCAGTTGACGCTGGCCATGATTTTCCGCTTCACGTCGCTGGCGGAGCCGCGCAGAAGGGGGTTGTAGGTGAAAGAGCGTTCCGGATCGGCAGGGTTGAAGTAGTAGATGTCCTGCGCCTGGGCCATGGAACTGGCAATGGTATAAATCCGGTCGATCTTGCGGCGGGAGCCGCTTCCGTCGATAGAAATAGTGGCGACGTTGCGGCGCAGCTCCTGGAACAAGATCGGATGGATAATGCTCTCGGTCTTGCCGGTGCCCGGGGCCCCGATCACCTGCAAATGGCCTTTCAACCAGCTGCGCCGAACGTAAAGCGGGCGGCCTTCCCGGTTCATGTCCAGGCCCAGGAAAACCTCATCCGGTTTGGCTAATTTGGCGAAATGGATGATATCCACGTCGCGCACCGCTTTGTTCCGCAATTCTACCGCCCGGTTGATGGAACGGTAGGTGGTTATTAGGCGATAGCCCAGGTTCACGGCAAAGATGACCAACACGGCGCAGAAGTAAAACGCCAGGGTGAAATCCCCAAACCGGATGGGCGCGCCGCCTAAGTAGTAAATCAGCCGCAGAATCGGTTGGAGCAGCACGAAATTAACCGTGCTAACAAAAATATTGGATGCGATTCCGAAGAGAAGAAATATCCAGAACAGGATTTTCAGATGGTGGATTCTGGCCAGGAAATCATTATAAGACTCGAACCACCCCACTGCGCGGGTGACCAGAAACGAGGCAAATAAAACCAATCCCAGGATTTTCAGGGTATTGACCAGCCATATTTTTATGCGGGATACGGGGATATTGTGCCTGCGGAAAATCGAGGGCTGGAAGACGTACTCGAAGGTTTTATCCGCTAAAAACCAGGGGAGCAGGAAAGGCAGTTGCACAATGCTGAGGAGAAATTTAAGATACAGCTTCAAAATCAACTCCCGGCGGTTTTAATCAGCATGCCACCCTTTCCCTGGGAAAAAACTGACTGCAACCACAAGCTAAAAAATATATATATCACTATTTTTACGTCGGGAAAATAGGGGTAAAAGCAGAGGAGTGTCAAGTAAAATATTCCGCCTGCGCCGCCGGGCGGGAACAGAGTAACCAAACGTGAAAGGTGAAGCATCATACGTGAAACGTGATTAGTCCTTGAAAAAAAATAACCCGTACACCTGTCATTCCGGTTTTTCCCGGCGTTCTTCCGGGAAAATACCGGAATCCCATAGCAGGGCAGGAGATTCCGGCATTCCGCTTCGCTACAGCCGGAATGACAAGCGTCGTAGTTATTCTTTTTCAAACCCTTAGCATTTGGAAGTCACGCTTTACGCTTTTCCCCTCTTCCGCGTCTCCATACGGTAAATGTAGTATCCCAGAGCCAGGAACGCCGCAAAGGAGACCACCTCCCCAGGAATTCCTTCCAGGCCAAAGGGCAGCCCCGCGGGCCGGGTCCCGGTAAATACCGCAAACGCGGCGATGGTAACGCCCATGATGCCCTCCCCGGCAATCAAACCGGAGCCTAACAGCACCCCGGTGTCGGTCTGCTTTTCCGCAAAATCGGTGAGGGCCTGGCGGTTGCGGGCTTCGGTAATGCGGCGAATCACCCCGCCCACGAAAATGGGGGTCATGGTGGAGAGGGGCAGGTAAATGCCCACCGCAAAGGGCAGGGAGGGAACCGAGAGCAGTTCCGCCACGATTGCAAAGCTGGCCCCGATCAGCACCAGATTCCAGGGGAGATTGGCGTGCAGCACCCCGTCCACCACGGTCTGCATCAAGGTGGCCTGGGGGGCGGGAATTTCTTTGGTTCCGAAGCCGTACACCTCGCCTAACGTAACCACCGCCAGGGCGATGAAGAAGGCGGAGCTCAAGGCCCCGAACAATTCGCTGCCCTGCTGCTTTTGCGGGGTCGCGCCGAGCAGGTAGCCGGATTTCAAATCCTGGGAAATATCCCCGGCAATGGAGGCGGATACCGCCACCACGGTGCCGATGGTGAGCACCGCGGCTTTGCTGAAAGTATCGGTCCAGCCCAGGAGATAAAACACCGAGGCAGTGCCTAACAAGGTCACGATGGTCATTCCCGAAGTGGGGTTGGAGGTGACTCCTACCAATCCTACAATCCGGGAGGAAACGGTTACGAAAATGAAGGCGAACAGGGCAATTGCCAGGGAGCCGATGATCCGGGTGATCAATAACTGGTCGATCCCCACCACGTAGGGAGTGCTGATCGAAATCGCCAGGAAGAGTATTACCACGCCAATGACCACCATAAAGGGCAAATCCCGGTCGGTGCGCACCCGGGAAGACGCCTCGGCCATGGATTTTGGGGAAAGCTCCCGCACCCCGATCTTCAGGGAATCGATCATGGTCGGCAGGGATTTGAACACGGTGATGATCCCCCCGGTCGCCACCGCTCCGGCCCCGATGTAACGCACGTAGCGGGTCCAAATTTCGTACGCGCTCATCTCGGAAATCAATTTTTCGCTTTCCGGGAACATCGGGGTATTTACCAGTTCGCCGAAATGGGCAATCGCAGGAATGATCCCCAGCCAGGAGAGCAGCCCGCCGGCCACCATGATCGCGGCGATGCGGAATCCCAGGATGTAGCCCACCCCCAACAGCGCGGGAGTGGCTTCCAACCCTAACAACCCCTTTTTCAACCCCGGGATGCTGACGCTGACTTCCGAGGGCCATAATTTGGCAAAAGAGAGCAGCGCTTTGTAAACAAAACCCAGGCCCAATCCCTGGAAAACATATTTCGCTTTCGCGCCCCCGCTGTCCGCGGCGATGAGCACCTGGGCGGCGGCGGTTCCTTCCGGGTAGGGTAAATGTTCATGCTCTTTCACGATCAAAAAGCGCCGCAGCGGGATCATGAAGACCACCCCTAACATTCCCCCTAACAATCCCAACAGGGCGATTTTAGCCAGCGCCGGTTCCAATCCCCACAAAAACAGCGCCGGGATGGTAAAAATGATCCCGGAAGCCAGCGAGGAACTGGCCGACCCGGTGGTCTGGGCGATGTTCGCTTCCAAAATAGAGGCTTTCCCCCACACCTTTTCCAGCGCCTTGAACATGGCCACAGAGATTACCGCCAGGGGAATGGCAGTGCTGATGGTCAATCCCACCCGCAGCCCTAAGTAAGCATTGGCGCTGCCGAAGATAACTCCGAAAACCGCGCCCATCAGGAGCGCCCGGACGCTGAAATCTTTCATTTTGCTGTCGTGGGGAACATAAGGTTTCAATTCAGCCATAAAACCCCTTTGCCTATGGAGGTGAGTTTTCCAACAGCACCGCTGGCTGCTGTTTTAGCTTGAAACATGTGAGGGCGACGAATCCCAGGAGGAGAGTATATGAAAACTCGGGGGAAAATCAAAAAATTTATTTCTTTTGCATCGTAAGACGAGCATCCTACTCATCATTTTGCGGCAGGGCAGCTTGATCTGGCGTCAGTACAGGCGGAATTGCGGGGCGTTTATATTATCTCGTGAGTCGTAAGTTTTCACAGGGAAAAGATATTGCCAAGCATTAGATAAA
>CAZFVV010000255.1:0-4543 GCA_964522165.1 uncultured Calditrichaceae bacterium
GCTGCAACTGTTTGTGAATGACGTGGCGGTTTTCGACGCCGATTCCGACGGCGACCGGGATATATATTTTGCCGCCGATGACGGATCGCCCGGCTTTGAAAATCGCGATAAACTGTTCCTCAACGACGGCCAGGGATTCTTCAGCGATGTTTCCGCCACCCACCTGCCGCCGCTGCCGGTAATTTCCAGCAACGTAGATTGGGGATTGGTAAACGATGATGTTTTCCCCGATTTGCTGGTCAACACCCTGGTTGGACCGCCGCCCTTCCAGGGTACTCCCGTGCACATACTGCTCAATGATGGCGGCGGCCATTTTAGTGAATCCTCTAATTTATTGCCGCAAACCGGCTATAACGCCTATGATGCGGTACTGGTTGATGTGAATCAGGATACCCGGTTAGATATTGCCCTGGCCTGCCTGGGAGATTTTATCATTACCGACCCCCAGGGGAATCCCATCGACACCCTCAGCGGGCGCAATGCGGTGTTTATTCAGAACAGCGACGGCACATTCGGCGATGAAACCGCCGCGCGGATGCCGGAGATCGTGCGAACCAGCAAGTTGCTGAAAACAACCGACATCAACAACGATGGAGCGGTGGATTTGTATTCCATTGACGTCGGTTTTTTTGTAGAGGAAGCCCTGAACGTGCTCTATGTAAACAACGGCGGCGGCTACTTTTCCGACGAAACCGCCCTGCGCCTCCCCCCGGAAACGGTGATCTGGAATAACGACGCGGAGTTCGCCGACTTTGATCGCAACGGCTCTGCAGATCTGTTCATGATCAACGTGGTAGTGGGCGGGCCGGCTCCCGATTTTCTCTATTTCAACAGCGGCGGTTTCTTCTCCGATGAATCCGCGCACCTGCCCCCGATCAACGATTTCAACGTTTCCACCGCAGTTGCCGATATGGAGCGCGACGGCGACGCGGATATTTTCATCTCCGTTGCTCCCGAATCCCTCGGCGCCGGGCTTCCCATCGGGCTTCCGGATTTGCTGTACGAAAACGTGCTGCCGCCAGTGGGGATTGCCGGGGAACCCGGTTTGCAACCCGAACCATTCATATTGTTCCGGAACTATCCCAATCCCTTCAACCCGGAGACAGCCATCAGCTATCAGCTTTCAGCAGCCAGCAATTTAGAACTGGCGGTTTACAACTCCCTGGGCCAGAAAATTCGCACCCTGGTGCAGACGCGCCAGCCCGCGGGGCGCTACGAGGTGAAGTGGGACGGGCACGATGAGGCCGGGCGGGAAGTTGGCAGCGGCATTTATATTTACCGGCTCAAAGCGAGGCAATATAGTATCTCTAAGAAAATGATCCTGATCCGCTGAAAGCCTGTTCATTGACCCATTACGGAATACGCAATACGCACTACGTATTCCGTTTCACTCTTGCTCTAACACCACAAACCTGAGGAGTAATCCCATGAAAAGCGTTTTCAATTTTCTGTGGATTATCGCCCTGGGCAGTCTCCTGCCCGGCGGCGCCTCCGCCCAGGTTACTTTGCAATTCCTGGGGCTGGAGAATAAGCAGGTGACCTCCCTGGACATCTATCAAACCGTTCTGGCGGCGGGAACCGATCACCAGGGGGTGTATTACCAGGATACCCCTTCGCCCACGGATACCGGCTGGGTATTCCTGGGATTGGATACCCTGCAGGTGAATAGCGTTTATGCCCACAATGGGCCGGGGCCGATTCCCTGGATTATCAGCGCGGGCGTGACGCCCAATCCCGGCAGCGCCGACTACATTTTTTGCAGCGTGGCGGGGCAGCCGTTTGTCTCCAACAGCCTGGGAATTAGTGATACTCTCACCCAGGCCATCGCGGCGCTGGACGGCTTTCCCACCCCGCTTATTTGCGGGGAAACCTTTGCGGCGGGGAACCGGGCGCTGTATCGCAGCGCCGGCGACGGCACGCCCTGGACCCCGGTGTACACCGCCACCATCGAGGGCGACATTCGCACGGTGCGGGTTCACGAAGAGTATCCGGACATGGTGCTGGCCGGCGGGTCGGATGGGTTTGCGGGGATTCTGCTCATCAAATCGCTCGACAAGGGGGAGACCTGGGAAGATATTTCACCCTTTGGCATGGTGGCGGACGTGGATTTTGCGGGCGACAGCGCCCAGACCATTTTTGCGGCCTGCTATAATATCGTATTCCGCTCCACCGACGCCGGCGCTTCCTGGACGCTGGCGTTCAACGGGACGTTGGAATTCCTCATTACCAGGGTCATTTTTCTACCTCCTGCCACGGTTTATATTGCCGGAGAGTACGGGCAGCCTCCACTTCCCTGGCCGGTACTTTTTTACAGCGGCGACCTGGGAAATACCTGGCAGCAAATCTCCCTGAATATGATCGGGCGGATTGTGGACCTGGAAGCAGGGCCGGAGGGATGGATTTACTTTGCCACCCCCAACAGCGGGGTGTACCGCTTCCAGCCGCTGACGGGAATTCCGCCGGAGCCAAACGCTCCCGCAACTTTGCAATTGTTCCAGAACTATCCCAATCCCTTCAACCCCGAGACAGCGATCAGCTATCAGCTTTCGACGGTCAGCAATTTAGAATTGGCGGTTTACAACTCCCTGGGCCAGAAAATACGTACCCTGGTGCAGGCGCGCCAGCCCGCGGGACGTTACCAAGTGAAATGGGACGGGCGGAATGAGGCCGGGCGGGAAGTTGGCAGCGGCATCTATATTTACCGCCTCAAAGCGGGGCAATACAGTATTTCCAAGAAAATGATCCTGATCCGCTGAAAGCCCCGCCATTGTCTCGATACTTATTACGCATTACGTATTCCGTATTCCGTTTCACCGTGGAGCGGGCTAATCTCTAAAGTTTGAGAGTGGAATCAGGGGGGCTGGCGCAAATCTTGCGCTTGCGGTGCGCAGGATTTGCCGGAGCCGGCTCCCTGCTGTTTTTAGATTATAGAGCCGCCGCCGGCGGAATCGCTTATCTGCCGGGCAATTCGCTGGCGCGCCAAAACTGCGTTGTGTTTGGCATTAAATTTGAATATATTTCTCCCAGTCGGGAACGGAATCCTCAAAAAAGACGAGAAGTTCATAGAATATAGATTGCGGCAGGGGAATGGCGCCTGCATATCGTTGTTGTGCAATTCTACCCGGTTATCCATAACACCCGGGAGATGCTATGGAACTCTTAAGTCTATTCCGGTTTTTTAAGCCCTATAAACTTCCTGCCGTCTTATTTATTTACCCCAACAAACTTACCCGGAGGCGTAACTATGAAAAAACGTTACCTCTTTCTCGCCATTTTTATGTTCTCTATCCCCGCGGCATTTGCCCAGCCGGGCACGGTGCTGCAAACCTTGAATTCTCCAACCAGTTCCCTGGCGGACCTGGCCTGGGACGGAACCTATCTTTACCTCCTGGGGCTGGCCGATCACAACATCTACCAGATCGACCCCGCCAACGGCAACGTGCTGGGCACGGTCAGCACCGGCATCAGCGGGGCGCTGGGGCTTACGTTCAAAGAGGGGTATTTCTGGGTCTCGGTGGTGAGCGATCATACCCTGAAAAAACTGGATAGCAACGGCAACGTGATTCAGTCCCTGCCCATCCCCGCGGTGCAGAATATCGGGATCGAGTGGGACGGGAACCATTTCCGCATTGCCGACAGCGGCGCGCCGGATGAAAAAATCCTGACCGTGGATACCTTAGGCGCTTTGCAGAGCTTTTTCCTCTTTCCCGGCGACAGCCCCTTCGGCCTCACCTGGGACGGCAATACCATCTGGTGCGCCAACAACCAAGGAACCGGCGGCGTGGCGACGATTTACCAGTTCGACCCCGAAACCGGCGCGATTATCACCAGCTTTCCCTGCCCCAACAGCGGCAGCGCCGCCAACGGGCTGGCCTGGGACGGGCAGTACCTCTGGATCGCCGACCAGACCAATCACCTCATCTATCGCGTAGAAGGCAATCCTATCATTACCAACCCCTACGGGGCGGTGGCGGGGCGGATTACCGACGCCCTTACCGGCTGGGGAATCGGCGCTATCCCGTTATTCGATACCCAAACCGATACCGGCGGGTATTTTTTCGCCGACAGCTTGAATCCCGGCGTATATGATGTGACCATAGCGGCGGCAGGATTTCAAACCATCGTGGCGCAAATCGAGGTTCAAGCAAATGATACCGCTGCCATCAATATCCCGCTCAACCCCATCGGCGGGCCGCTGGATATTGTGCTAACCGAAACCGACGGCGACGAATGGCGGCTGCGCGCCTACCGCGATACTTCCTGGAATGATTATGAAATTCCCCTGGGGCGCTTCCGGGGGACCGGAATCAACTTCCTGGACACCCCGGTTTTCCAGTTTACCATTGAGCCGATTGGCGGCGGGGGAATTAATACCATGGAAGTTGCCGACTGGATCGATAACATTTTCCTGGGAAATGTTTTGATAGATGATTTCGAAGACCAGAATATATCCGATTGGGAAATCATCATAGCGCTGAACGGCAGTTATCTGGAAACGGAGTTCATTGCTTCACCGGTGCTTCCGAATTCGGTCGCCCTTAAA
>CAZFVV010000256.1:0-4484 GCA_964522165.1 uncultured Calditrichaceae bacterium
TTGGTTGCTGAGTTTTGCGCTTTCATCTCAACCACGATTAAGCGCATACTTACCGGCAATTAATAATGGAGGCGAAACTTTTCGGATAACTTTGGCTATGGCTTGATCTCGATCCCCAGCAGGGTTGCGTCATCTTTCAGAATTGCTCCCCCGCTCCACTGCTGCACGGTCTGCAGCAGCTTATCCAGGCTTTCCTCCAGCGATAATTGCCGGCACTCGCGCAGGGTGTCGATCATTCGCTCCGTGCCGAAGAAATCTCCCCGGCTGTCTTCCGCCTCCGGTATGCCGTCGGAATACAAATATAAGCGGTCTCCAGGGTAAAGCTGAAGGGTATATTCCGGATATTCCACGTCTTCTTTAAAACCGATCGGCAGGCTGGGGCTTTGCAGCACCGCCGCTTCCGAGCCGTGGGAGAGATAGATCATCCCGGGGTGACCGGAGGAAACGTAGCGCAGCCGCCGGGTCTTTTTGTTGAGAATGCCGTACAGCAGGGTAAAAAACTGCCCGTTGGCGGGGTCGGCCTGGAAGCGTTTGTTCAACTGGTTGGCCACCCCGGCCGGCGGGGTGATGCGGTAGCCTTTCAGTGAATAGCTGTGGGATTTTAGCAAGCTGGCCTGGTCCATCACCGGGGAAAGAATCCGGCTGAGGGTAACCGCCAGGAGCGCCGCCGGCACCCCGTGCCCGCTGACGTCTAACACGTAAAGGCCGATTTCCTCTTCATCCAGGTTGAAAATATTCAGAATATCGCCGGCCAGCTCATCGCAGGGGCGCAACCGCCAGGCGATGTTGATGCCCTCCAATACCGGGGGGCGCCGGGGAAGCAAAGAGTGCTGGATTTCCGCAGCCACTTCCAGGTCTAATTTCAAACGGGCATTAATTTTTTGCAACTCCTGGTTGCGGCGGGAGAGTTTTTCCTCCAGCCGGAGGACCCGTTCCCCGGCGCGAAGACGCACCCGCAGCTCATCACCGTCAAACGGCTTGGCGACGAAATCATCTGCCCCGTTATCCATTCCGGCGATCAGGTCGGATTTCTCCGAGCGCGCCGTCAGCATGATGATATATACATAATCGGAAGATGGGCGCCCGCGGATTTGCCGCACCAGTTCCAGGCCGTCCATTTCCGGCATCATCCAATCGGTGATCACGAACGAGAAACGGTCTTTCAGGAAGGCTTCCAGCGCCCGGGCCCCGTTTTCCGCCGCCACCACTTCATACCCCCACTTCTCCAGGGTTTTTTGAAGAACGGTCCTGGATAACGGCTCGTCTTCGGCAATCAATACTTTCATCGGCTTTTCTCCGCTTGCTTGCGCGGAATGAACTATACTTCGCGCAGTCATAAACTAAGTTTTTGAATGATACCGGGTGCCGGATCCGTGTATCTATCCGGCATCACCCAAAACGAAATTAAAAGCTGCTTACGATATATTTTCCCGGTAACTTTTTCATCTTCGAATTTTTCCGCCCGTACTTGAAGAGTTTAAGGGGGAGTCTGGCAGGGAGGTTTGACCCCTGAAACATTTTGCGGGATCAAAAACATGAAAAAGAACCGGTTGAGAAATAAATCTATAGCACCGCCGGATTCAAAACGATAAATTCAGGCTCTGAAATCACGCATCAGGTTTCAGGCGCTGAAGCAAGGGACTGAAAAGCAGTAAACATCAGCCAATAGCAACCATGGCGCTAATCGCTTACATCACTTTTTGCTTTAAAAATTACCTCCGCGAGCACCGCTACCTGCGCGATTTGGTCGCCATGATCATTTTCAGCATTTTTTTTGGCGGATTTTTGGGCAGCAGCGACCTGGATGATCACCTCTGGTGGCTGGTGCTCTCCGCATTCGCCATTTTTTTGAATATTTTTACCGCCCCGGCGGTGTTCTTTCTGGAGCGAGGGAATACTCTGCACTTTCTGCTCAGCAAACCGGACGGGCGAAAATACCTGCTGTTTTCGAAAATCGTGGTGATTTTCCTGGTGGATCTATTCTGGGTGCTTACCTTTGCAATGTTCTACGGCCTGCGTTTTCCTTCGCCGGAGTATTTTCTCTCCCTTCCCGTTCGCATCGCCGGCATCGGGGGAATCATTCTACTGTCCACCTTGCTGATCAGTATCGCCTACACCTACCGCCCCCAGCTTACCTGGTTGATTTTCGTTCTGGTGATTTTCGGCTGCATCATTCGCAAGGAACCGCTGTTCCCGATCAGCGGGCCGGGGGAGATTGCCAAAGTGCTGGTTTTTCTACTGCCGCCGTTTTTCGAGATGATCTCTTTTGTGACCTCGCTCAGCATCACTTCCGGCTGGCAACTGCTTTTCCTGGGCACCGCCGTGGCGCAAATGCTGATTCTGCTATACCTTTCCACCCGCAGAATGCTGCGCAAGGACCTGGTTTGAGAAAGACAGGGGCAGAGGCAGGAGCAGGGGGCAGGGGCAGTAAACAGTAGGCAGTAGGCAATTTCGATCATTCGGTTGCCTGCCGCCTACTGCCCATGCAAAACTGAAGTTTTGCACTCCTGCCCCCGCCCCTGCTCTTATAATTGGCAATTGGCAATTGACAATTGCCAATTTTATCCTGCCCCTGCTCCTGCCCTACATTTCCCGCACGGTTTCCAATTCAAAATCTTTCCCGTTCCACTGCACGGTAGCGCAGCGAATTTCCGGATCGTGCTCGAATACGATCAGCCATTCCTCATCGGCGGCGCGGCGAAGATACCGTTTCTTCTCTTCGATGGTGGTCATGGGATATAAATCATAAGCCATTACCCAGGGAATAGGTGCGTGGGCGGAGGTAGGGAGCAGGTCGCCGGCATACAAGAGGGTTTGATTCTCTCCCCGCACTAAAACCATTTGCTGCCCCGGGGTATGCCCGTCTATCGGGATCACTTCAACGCCGGGGAAAAGCTCTTCTTCCCCATCCACAATCACCAATTGGCCGTGTTCCCGAAGGGGCAGATAATTTTCCGGGAAATAACTGGCGCGGTCTTTTTCGGAAGGCTGCATTCCCCGCTCGAACTGCCGTTTTTGAAGGTAGTAAGCGGCGTTGGGAAAAGCCGGCCGGAGGTTGCCGCTGCTATCGCGAAGCGTGGCGCCCCCGGCGTGGTCGAAGTGAAGGTGGGTGAGGATCACGTCGGTAACGTCCTGCGGCTTCAGTCCGAGCTTTTCCAGGGAGCCCGGCAAATGGTGCTCAGAATGATCCACCGCGTAAATGTTAGCAAATTTTTCGTCGATTTTGTCGCCGATGCCGGTATCCACCAGGATCACCCGCCCTTCTCCCCTCAAAAGCAGGAGGTTGTTGCCCATCTGGATGCGGTTTTGGGGGTCGGCGGGCTTGCGTTTTTCCCACAACACCCGGGGAACCACTCCGAACATCGCTCCCCCGTCCAGCCGGAACCGCCCGGCGTCGATCAATTGAGCTTCGTAATTCCCGATTCGCACATTTCCTCTATGGTAGTGAGGTATTCAAGTTTTTTAGATTCTTCATCGCGAAATCCGAGAGTTTGTCCCTAACTTTTTATAGCACACGGATGACGCGGATGACACAGATTTTCACCGATCAACCGTCATTAAAACATACCCGTGTGAATCCGTGTCATCTGTGTTATCCGTGTTCTATAAATTTCAAATATTTTTGGTTAGTGTTAACGTGTTCGAGGGCGAAGATTCCAAAACACTATAACACTCGAACACGATAACACTCTCGCGCTGCTTTACCTCCATTCCATCAACTGCAAATCATAGCCGTCGAAGAGCGCGTAGGTGAAATATTCGATCCAGTCGCCTAAGATCACGTAGGTTTTTTCCCCGTACATTTGCACGACCGGGTAGTGCAGGTGCCCGAAGATCACGTAATCGAAGCCCTGTTGAAATTTTTTCATGGCTTCGTCCCGGTACTCGGAATCATCGGGAATGCCGGTGCTGGCGCTATGGTTGCGGCTCAGGGAAGAGATCCATTTCGCGAAAGGAATCCCCAGGTCCGGGTGCAGCAAGCTGTAGAGGAAAATATTGAAGCGATTGCGGAAAATCCGTTTCAAGAAACGATAGCCGGCGTCGTCTTTGGCCAGCCCGTCCCCGTGATGGAGGTAGAACCGTTTACCGTAGATGGTGGTGTCTAACGGTTCAAAATGCACCTGGATGTTCAGCTCCTTGCTGAGAAAATCGCGCATCCAGAAGTCGTGATTCCCGGCAATGTAGTGCACCTCCTTGCCCAGTTCCCGCAACTGGTTTAGCGCCCCCAGGATGCGCATGTATCCCCGGGGGATCACGGTACGGTACTCGAACCAGAAATCGAATAAATCTCCCACGATATAAAGGCTCTCTCCGGAGGTTGCCACGTGATCGAAAAATTTGAGCAGTCTCTCTTCTTTCTGCTTTTCAGACTTGTGATGGCTCATTCCTAAATGCGCATCGGAAAAAAAGTAAGTGTACCCCATGGGCAAACAGTGTTTAGGTTAAATCCGTATCAAATAATAATATTTTCTGATTTCGTGCTA
>CAZFVV010000257.1:0-4417 GCA_964522165.1 uncultured Calditrichaceae bacterium
TGCGAAACAATTTTTTTTACCATTGATATAATGAAATCGACAATATAAATTTGTCGCAAAATTGAGGTGGTTAAAATGGGTGACTCTGAGTCGCATTATTTATGCTACATGGTAGCAAGGTTCTATCGTCTTGAAAATTTCAGGACCGACCTCGACAAAAATTTAGGCCACGCCTATAAAATGTAGAAATTTCTCCCTCCTTTATCGACGTTACTTTTATTAGAACATTTTTCTTTGGTGTAGAATCGGCTGCATGATGCAGCAAGCGATACGTGATGCGTACAACCAATTCAAGGGATTATTACACAGGAAGCGCCCGATGATAATTGCCGTAACCTACAGCAGCAAAGAGGGGCTGCTGGCAGAGTATAAAAAACGCTTAGGGAAAACCGTACAGGATTCTGACATCCCCGCGGATTTCTTCGCCGAAGGGGACAGCCCCGCTACCATCCAGGCGATCATAGATACATTTATGGAGGACGGGCGCCAGGTGATGGGCGTGGAAGCCGACGACCGCCTGCTGCAAACCCTGGAGGCCGAACGCCCGGATTTCGTGTTCAACCTGGCGGAAGGATTGTGGGGTGATTTCCGGGAATCCTACGTGCCCCTAATCTGCGAGCGGTTAGGCCTGCCCTACAGCGGTTCCGATCCCCTCACCCTGGCGATCTGCCTGAACAAAGCCCGCACCAAGGAAATCCTGGGGTATCATTTGATCCCCACCCCGGCGTTCCGCATTTTTTCCCCCCGCCATCCTGTTGTTCTCGACGGTTTTGAATTCCCGGCCATTGTCAAACCGGTGTCCGAAGGGAGCAGCAAGGGGATTTTCAACGACTCCGTGGTGTACAGCCCCGCGGAGGCGCGGCGCAGAGTCGAAGAGAAGATTCAGCAATACCGGCAGCCGGTGCTAATGGAACGCTTCCTGACCGGGCAGGAGTTTACCGTGGCGCTCTGGGGCAATGGCGAGGAAGTAGAAGTGCTGCCGATTATCGCCATGGATTACTCCCAGTTGCCGGTGAACTCCCAGCCGATCTACTCCTACGAAGCAAAATGGATTTGGGACACCCCGGAAAAGCCGTTAGAGATTTTCCAGTGCCCGGCCAATATCTCCGCGGAATTGAAGGAGAACATCGAAGAACTGGTGCGGGATACCTGCCGGGTGTTGCAGGTGCGGGATTGGTGCCGCATCGACGTGCGGTTGGACGAGCAGGAAATCCCCCACGTGCTGGAACTCAATCCCCTGCCGGGCATCTTGCCGGATCCGAAAGATAATTCCTGTTTCCCGAAAGCGGCCCGTACGGCCGGCTACGGGTACCGGGAAATGTTGTTAAAAGTTTTGGGAATCGCAGCCAAACGAAACGGGCTTTCATTATGAAGTATTCCCAACCGCGGCTGAAGGTGTGCGTGGCCTTCAACAAGCCGCAGAGTACCGCCGATTCGGAGGACGTTGACTACCTATCCGAAGCGGCGGTCAAGGACGAAGCGAACGCGGTGTACCAAAGTCTGACCGCCACAGGGCACACGCCCCGCTATCTCGCAGTGGAAAACCTGTCTGCGGATTTGTCCTTGATCGAACAATTTGCCCCGGAGGTGCTCTTCAATTTGTGTGAAGGCTTCCGGGGAAGCGCCCGCCACGAGATGCACGTCGCCGGCCTGTGGGAGTTGTTGGGAATTCCCTACACCGGAAACAGCGCCTTCACCCTGGGCCTGGCGCAAAACAAAGTCCTCAGCAAAAAGCTGTTCGAATCCAAGAAAATCCCCACCCCTCCCTACCAGGTGTACCGGGAAACTCCCCCGGATACCTACCTGGCCTATCCCCTCATCGCCAAACCGGCCCGGGAAGACGCCAGCTTAGGCATTACCCAGGAGTCGGTAATTCATAATTTTGAAGAGCTGAAACAGGTGGTCAACCGCCTGCTGCAAAAATACCGCCAGCCAATTTTGGTGGAAAAATACATTCCCGGCAGAGAATTCAACATCAGCATTTTAGGGAACCATCCCGCCCGGGTGCTGGCCATTTCGGAGATCGATTTCAGCCGGCTGGAGCAGGGCTACCACCGCATCACCAGCTACGAAGCGAAGTGGCTTACCGATCATCCTATCTACCATCACACCCCGGCTATCGTCCCGGCAGAAGTGGAAGCGGGGCTGGCGCGCCGTTTGGAAGACGTGGCGCTGCGGGTTTATGCGTTGCTGCTGGGTCGCGATTACGGCCGGGTGGACCTGCGGGTGGATGAGCAGGGACACATCTTCGTATTGGAATACAATCCCAACCCGGACATTTCCCCGGACGCGGGATACTCCCGCGCGCTGGGCGCCGCCGGCATCGCGTATAATGATTTCATCAATTTTATTTTACAAGAAGCGTTAACCAGGAAAGCATTATGATCACCATTCGCACCTTGCAAGCGCCCGACCGCGCGCCCATCGCCGCCTTGTTGCGGGAAACCGGTTTTTTCACCGCCAAAGAGATCGACGTGGCGCTGGAATTGATCGATGTGTATTTGAAAGATGAAAACCAGAAAGATTACCTCATTTACGTTGCCGAAAGCGATGACAGGGAAGTCGCCGGCTACGTGTGTTACGGTCCGACCCCGGTGGCGGAAGGCACTTATGACCTGTACTGGATCGCCGTCGCCCCGCGGTTCCAGCGCCATGGGATCGGAAAACAGTTACTCTCCTTTATCGAACAGGAGGTGCAGGGGCAAAGCGGCAGACTCATTATTATCGAAACGTCGTCGCAAGAGAAGTATGGGTCAACCCAGAATTTTTATCTGCGCAACCAATACCAATTGGCTGCCCGGATAAAAGAGTATTATCGCGCCGGAGATGACCGGTTGATATTTGTCAAGTACCTCCATCACCATAAAACGTAAAGGAGCCTTATAAAATGGAACGGTGGCGTAAAATTTTACAACAAAGTATGACGCGCCCGGAAGATATTGCTAAGAAATTCGATATCCCTTTGGAAGAGATCAAGGGCCTGGAGAATGAGTTCAATATACGCATTACTCCGCATTACCTGTCTTTGATCAAGGAAAAGGGAGATCCCATATATCGCCAGGTAATTCCCGACAAAGATGAACTGATCGACGGGGAACTGTTCGAAGATCCCCTGGCGGAAGACCGGGATTCCCCGGTTCACAACGTGGTGCACCGTTACCCGGACCGTTGCCTGTTTTTGATTTCCCACGTGTGCGCTTCTTATTGCCGCTTCTGCACCCGCAAGCGCAAGGTCGGCGATCCCACCAAGATCAGCCTGCGCTTCATCGACGAAGGGATTGCCTACATCGCCCGGCACCCGGAAATCCGCGACGTGATCATGTCCGGCGGCGATCCCCTGCTGCTCTCGGATGATAAGTTGGAGTATATCTTGCAGCGCCTGCGGCAAATTCCCCACGTGGAAATTATGCGCATCCATACCCGCATCCCGGTATTCCTGCCCCAGCGGATTACCGCCAAGCTGGTCAAGATGCTCAAGAAATACCACCCCCTGTACATGAACGTGCACTTCAATCACCCCGATGAGCTGGTTCCCATCACCGTTAAAGCCCTGGGACGCATAGCCGACGCCGGCATTCCCTTAGGCAACCAGACCGTGCTCTTGAAGGGCGTGAACGACGATCCGGAAGTGATGAAGAAGCTGATGCAGAAATTGGTGCAGGCGCGGGTGCGGCCTTACTACATCTACCAGGCCGACATGGTGTTCGGCACCGAGCATTTGCGAACCAAAGTGGCCAAGGGGCTGGAGATCATGGAAGCGCTGCGCGGGTGGACCTCCGGGCTGGCGATCCCCTATTTCGTCATCGACGCGCCCGGCGGGGGCGGGAAAATTCCCCTGCTGCCGAACTACGTGTTGAAGCTGACCGATGACGAGGTGGTGCTGCGCAACTACGCCGGCAAGGTCTTCCGCTACAAGCAGCCGCACAAGAACGGCAAGGTGCACGTGGAGGAGATCAAGGAGATCATCCGCTTCGAAGAAGTGGAAATCTAAGCGGGCGCTCAACCGCCTGATCCACAGGTTCGACAGCCGAACTTTGCGGAGCGCAGCACAGGAGCGGCAAGCTTCAGTTTGCCAGCCGGAAGTAATTTTTTTCAACCTATAAAATTTCCGGTGATAAAAGTTTAACCACAGAGGCGCAGAGCCACAGAGATACTTTATTTTTCTAACCTCTGTGGCTCTGTGGTGAATCAAAACGATCACAGTTCTTATCCTGTTCAATCCTGTCCCGGGGAAGGGGTGGTTTATCCCTTTGGGGCTTCGCCATACATCCTGTCTAATTTCAGTTCCCATAAAGTCTAATGTCTTTATGGGCGCCGGTCGTAATTTGATTGCAAGGGAACATCATGCTGCGGATTCGCCGTATTTACGACGATATTCTCCCGATTGACAAGGATGGAATCGCGCAGGTGCAGCAAA
>CAZFVV010000258.1:0-4402 GCA_964522165.1 uncultured Calditrichaceae bacterium
GGAGATTTTCAAAGGCGATTTTTCTGAGAGGTGCGTATGTACCTGCCGAGTATGGCGTGCAGATAATTTACCCACCCCTTAATCCCCTCCCGGGAGGGGATTAAGGGGTGGGTCAAGATCAGCGCCGTGCTACTCCCCCAGCTTCTGCAGCTCCTCGTACTCCCGCGACTCCTGCAACTGGCGCTGCAAAATTTCGTCGCCGAGGGTTTCTGACAGGCGCTGAAAAGCCCCCCGCGCTTCGGCGGCGTAGCGTTGCAGGGCCGCGGAATCGCCGCGCCGTTTGGCCAGCAGCGCCAGGTCGCGCAGGGCCTGGTACTCCAAATGCGGCAGGCGGCAGCGGCGGCTGCGCTCCCGGGCGCTTTCCAGGCGGGATTGCGCGGCCTCGAAATCGCCCTGCTCCGCCAGCACCTTCCCGGAAAGCCAGCGCCAGAGGTTCTCGAATTTCACGATCCCGCGCCCTTCCTGCTCCCAGCTTTCCAACAAGGCGGCGGCCTCCCCTAAATTCCCCGCCCGCAGGTGGTGCAGCGCCGCGTAGTAGTAATAATTCAGGCGGTCGATAGGCAACCCCCCGGCGTCGATGGCGGCTTTGGCCTGCTGCAAATACTCCGCGGCGGAGTTCGCGCGGTTCTGCTGCATCTCGTAAGAGGCCATGAACAACCGCGCCGGGATCAGCAGCTCCGCATCCTGCTGCTCTTCCGCCCAGGCCAGGGCCGCGCTCAAGTATTCCTGCGCCCGGATGGTTCCGTACACCAACAAATGGGTATGCCCGGCGTGCAGCTTGACGTAGTGCTCCTGTCCCGCCAGCCCCAGGGCGCGCGCCGCCTCCAGCGCCGCCTCGAAGCGCTCCAGGGCGGCGCCGTAGCGCCCCAACTCCTTTTCCACGATCCCCAAATTGACGGTTACCCGCAGCCGCGCCGCCGCGGAGGGGGTCAGCATCTCCTCTTGCAGCAGCGCGATGAGATAGCTGCGCGAGAGCCGCCATTTTCCGAAATAGCCGTAAATTTCCGCCAAATACATGCCCGCCTGGGCCAGCATGGCCGGGGAGGGTAGCTGCTTGCCGCGGCGGTAGAGCGACCGCGCCAGGGGCAGCGCCGCGGCAAAATCATGGCGGGCGGCTAAGTATTTCAGCCGTTCTAATTGATAAAAGAAGCGCTCCGGGGAATCTTCCGGCAAAGCGGAGAGGATCAGATCGAGCAGGTGCAGCGATTTTTCATCCGGCGAAGCCGCAGACGCCTGCTCCCCGGCGCTGCGGTACAGCTCCCGCAAAGAGCCGTACAAACGCCGGATCAACTGCGGGTCGTTGATTTGGGAAAGCAGGGGCAGGGCGGATTCGTAATGCCGCCGGGCGTAATCGGCGTGGCCGGAGTTCTGCTCTAACTCCCCGGCCAGCAGCCGGGAGAAAAATTGGGTTTCCGGGGCCACGCCCGCCTTGGTTTTCAGCTCTTTGAGCAAATAGCGGGTTTCGCTGAGCGCGTCCATGCGGAACAGGGTATCGGCCATGTGCAGGCTCGCCTCCACCCATTCCCGGCGCTGGCTGCGGCTCAAACCGTCGCGAAGCTCCCGGAAGGATTCGAAAGCGTTTTCGTACAGCCCGGTCTGGCGCTGCAATTCTCCGGTTTCCTGCAAGATTTCCGGGAGCCGCAGGGAAGAGCGGGGATGGCGCGCCAGGTTGCGGCGCAAAAACGCGTAGCGCTCCAGCGCTCGCTGCGGCTGGCCGTAGCGGGCAAACCCCAGCGTCTCCCGGCGGGCGGCCTTCAACGCCGCGGCAATTTTCCCGTGGTTGAAAAAGTGGGTGGATAATTCCAGGGGGCAGCGCCAGGGGTAACGTTCCAGGTGAGGCTCCAGAAGCTCCAAAATCTTCCCGGCGCGGTCGATGGGGGTATGCTTGCGCAGAAAATCCTTCCAGGCGTCATTCTCCAAATGGATGAAGCTCTCCCCGGCGCAAAATTCTCTCCGCAGCCAGGCGTTGTTTACCCAGGCTTGCAGGTCTGCCGCTCCGCACCCGCAGGCCGGCAGCGCTTTCAACAAAAGGTCTTCCGGGAAAGGATCCTCTAAGCGGCTGATCAACGCCAGAACGTCTAACGCCGGCTGCGGAATGCGCCGGAGCAGTTGGGAAAAGAGGATTTCCGGGGCGGCGCTAAGGGAAACTTTTTGCAGCGCCGCAGCTTCCAAAAGCCGTTGGGGATCGCCGGGGAGCAGGGGGCGGTAAAAGGCTTCTAACATCCATTTGATGGCCCGGGCATTCCCGCGGGATTTGAGATACAAATGATTGCTGATCAACCGGGCGTTGATGGGATGGGCGGCGAGATGCTCCGCGACCAGCGCTTCCGCTTCCCGCACGGAGAGTTTCTCTATGTGAATATTGTGCGCGGGGTGATGCCGCGGCGCTTCCTGCGCGCCGCCGGAGAGAATCAGGAGCGGCAGTTCCGGGCTGTTTTCTAACAGTTTGAGCAACTCCCGGCTCCAGGGGGTGGGCGCTTCGAAAATTCCCTGTGCGATCAGAATGGCCGGGCGCTCCCGCCCCAACGCGGCGAGGAACTGCTGCAGCGCCGGGAATTCCCAGGCCTCCCCCGGGGAAGCGGCGGGCGGGTCTTCCGCCAGCAGCCGGGCGATCATTGTGCGCAGTTTTCCGGGGAGAGCGCTCAAAAAACGCTCGTACTCGGCGGGGAAGCGTTGGAAAACCGCGCCCAGCGAATCCCGCAGGGCGCGGCGGGAGCGCCAGGGGAAAGTCGCAAAATTGTGGCGCAGCAGCAGGGAATATTCCGCGGCATGGGTTTTCAGCAGCGAGCGGATGATCCACTCCTTGCCGGCCCCCGCCTCGCCGTGCAGGTGAATCCACACGCTGCCGCGGCCCTGCCAGCCGGATAGAATCTCATTGATTTTCTGCAGCGCCTGCTGTTGGGTCATCGGTATTCTCCTGCGGAGCGCCGGAGTGCAAAGCTTCAGCTTTGCATTCATTCCTGGCGTTGCAAAACTGAAGTTTTGCACTCCGATCTGTGTCCCCCGGTTTGATTTCTCACTGGTTGATGAACTTCGGGTTCATCAGATTTTCCGGGGAGAGGATTTCATCCAATTTTTCTTTCGAGAGCAGCTTTTTGCGCAGCACGATCTCGTACACCGAGCCCCCGCTCTGCAAGGCCTCCTTGGCGATGGCCGCGCAGGTCTCGTAGCCTAAGATGGGGTTCAGCGCGGTTACCACCCCGATGCTGTTGAGCACGTAATTGCGGCAGATTTCCTCGTTGGCGGTAATTCCTTCCACGCACTTCTCCTTGAGGGTGTAAAATCCCCGCCGCAGGATGGCGAGGGAGTGGAACAGGCAATAGACGATCACCGGCTCCATCACGTTCAATTGCAGCTGCCCGGCCTCCGCGGCAAAGGCGATGGTCACGTCCGAGCCGATGACGTGGAAAGCGATCTGGTTCACGGTTTCCGGGATCACCGGGTTCACCTTGCCGGGCATGATGGAGGAGCCGGGCTGCAAGGGCGGCAGGTTGATCTCGTTCAATCCCGCCCGGGGGCCGGAGGAGAGCAGGCGCAGGTCGTTGCAAATTTTGGAGACCTTCACGGCGATGCGCTTCAGCACCCCGGAAATCTGCACGTAGGCCCCGGCGTCCGAGGTGGCCTCGATGAGGTGGTCGGCCAACTTCAGGGGGATGCCGGTAATCTCCCGCAAATAGCTGGTGGCCAGCTCCGGGTAGCCCTCCGGCGCGTTGATCATGGTGCCGATGGCGGTCGCGCCCAAATTGATCTCCGTGACCAACTGCTGCGCTTCCCGCAGGCGCTGGATGTCTTCCCGCATGGTCACCGAGAAGGCGGTGAACTCGTCGCCGAGGGTCATGGGAACCGCGTCCTGCAACTGGGTGCGCCCCATCTTCAGGACCTGGGAGAATTCCTTTCCCTTGCGGGCGAAGGCCTCCTGCAGCGCGTCCATGCTCTCTAACAGCGCGTTGATCTCCATGAACAGGGCGATGCGGAAGGCGGTGGGGTAGGCGTCGTTGGTGGACTGGGAGCAGTTCACGTGGTTGTTGGGGTGAACGATCTCGTAGCGCCCCTTGGGGTGGCCGAGGATTTCCAGGGCCTTGTTGGCGATGACCTCGTTGGCGTTCATGTTCGTAGAAGTGCCCGCCCCGCCCTGGATCATGTCCACCGGGAACTGCTCCAGCAGCTCCCCGGCGATGATGCAGTCGCAGGCGCTGATGATCGCCGCGGCGATCTGCGGCTCCAGCACTTCTAAATCGCGGTTGGCCAGGGCCGCGGCTTTTTTCACGTAGGCCAGGCTTTTAATAAAATTGGGCGCCTGGGAAATCGGGATGCCGGTAATATGGAAATTTTGCAGCCCGCGCATGGTCTGCACCCCGTAATAACGGTCCTCGGGGATTTCCAGGTCTCCTAAAAAATCGTG
>CAZFVV010000259.1:0-4357 GCA_964522165.1 uncultured Calditrichaceae bacterium
CACCATCACCGCCAGGGCATCGGAGAGGGCGGATTCCACTACTAACAGGGGGCGCATGGGGGATTGGGGCGCGGCGCGTGCCAGGACGGGAATAACAATCGGGGCGCTGGTGCAGGCAAGAGCGGCGGCGATGGCTAAGGCGGTAGGTCCCCCGGCATTCAGCCCCAGCACCAGGGCGTAATAAACCAGGAACATCGCCGTTACAAAAGAAATCGCCGTTAGAAAAACCGCCCGGCCGGCCTGGCGAATAGTATGCCGCAGGTTAAGATCCAGACCGCCTTCAAAAAGGATAATGGTCAATGCAACCGCGCCGAAAGCGGGCATAAAGGGCCGCAGCGTTTCCGGGGGAATGACCCGGGCTACCGGGCCCAGGAAAATGCCGATAGTAATCATTAAAAGCACGCCCGGGAGGCGGGTTTTCTGGAAAAACAAATTGCTGAGAAATCCCACCCCGATAATGCCGCCGAGAAGTATCAATAATGTAGAGGCCATTTACTCAACCACTTTGACAGCGACGATAAAATATTCCGTCTCTCCGAAGCAGCTTGAGGGTACTCCCAGGTGCTGTTCATACTCCAGCGCCACCCGGCTGCCCATGGATTGGTTGATCTGTTGCGCGATAGTGTCGCTGCGCACGCTGAAAAAAAATTTTTCCGTCATGGCCCCGGGCATGTTCACCATAGCTAATTCTCCTTCCCAGGTTTTGCATAGCCACCCTTTGTAGGAGAATTTCTGCACGTAGCCCACGCGTTCACCGCTGGAATAACTCCAGGTGAGAGTCACCCAGGTATAAAGAGCGAACAACAGGATCGGAATCCCGATAATTCCCAGGATCCAGCGCCATTTGCGAGATTTTTGCTTTTCCATACGATGCCGCTCACGATATAGTGAATTGTCAATCCAGAATTGTGAATAGTTAATGGTTATCGCTATCAGGACATATTATTCGTTTTCCACTGGTTGGATATTCCCAGTTTTTCCATCCGGGAATACAGGGTGGAAGGTTTCAATCCCAGTAATTCTGCGGCGCCCTGCGGCCCCTTGATTCGCCCATGGGTCTTTTCCAGCACTTCGCTAATGTGCCGGCGCTCGGCCTCTTCCAGGGTGAGGATATGGGAGACAACTCCGTGGATAGCCTTCGGCAATATTACTTGCAGCGGCTCGCCGTTATTGATGATGAGGGCGTGTTCGATCACGTTGCGCAACTCCCGGATATTCCCCGGCCAGTGGTAGCGCTGCAATTCCTCCAGGGTGTGTTTGAGCAGGGCGGGTATCTTTTTGCCCATTTTTTTTCCGAATTCATCTATAAAAGCCAAGACCAGTTGCGGAATATCTTCCGAACGTTCCCGCAGGGGGGGGACTTCGATGGGGAATACGTTGAGGCGATAGTAGAGGTCTTCGCGAAATTTCCCCTCGCTAACCGCTTTGGTCAGGTCGCGATTGGTGGCGGCAATTACCCGCACATCAACCTTGATGGTTTGGGGGTCGCCTAACCGCTCGAATTCGCCGTCCTGAAGCACCCGCAGCAGTTTGGCTTGCAATTCCGGGGATAATTCGGCGATTTCATCCAGAAAGATGGTGGAACCGTCGGCCAATTCAAAGCGCCCTTGCTGCCGGGTCAGCGCCCCGGTATAGGCGCCTTTCTCCCGCCCGAAAAGTTCGCTCTCCACCAGCGCCGCAGGCAGGGAAGCGCAGTTGACCTTTACCATCGCCCGGTTTTTGCGCGGGCTGAGAATGTGAATGGCGCGGGCCACCACTTCTTTGCCAACCCCGGTTTCCCCGGAAATCAACACCGAGGAATTGGTAGGGGCTACCTGCTCCGCCTGGCGGATGACCGCCTGAATGGCCGCGCTCTGCCCGATGATTTCCCCATTGTGATAGTTTTTTCTGACCTCGTTACGGAGGTAGTCGGTTTCCGCTTGCAGGCGGTCTTTCAGTTGTTTTATTTCCTGGTAGGACTCTTGGAGCTTTTCTTCGGCGCGTTTGCGGTAGATGGCCTGGGCAAAGATTTCCGCCACCCGTTTAAACTGTTCAATGAAGGTTTCCGGCCAGGAGCGGTGGGTGTGGAAAGAGGCAAACCCGATCCCGCCCACCATGGAACCGCCCACAGAGACCGGAACGGCCAGGTGAGACTTCAAACCGCTTTTTTGGCAATAAGCCTTCACCACCGCCGCTTCTTCCGGCAGATCTTCCGGCCGTTCAAAGGTCACGATATCCCCCTGCCGGAGCTTGTCGGCATACCAGGGTACGATTTCGGTTAAAACAACCCCGGGATTCGCTTCAACGCCCGGCACGGCATAGGAATGGGTAATACGCAGTTCTTTGAGGTCTTGGGTAAATTCCCCGAAACCGCAGCGGTCAACGTCCAGAAATTCCACGATGCGCTGTAAGCCGCGGGTGATCTGCCCGTCCACTTCATTCGCCGGCAAATTGATCAGGATGGCGGCAATACCGGAGATCAGTTCCTGGAGATGCAGGCGTTCTTCCAGTTCCGCAATGGTTTGGCGGTATTCGATATCGGATTGGGCAGATGGAGTTATTAACTGGTGCGGTTGATTGGTATTCTGGGCCTCTCTCATAGAGCTATATTTTTTTGTTACTATTCAGCCACAAGAGATCACAGAGGTAACAGAGGAAGAATTTAGAGCATTCAAAAACCGTTACCCCTGCTTATGGAACATTTTTTTCTACAAAGTAAGTTTGTGTAGCGAGCTTTTTTATATCTCTGTTGTCTCGGTGTTCTCTGGGTTCTCTGTGTTAAGATGCCTGAATAGTTACATTTTTTTTACTCAAATGCTAATATAGCAAACTTCCGGCGCAAAAACCAAGAAATGTTCATAATATTGCCCTTACAACCAGGAGTTCGATAAATGGAATGAATCGATTGTTCTCTGCCACCTCCTAAGGCGATCAGGAGTTGTTTGGATACCGGATTGGCCGGTTTATCGAGCATCAAACATCCAGTATCGAGCATCTTGAAAAGCTTGGGATATGACCTCGCGGAGTATATTGGGCGATTGTTTTATTTTGAGCCGCACCCGTGGAAACACAAGTGCGGCCCGCTATACTAAGTCAGCGTTTTCCCGGCGCGGCATTACTGTCTGGAGCCGCTCATCACCGCTTCCATCACCCGGTCGAGGTTGAAGCTGCCGGGCTTCTGGCGCGGCGGGAACTCCTGGAAGCTTTGCAGCCATTGCCCGACGTAAGCGCCCGCCGGTGCGATCATGAACATGTGTTCGGCAAACCAGCGTTCATAGTCCATGCCAATCTCGTGAGCGAGCTCGAACGGGTCCATGCGCAGGTTGGTCAACATCGGGGCGCGCAGCGCCACAAAGGGCTCCTGCCAGACGTGCAGGCCGTGAGCCCTCTGCACCAGGAAAGTAGCTTTCCAGTTACCATAGCGGAGCGCCGCGACGTTGCCGTCGTCAGTCCAGTAGATGAACTCCTTGCGCGGCCACTCACCCTCGCCCTTAAATGCGGGCAGCAGGTTGTAGCCGTCAATGTGGACCTTGTAGGTCATGTTACCGACCTTCCGGCCCTTGAGCAGGTCTTCCTTAACAGTGGCGTCGCCCGCAGCGGCGAGCAGGGTTGGAAGCATGTCCTCGTGCGAGCCGATATCGTTGATAATCGTGCCGGGCTTGATGACGCCGGGCCAGCGGATGACGCAGGGCACACGATAACCGCCCTCCCATTGGGTGTTCTTCTCGCCGCGGAACATGGTGGTGCCGCCGTCCGGCCAGGAGAAGGATTCCGAGCCGTTGTCGGTAGAATACATGACAATGGTGTTCTCATCGAGACCCAATTCCTTGAGCCTGGCCAGCACCTGGCCGACGTGCCCGTCGTGCTCGACCATGCCATCGGCATAGATACCCAGGCCGGTTTTGCCTTCAGATTCCTTCTTCAGATGGGTGAAGATGTGCATGCGGGTGGAGTTCCACCAGATGAAGAACGGCTTGCCGTCCTTCTTGGCGCGCTCCATGAAATCTAACGCTTTGGCGGTGACCTCCTCGTCAATAGTTTCCATGCGCTTCCTGGTCAGCGGGCCGGTATCGGTAATGCGGCCATCGGCGAAGCTGTGAATGACGCCGCGCGGGCCGAAATTCTTCTTGAACTCCGGGTCCTTCGGATAGTCGGGATGCTCCGGCTCTTCCTCCGCATTCAGGTGATAGAGGTTGCCGAAGAACTCGTCGAACCCGTGCGCCGTCGGCAGCATCTCATCGCGGTCGCCGAGGTGATTCTTGCCGAACTGCCCGGTCATGTAGCCCTGCGCCCGGAGCAGGGTGGCGATGGTGGGGTCTTCCTTCTTCATGCCCTCCGGCGCGCCCGGCAGGCCGACCTTGGTGAGGCCGGTGCGGAT
>CAZFVV010000260.1:0-4230 GCA_964522165.1 uncultured Calditrichaceae bacterium
ACAGGAAGGAGTGGAGGAAGGAATCAAGAAAGGAATTGAGAAGGGAATCGAAAAGGGAATCGAGAAGGGATACGTATTAGACAAGCAGGACGTGCTTATCATGCTTCTGTCATCACGCTTTTGGTTGGAGGAAGATGAGAAAGCCTTTATTCGAAACATTACCGCCATCGATAAATTGAATACGGCCTTGAAAATGATCTTAACCGCCGGGAGCAAAGAAGAAATTCTCGATTATCTCAAATCCGAATAAGGAATCGTTATGAGTTTATCCTCCATCAGCATAAAACGCCCGGTTCTGGCCATTGTGATGTCCCTGACAATCGTAATTTTCGGGATCATCGGGTTCGTCTTCCTGGGGGTGCGGGAATACCCCAACGTGGACCCGCCGGTGGTTACGGTAAGCGCCAACTATACCGGCGCCAACGCCGACGTGATCGAATCCCAGATCACCCAGCCCTTAGAAGAGAGCATCAGCGGGGCCTCGGGTATTCGCACCCTCTCCTCGGTCAGCCGGGAAGGCCGCGCCACCATTACCGTGGAATTCAACTTAGACGTGGATATGGAAGCGGCCACCAACGACGTGCGCGACCGGGTATCTCGGGCGGTGCAAAGCCTGCCTCCCGACGTCGATGCCCCGGTGGTGCTGAAAGCGGACGCAGACGCCGTGCCGATCATCTTTCTAAACGTCAAAAGCGACCGGCGCAATTTGCTGGAATTGACCGACATCGCCGAAAATACTTTCAAAGAACGGGTGCAGACCATTCCGGGGGTCAGCGAGGTGCGCATTTGGGGCGCCAAACGCTACGCCATGCGCTTGTGGCTGGACCCCGCCCGCCTGGCCGCCTACCAGTTAACTCCCCTGGACGTGCGCAACGCCCTGGTGCGGGAAAACGTGGAGCTTCCCTCCGGGCGGGTGGAGGGGCAGACCACCGAACTGACCATCCGCACCATGGGGCGGCTGGAAACCGTGGAGGATTTCAACAACCTGATCATCAAGGAATCCCGGGAAAACATCATCCGCCTGCGCGACGTCGGTTACGCCGAATTGGGAGCGGAGAACTACCGCTCCATTCTGAAGCGCGACGGCGTCCCCATGGTGGGCGTGGTGTTGCTTCCCCAGCCGGGCGCAAATTATATCTCCATTATCGATGAATTTTACCGCCGCGTGGAACTGATCAAAAAAGATTTACCGGAAGACATCAACCTGGGAGTCGGTTTCGATACCTCCGAATATATTCGCGAATCCATCTCCGAAGTGGGCCAAACCATCGCGGCGGCGTTTATCCTGGTGCTTCTGATCATCTTCCTGTTCCTGCGCGACTGGCGCACCACCCTAATTCCCGTGATCGCCATCCCCATCTCCCTGGTCGGCGCTTTTTTCATCATGTACATTGCGGATTTCTCCATCAACGTGCTCACCCTCCTGGGCATCGTGCTGGCGATCGGGATGGTGGTGGACGACGCCATTGTAATGCTGGAAAATATTTACGCCAAGGTAGAGCAGGGCATGCCCCCCATTTTGGCGGGCGTGAAGGGGGCGCGGGAGGTTTTTTTCGCCATCATCGCCACTACCGTGGCCCTGGCGGCGGTATTTATGCCGGTAATCTTCCTGCAGGGGCTGACCGGGCGACTGTTCCGGGAATTCGGCATCGTTATCGCCGGGGCGGTAATCATTTCTTCCTTCGTTTCCCTCACCCTTACCCCCATGCTGAGCACCCGCATTCTCAAAAAGAACTCCCGCCACAACCGCTTTTACGAGATGACCGAACCGTTTTTCAAGGGCATGATCGGGGGGTACCGCAATCTCCTGGATGCTTTTCTCCGGCATCGCTGGGTATCCATTGTCATTACCCTGGCGGCAGTGGCAATGATCCTCTTTTTCGGAGCGGCGCTTCCCGGGGAGCTGGCGCCCTTAGAAGACCGCAGCGGACTGCGCGCCAGCGCTACCGCCCCGGAAGGCGCAACCTACGAGTACATGGATCGCTTTATGGATGAATTGGTTCGCCTCACCCAGCAGGAAATCCCGGAAACCGAGGCGATCATTTCCGTAACCTCACCGGGGTTCGGAGCGGCCAGCTCGGTCAATTCCGGTTTTTTGCGAATTATGCTGGTGGATTCCGACCAGCGCGGCCGCTCTCAACAAGAAATTGCGGATGATTTTTCCGAGCGGGTGCGGCAATTGAGCGGGGCGCGGGTTTTTATAGCCCAGGAGCAATCTATCGGTAGAACCCGCGGCAGCCTGCCGGTTCAATACGTGCTGGAAGCGCCCAATTTCGAGAAATTAAGGGAAGTTTTGCCGAAATTTTTGGAGGAAGCTCAAAAGGATCCCACCTTTCAATTTGTGGATACCAACCTTAAATTCAACAAACCGGAATTGCGCATCCAAATCGACCGGGAGCGGGCGCGCACTTTGGGAGTTTCGGTGCTGGATATTGCCCAGACCCTGCAACTGGCGCTCAGCGAGCAGCGCTTCGCTTTTTTCATCATGAATGGAAAACAGTACCAGGTGATCGGCCAGGTGATGCGGGAAGAGCGGAACCGCCCGGAAGCCCTGAAATCGATTTACGTCAAAAACAGTCGCGGAGAGCTGATCCAGTTGGATAACCTGGTCACGTTTACCGAAGAGAGCGCCCCCCCGCAGTTGTTCCGGTTCAACCGCTTCGTTTCTGCGACCATTTCCGCGGGGCTGGCGCGGGACAAGACCATCGGCGAGGGCATTGCGGCGATGGACGCCATCGCCGAACGGGTGTTGGATGAATCATTCCGCACCGACCTCGACGGTCCCTCCAAAGATTACGTGGAGAGTTCTTCCAACCTGATTTTTGCCTTCATCCTGGCGCTGGTGTTCATCTATCTGGTGCTGGCGGCGCAGTTCGAGAGCTTCCGCGACCCCTTTATCATCATGTTCAGCGTGCCGCTGGCCCTGGCGGGGGCGTTGTTCGCGCTGTGGTATTTCAACCAGACCATCAATATTTTCAGCCAGATCGGGCAGATCATGCTTATCGGTTTGATCACCAAAAACGGAATTCTGATGGTGGAATTTGCCAACCAGCGCAAGGCCGCGGGACTGTCCATCATGGAAGCGATTCAAGACGCCGCGGTAGCTCGCTTCCGTCCCATTCTGATGACCAGTATCTCCACCATCTTAGGAATCCTGCCGATTGCCCTGGCGCTGGGGGCCGGTTCGGAAAGCCGCATTCCCATGGGGATTGCGGTGGTATGCGGCATGATCGGCGGAACCGCGCTAACCTTGTTCGTGGTGCCGGCCATTTATTCCTACCTCTCCTCGGAAAAAATAAAAAGAGTAGAGGTCGAAAAGGAAATCGCGGAGTATGAAGCGGAAATGCGGTAGGCCGGAATCGTGCAATTACAATGGCTAAGATCGAGAACGTCCACGACAACTTCTTCAAAAAGGTTTTCTCTGACCTTGCCAACGTGAAAACCTTTTTGGAAATCGCCCTGCCGGAAGAACTGCGGCGGCAATTGGATATTAGCGGCCTGGAGCTCGATACCACCTCCTACGTTTCCGAGGAATACAAAGCCTCCCTATCCGACATGGTGGTAAAGTGCGCTGCCAAAGACCGGCAGAAGCCGACAGACATCTATCTGCTGTTCGAACACAAGTCCTATCCGGATAAAAAGATTTTTATCCAACTGCTGCGCTACATGTATTTGATGTGGCAGAAAGACAGCGCGGAAGGAAAACCGCTGCGGGCGATTATTCCGCTGGTCTTTTACCATGGAAGAAGCCGTTGGAAACTATCCACCCAATTTGTAGAACAGTTCGAGGTTGGCAAAGAGTTGCACCGCTTCCTGCTCAATTTTGAGTATATTCTATTTGACGCCAACCAGTGGGATTGGCAGGAGCCGGGCAGCCGGCCTTTAAAAGAGAACGTGTTCCTGCTCTCCGCCCTGTTGTTAATGAAAGGCGCTTACCGGAAGGATTTGGAGATCATCCGGCAGGTGGTGCGGTTATGGAACAAAATGGGCTTGATCGAGAAGAAAGAGCAGGTTAACTTTTTGTTGATTTACATTGCGGAGACGCGGGATATTCCCGCGAAGCAGTTGATCAAAATATTGGAAGAAAGCGAACTGCAAGGAGAAGATATTATGCCCACTTTAGCCCAGCGTTGGAAGCAGGAAGGAAAACAAGAAGGGTTCCGGGAAGGAATCGAGAAGGGAATCGAAAAGGGAATTGAAAAGGGAATCGAAAAGGGAATCGAAAAGGGA
>CAZFVV010000261.1:0-4207 GCA_964522165.1 uncultured Calditrichaceae bacterium
AGCGGGCATACACCTCGCCCATGCCCGGCCGGTTGCCGCTTTGTTCGTAAATTTACAGCGCCTGTTCAAACATGGGGTAGGCTTCATCCACTCTTCCACCGGCGCGGGCGATCAATCCCATGGAGTATGCGATCTCTCCTCGCAAGGTTTCAGAGCCTTCCAGGAGTTGGCAGGCCGAAAAATCCGCTTCCGCCTCCTTGAACAGGCCGTTTTGAAGATAAAATTTCCCCCGGTGATACAACGCTGCGAGTTTGGCCTGGTCATTATCGAACAGATCGAGATTCACTTTTTCCAGGATGCCCAGGAGTTGCCGGAGATGCTGTTCCCGGTTACCGGCCTCTCCCAGTACCGGTTCGATCAGCCGTACCGCTTCTTCCTCCCGCTCCGCGATCCGGAAATGCCGCGCTCCTTCGATGGCATCGGTAATTTCCCCGGTTTGCTCGAAGCGGCGGCGATAGAGCTGCGCGGCGCTGTGGTGCAGTATCCTGCGCATTTGGATGCCCGATATGGCATTATAGAAAAACTCCCCGAACAAATCCGGCAGACGGTAGCGGTTCAGGCTTTCATCATATTTCATTAACCCGTATTCATCCACCAGTTTCTCCAGGAGAACCTGGAAATCGCCACCGCCGATCTTTTCATACACCTGGTCGAAAAAGTACTCCTGTTCGGTCAGGCGGAACACGCTGGCGGCTTTCAAAAAGCTGTTGAGGCGGCTGTCGTTGCGCTCGAAGGCGTCGTAACAATGCTGCGCCACGTAATCCCGCAGCCGGTCGAGATTTTTACCGCCGGCGTCGGCCAGGGGCATTTCGTTAATGAATCGTTCCAGCTCCGTGTCGGTGTGGTGCTCGATGATCCACCAGCCTCTGAGCAGGAGCAGCAACTGGGGATTGCCGACAAATTTTTTGGAGAGCTGGCGGGCCAGGGGCGGGGGCATTTGCAACTGCCATTTATCCCGCACCAGGGCGCTGCGCTCCGCGCCGGACAATCCCCGGTAATGATAGTGGTACTTGTCCGACAGGGGAATATTCGCCGGTTTTTGGCGATCGATGACGATCAGTTTCCCCCCGAAGCCGGGTAACTTCTCCACCTCTATCCAGATCCGGTGAATCAACTCCAGGATTTCCAGATCCTCCGCCTGGTGAAGATCGTCGATCACGAAAAAATATTGCGATTGCGCCAGGGCTTTGGGCAAATCCCCGGTTACGCTTTCCAGGGAGGCTCCGGATTTACTGGCCAGAAATTGCCCCAGGTTCTCCGCAAACGTTCGGCGCCCGGATATTCCGCGCACAAAGCGGTAATAATAAATGTCTTTGCCTTCCATAAATTTGTTGAACAGGAGATTGTGCAAATAGGCGGATACCAGCAGCGACTTGCCGCATCCCGGCGCGCCGGTGATGTACATCAGCGAATCGGAAGTCAGGTCGATCTCCATCTGACGCAATCCGCGCACCGGGAGAACGTATATGTCGTGGTCCCAGTGCTCCAACTGGCCGGAGCCGGAGCCGTTGGCGTGGATATATTCTAACTCCTGGCGTACCTGCTGCCCGCGGAGCGCCTCCATCAGCTCTGCCAGTTCTTGCTGGCCGTTGCCGTTTATTTGCCACTGGCCCTGTTGTATGGGAGTGCGATAATTCCAAATAATCTGGCGTAGAAGCGCTTCGTTGGCGGCGAGCTTTTCCCGGAAAAGCTCCAGGAATTCCGGCGCAATCTTCCGGGCATTGGCGCGGCTGATGACCCGGGAGAACTGCTCCGGGAAATAATCTTCTCGCAAAGGAATCCCTTGCACCCGGAGTTTGGCGATTTCCGGTTCTAAGGTTTTGTCCTGCAGGCTCTCCAGGATTCTCTGCTTGGTTCGCTCGCTTTTCAATATCCCGTCCGCCGCCTGGGTAACGCTCGCGAAGAAAATCGTTTCCACCGCTTTCCGGTCGATTCCGGTAGCGTCTTCCATCCCAAGATCATAAAGCAAGGCAGCAATGATATTATGGGAGAGGGTGCTCAAGACAGGTGAGGCAAAAAAACTGACAGAATTCATGGTGATCCCTTTTTGCAATAATACTTGAATTTATGCATTTCACCGCAGTTCCGAGAATTTGGGGTAAAAATTGCCCGTCAATCAGATTCATTTCACAAAACGGAAAAACGTTTTTTAAAACCGCCCCCCCGGAGCCGAATCGCTTCAGCAGCGACCCTGATAAACAATATTCTTCAAAAATCGGGAGAACTTTAATGGTTGGATGGAGAAATGGATGGCTGGATGGCTAAATGGTTGGAGGGTTGAATTGCAAAGAACGCATACCAAATTGCACTGAATTCGGGTTGTTGAAAGGCTCCCCTGAATGCCGGGGTGGTAGTCGAAAATTTCCACGCTTCAGTGTGCACTTTGACGTGCGACCATTGAAAATCAACTATCAAACCTTTTAACCCCTCCACTATCCCATTTCACGCGCCAAAATATTTTTCTTAAACACTTTAGCATTCCCTGATTATATTTTGGACTAAATCGAATTCGAAACGCTGCCGGGATGATCTCGCATGAAGACTTCGATTAAGGAATGGAAGCATGAATATGAAAAATTGCCCGATAAAATCACATCGGAAAAACGCTAAAAGCGCCCGGCGCTACGGATTGCCGGCCCTGGCCGGTTTGCTCTACCTCCTGACCGTCGCCAATTGCAGCCACACCCGTCCCTATTACCGGCCCGGGGAGGTCTCGGCCCCGGATACCGCCATTGGCGCAGCGGCCATCCGGCAGCGGGTTCTGCTGATCGGTGACGCCGGCGGGGCAGAAACGCAGGAACCTTCCCTGGCCACTCTGCAAACCTGGGCAGCCGAAATGCCGGGAAAAACCGTGCTGATCTTCCTGGGAGATAATATTTACCCTAAGGGTCTCCCCCCGGAAAACGTTCCCCAACGGGCGGAAGCGGAGCGGCGGCTGCTCCGGCAGTTGCAAGCCGCTAAAGCCAGCGGCGCCAGGAGCATTTTTATTCCCGGCAACCACGATTGGGCCAAAGGCGCTCCGGAAGGTTTGGATAACCTGCTGCGCCAGGAAAAACTGGTGAATGATTTTCTGCCCGGGGAGAATAATTTTTTGCCCCCGGGCGGATGCCCGGGACCGGTCGCGGTGGATCTCGAGGGCGTGCGGATCATTATACTGGATACGCATTGGTGGCTGCACCCCAGCCGGAAACCCTCTTCCGGGTGTCCCCCGGGCACGGAGGATGCAGTGCTGGAAGAGCTGAAATTTCTCCTGAATAGCGCCGGGGAACGGGAAGTGCTCATCGCGGCCCATCATCCCCTGGTTAGCCACGGGCCGCACGGGGGATTTTTTACCTGGAAAGACCATCTTTTCCCCCTCACCAATTTAAAGCGCTGGCTGTGGGTTCCCCTGCCGGTTATCGGTTCCCTCTACCCCCTTTTTCGCTGGAACGTGGTTAAACACGACCAGGATCTGTCCGGGGCGCGTTATCGCCGCCTGATTCAGCGCATTAGCGAAGTTAGCGCCGCGCAACGCCCCCTGGTGTACGCCGCCGGGCATGAGCACAGTTTGCAGGTTTTGGAGGGGGAGAAGGCGGCGTCCTACGTGCTGGTGAGCGGCGCGGGATCGCAAACAAAGATTACCGGGGTGAGCGACGGCGAGAATACCCTCTTTGCCCATAGCCACACCGGTTTCATGTCGCTGGATTTCCTGGCCGAGGGGCGGGTATTGTTGCGGGTGGTGGAACCGGGAGCGAATGGGGTGGTATTTCGGAAGTGGCTGAAAAAGGATGAAGGATGAAGGGTGAGGGATAGAGGTGTGAAGGGAAATGAATGCTTAATGATAAAACCGGGGTAGCATTTTTGGAAATTTTCAAAGAATTTACCTTTGAGGCAGCCCACTATCTTCCCAATGTACCGGAAGGGCACAAATGCCGGCGGATGCACGGCCACTCCTTCCGGGTGGGAATCTATGTAGCAGGCCCGTTGGGAGAAACCAGCGGCTGGGTGATGGATTTCGCGGAAATCAAGAAAGCCTTCAAACCGCTGCATGAACGCCTCGACCATTATCTGCTGAATGAGATCGAGGGGTTGGAAAATCCCACCAGCGAAAACCTGGCCCGCTGGATTTGGCGGCGCTTAATTCCCGCGCTTCCCGGCCTCAGCAAAGTGGTGGTGCACGAAACCTGCACCTCCGGCTGCGTTTACCGGGGCGAGGGGGAGATGAAAA
>CAZFVV010000262.1:0-4103 GCA_964522165.1 uncultured Calditrichaceae bacterium
TGGCGCTTGCTACTAAAACTTTATTCGAATGCCAATTTAAACAATTCGTAAGAGATTAGCGACCCTTTTTCATTTCACAGTTTGCATCCCCGCATTCGCGGGGACAAGCTTTGCATGGTGAATTCAAAGTTGGTATCCTCCCTCGACCAGTTTCAGGTTTTCCTTCTTTGCCTCATCCCAATCCCCCACGAACACCCACCAGTTGGTCAGCGGTTTGCCCTGGTAGCTCAGACCGTTATCTTTGCCCGGCAAACTTTGCATCCAGAGCGTGAACCAGTCGAGGCTGTTGCAGTTCCAGCGCTCGCAGTTCATCTCCTTGCGCTCGCCGCCGCCTTCCGGGCGCCAATCTTCGATGTCCGAGGAGACGTAGCGGGGATTGGCCCAGTCATAATCTTTCTCGCTGTTGGGGGCGTAATGCGCCCAGCCGCAGCGCGGCTCGCCGACGATTTTATGGGTGGAATCGCTGCCCACAAAGCGGCCCCAGAACAGCAGCTTCGGCCAGTCTTTTGCGGGAGTATCGTCGCGCCCGTCGGCGTGGTTCAGCAGCGCCTCGATCTGGTGCATGTGATCCTCGATCGCTTCCTTCAACCCGCGCTGGTAGTTGTAATGATACACCGTATAGGTTTTGCCGAGCACCGGCAAATCCGCTTCATCGCGGTCGCTGTTGCTCACGTCCCCGTGGGGGCTGGCCATGTTGGATTCCCAGAGGTCGATCACCCCGCCGTGGTACCCCCACACCCACACCTCTTTCACGCCTTTATTTTCCACCCAGTCCTGAATGTTGATGCGCTGCGCGATGGCGTTGTAATCGGTCATGGGAACCCCGTGTCCCGGCTTCTCGAAAGTGGGCAGGGGCTCCAGAAATTCATAGGTTTGCACAATGCTGTAATTCAAGCTGGGTTCCGCCCGGGGGTTTTTGTAAAACTGGTAGCGGGAGGCTTCATTCATGAACTCTACAGCGCCGTTGGAGAGACTGTCCACTTTTTTGTGGGTGAATTCTAAGCTCTGCCCCCAATCCCCGGTCACCGCCAGATCGATGTTATTGTTTTTGTCCACCGGGAAATATTTGACCACTACCACGGGGATTTCCCAGGGGGTTTTGAATTGCGCCGCCGCCGGCTGGCCGGATTTCTGGCAGGCATTCAAAAGCAGCATCAAAGCCCCGGCCAAAATCGCTAAAAAAAATACAAATTTCAGGCGCTTCATGGCATCCTCCATATTTCAGAATTAAAGATTGCCTCACTTCAGTGAGGAATAATTGGAGTGTTCTTTTACAACACGTTAAAGCGTGGTCATCAAAGTTGATCCCTACCCCTCTCCTACCCCGCGCAGACGTTCCGCGCTCTCTTCCGGGGTGATGTCGCGCTGCGGCTCTCCTAACATCTCATAACCGACCATGAACTTTTTGATGGTGGCGGAGCGCAGCAGCGGGGGATAAAAATGGACGTGAAAATGCCACTCCGGGTGCGCCCGGCCGTCCGTGGGGGCCTGGTGCAGCCCCGCGGAGTAGGGAAAAGAAACCCCGAAGAGCCTGTCATAACCGGCGGTGACGCGCTTGAGCATATCGGCCAGGGCGTCTTTTTCCGCCGCACTGAATTCTAACAAGCTGCCCACCTTGCGGCGGCTGGTGATGAGGGTCTCGAACGGCCAGACCGCCCAGAAGGGAACCAGGGTTACGAAATGCCCGTTCTGGCAAACCACGCGTTCATTTTCGCGCAATTCCAACTCCAGGTAATTCTCCAGCAATGATTTCTGATGGGCCTCCCAATAGCGCAGCAGTTGCGCCGACTCTTTGGCCGGCTCCCCGGGAACGGAGCGCTGCGCCCAGATCTGCCCGTGCGGGTGGGGATTGCTGCACCCCATCATCTCCCCCTTGTTCTCGAAAATCTGCACGTAATTGATGAAATCCAGCCCCCCCAGGGTTCGATATTCTTCAGTCCACACCTCCACCACCTTGCGAATATCCGCCACCGCCATTTCCGCCAGGGTCAGGTCATGCCGGGGGGAAAAGCAGACCACCCGGCAAATCCCCGGCTCGCTGCGGGCAATCAGCAATTCCCCGGTATTGAAATGCGCCTCCTCCCCTACCCCCGGCTTCATAGCGGTAAAGTCATTATCGAATACAAAAGTGTTTTCGTACCCTGGATTACGATGCCCGCCGGCGCGCCGGTTGCCGGGGCAGAGGTAGCAATCGGGATCGTATTGCGGCCGCTTCTCCACCGGCGGATTTTCCACTCTCCCCTGCCAGGGCCGCTTTGCCCGCTGCGGAGATACCAGGATCCACTCGCCGGTCAACAAATTGTAGCGGCGATGGGGATGGTCGGCGAGGTAGAGCCGGTGCATACAGTTTTACCTTTCAGGCTTTTTCTTCCCCGCCCGGAAGGGAGATATGGGTCAAAAATGAGCGGCGGTGGATCGGGCAAGGGCCATATTTTTTGAGCATTTCCCGGTGAAATTCGGTGCCGTAGCCCTTGTGCCGGTCGAATCCGTACCGGGGATATTGCTGGTGATACTCGATCATCAGGCGATCCCGGGTGACTTTTGCCAGAATGGAGGCGGCGGCGATGGTAAAGCTGCGATCATCGCCATCGATTACCGCTTCCTGGCGATAGATTTTATCGGGTAGCTCTTCCCCGTCGATCAGCAGGTATTCGGGATTTTTTGCGAGCGAGCCTATGGCCTTGCGCATGGCTTTGAAGGTCGCCTGGCGAATGTTGATACGATCGATTTCCAGGCTATCCACCAGGCCGATTCCATAAGCCAGCGCCCGCTGCACGATGATTTCATATAACCCTTCCCGCTGCGCCGGGGATAGTTTTTTGGAATCCTTCACCCCCTCGACGTGGTCATAAGGCTCAAAAATGGCCGCCGCGGCGACCACCGGCCCGGCCAGGGGTCCCCGTCCTGCCTCATCGATTCCGGCAACATAACGAACGTTTTGCTGCCAGATGAGATGCTCGATTTCCAGGTTCAGGGGGATTTCTTTCAATGGGTAACTTCTTTCAGGGCAGATTCGCTAAATCGTCCAAAACATCAGCCATGATCTCACCTGTGGTTAAATCATTTTGCCGTCAATTTATCCTGCGGTGATTTTTTTCTGCAGTAAATCCTGATCAAGATAACCGGTTTTAACATTCAGCTTTTCCACGCCGCATATTCGCGTCAAATATCCCATATTCAGCACAATTTGGCAATACTTATTTATCCTTTTTTGTGAGCAATTCCGTGACAGGGATTTTACAGCTTTGCAATACTTTTGGTATGAATTAAAGAAGCGCGGGATATAAATTGGAATAAAAATTAAGGGGATGACATGAAAAATATCACTCCGGTGTTTCTTGCGGGATTATTAATAATCCTTCTTAACCATTTGAGTTTTGGGCAGCCCATCGGAATAGACCTGCTCTGGGAAAAAGAAGTGGATGTAGCAACCATGACGTTCACTCCCGATGGCAATCTCTTGCTGACCGGCGGCAGGAATACTGACTTGAACTGTTATCCCTATACCTGCGGGCAAATAAAAGTGTGGGATGTTGCCGACAGTATGTTAATTTTTACCCTGGATGGCTTTCAAATGGGGTTAACCAATGATATAAACCTGTCTTCCAATGGACAGAGATTGATTACCGGGCATGGAAGCGTTTATTGTTCCGCATTCAGCGGCTGCTCGCGAGATAGGGCCGGGCAATTTGAGTTTGGTATAAATGGCTCTCAATTTTATTCGGATACCAATCCTGATGGGATTATTTATTCGATTGCCTATTCTCCAAATGACAGCATTATTGCCGCCGGAACCGGCTATAACAATTCGGGGCATATAACAATTTATGATTCGGAATATAATGTGTTGAGAACTTTGCCAGGCCACTCTTCCAGAACCACCGATTTACTATTCACAAATGATGGCCAGTATCTCATCTCCGGCGGGTATGACGGATACATAAGGATATGGAATTACCATAACGGCGCTATCGTAAATTATATGCAACACGGCACTTATATCAATGGCGGGGTTGATTTGAAACTCGCAATATCCCCGGATGGGCAATATCTTGCCAGCACCGGCGAAGGCTATAATCTAACTGTAAAAATCTGGAAAATTT
>CAZFVV010000263.1:0-3920 GCA_964522165.1 uncultured Calditrichaceae bacterium
CAGTTATGCTGGAAAACCGCCTGGCCTGCCAGGCTTTGATTATGGCGCATTGCCGAAAGGCAAGCGCCTTCTCTGTGCGAAACATACATTCAATAGCCGGTAAATTATATAAAGAGTTCCCCGGCGACTCAACAAATTTAATTTTTCGGTCAGGTTTACATTTTTTGCAGCAAACTGACCATTTCAATGGCGGAAAGAGCGGCGTCCCAGCCCTTATTGCCCGATTTCGTTCCCGCGCGCTCAATCGCCTGCTCGATGGTATTGGTGGTCAGGATTCCGAAAATAACCGGGAGCCCGGTTTTCAGGGCCACGTTGGCCACGCCTTTGGAGACCGCGGAGGCGATGTACTCAAAATGCGGGGTGGCTCCGCGGATTACCGCGCCTAAGCAAATGACCGCATCGAACTTCCCGCTTTCCGCGGCCTTTTGCGCCGCCAGGGGAATCTCGAAGGAACCGGGAACCCAGAAGATAGTGATATTCTCCTGCCGGGCCTGGTGGCGGTAGAGGCAATCCAGCGCCCCTTCCAGAAGATTCTGGCATACAAACTGGTTGAACCGCCCGACAATGATTGCAAATTTAGCGCTTTCCGCCTTCAATACCCCCTGAACATGTTCAGGCATCGTTATCGCTCCTTTATGGTAAAAAAGTTTACGGATTTATCCCGCCGGAAAAAAGCGGAGAATTCGGTAGAAATACAGTGCTCAAGTGTTCCGGTGTTTTAGTGTTAGAGTTTTTATTACCCTGGCACTATATCATAACCCTGCGCCCATTACCAAAACACCAAAACACCAAAACACTAAAACACCATAGCACCGATCACCCGCCCTCAGCGGGTTCGGTAGCCGTGGAAAATATGCCCTAATTTATCCCGCTTGGTGCGCAGGTATTTTTCGTTGATCGGGTTCGCCTCCATAACCAGGGGAACCCGCTCCGCCACTTTGATGCCATGTTCGATTAGCCCCTGCACTTTGCCGGGATTGTTGGTCATTAAGCGCACGCTGCGAATGCCCAAATCTTTAATGACCTGCGCGGCGAACCAGTATTCCCGCAGATCGGCTTTGAAGCCCAGCGCTTCGTTGGCTTCCACGGTATCTTTACCTTCGTCTTGCAGCCGGTATGCGAGAATCTTATTTGCCAGCCCGATTCCCCGCCCTTCCTGGCGGAGGTAGAGAACCACGCCCCGCCCGGCTTCTTCTACCCGTTGCAACGCGCTGTGCAGTTGATCGCCGCAATCGCAGCGCAGGGAGCCGAGGGTATCGCCGGTCAAACATTCCGAATGGATGCGCAGCAGCACCGGTTCCTCCCCGGCCAGGCTCCCTTTCACCAGGGCCAGGTGGTGCTCGGCGGGATTCAGCGCGCTCTCATAGAGATGCAGGCGGAAATCTCCGTAGGCGCTGGGCAGGTGCACGTCGGTCACTTTTTTGACCAGTTTTTCGCTGCGGTAACGATGGTTGATCAAATCGCCCACGCTGGCGACCTTCAGGTTGAATTTTGCCGCCATTTCCAGCAGCCGGGGCAGCCGCGCCATGCTGCCGTCGTCGTCTAAAATTTCGCACAACACTCCTGATGGCTTCAAGCCGGCCGCCCGGGCCAGGTCGATCACCGCTTCGGTATGGCCGGGACGCCCCAGCACCCCGTGGGGATGGGCGACCAGCGGAAAAATATGGCCGGGGCGGGCCAGCTCTTCCGGTCGGGTTTCCGGTGCGGCCAAAACCCGGATGGTTTCCGCCCGGTCGAAGGCGGAAATGCCGGTAGAAGTTCGCTGCTTTGCGTCCACGCTGACGGTGAAAGCGGTTCCTAACAGCGCGGTATTGCTATCGGCCATGGGGGCCAACCTCAACTCCCGGGCGCGCTCTCCGGTGAGCGCCAGGCAGATCAGCCCCCGCCCGTGCGCGGCCATGAAATTGATCGCCTCCGGGGTGGCATACTCCGCCGCAATAACCAGGTCGCCTTCGTTTTCCCGCTCTTCGTCGTCGATCAAAATGAGCATTTCCCCGCGCCGGAACGCTTCAATTGCAGCTTCGATGCCCACAAACCCGGCGGTAAATTCCGGGGGATTATATGAATTATTCATCGCTGTAACTCCTGTTCTTGTCTGTGAAGCGTGAAAGAATTATCTCAAAGACATCACGTTTCACGCATCACGTTTCATTCTTCCCGCCTCAGGGTTATCAATTTCTCGAGATACTTCGCAATCATATCCACTTCGATATTAACCGCCTCGCCCACCTGTTTGAATTGAAGGTTGGTGGCTTTGGCGGTATGGGGAATGATATTGATCCCCACCCGGTTGCCGTGCAGGGAGGCCACGGTCAGGCTGATGCCTTCGATGGCGATGGAGCCTTCCGGAATAATGTAGCGCATCAGGGGCGGGGGAATCTCCACTTCTAAGAACCAGTTTTCTCCCCGGGGATACCATTGGGTGATTCTGCCGGTGGCGTTTACGTGCCCCTGCACAAAATGGCCCCCGAACCGCCCCGCCGCGGACAGGGAGCGCTCTAAGTTGACCTGCCCGCCGATCTTCCAACTTCCGATGGTGGTCTTTTCCAGGGTCTCGCCCACCGCTTCCACGGCGAATTCCGCATCCCGGCGGCCGACGATGGTCAAACAGGCCCCGTTAACTGCCAGGGAATCCCCGGTTTTCAAGTCCTTCAGAACCTCCTTGGCCTCTATAAACAGCCGCAGGCCCCCGGCTATCGGTTCGACAGCGCTAATTCGGCCAAGCTCTTCGATGATTCCTGTAAACATGCCACGCTCTCCGTCAAACTGCCAAAGGTTTCTTTGGTATTGCGGTATCCCCGCAACATAACCTGGTCGTTGATGATTTCGATCTCGCTGCGTTGCAGGCGAACCGCCCCGGGGATGCGCTCGATCCCCAGGTCTCCCACGGCCTCGATGCCCTTGCCTAAAATAAGCGGGGCGATAAAAGCGGTGATCTTATCGAATAACCCCCGGGAAATAAATTCGGTGAAAATGCGGCTGCCCCCTTCCACCAACACGGAGGCGACGCCCATTTCGCCTAAGTATTGCAGCGCCGCCCGGAGATCCGGCCGGCCGCCGGCGTCGCTTCTCAGGGGGATTGTTCTCACTCCCGGATTGCCCGGAGGTGCCGGGCGGTGGTTGTCGCTGCGCGCCGCGGTGAAAATTAGGGTCTTCTCCCGGAATTGATCCCGGAACACCTCGCTGTGAAGCGGTATGTCACGGTTTCCGGCCAGAATGATCCGCCAGGGCTGGCGGGGCGCAAGAATGTGATTACCGGGCAGGCGCACGGTCAGCCGGGGATTATCGATGCGCAGGGTATTGGCCCCGATCAGCACCGCGTCGTATTGCTGCCGGAGCCGGTGAACCCTTTCCCGGGCGGTCTCGTCGCTGATCCAGCGGGAATCTCCCCCCGCCGCAGCGATGCGGCCGTCGAGGGTGAGCGCCATTTTCAAATTCACAAAGGGCAGGCGGGTCTGAATAAATTTGAAGTAAGCTTCATTCAGTTCCAGGGCTTCTTTCGCCAGCAAACCGGTCTCCACCTCGATGCCCGCCGCTCGAATCGCGGCGACGCCATTCCCGTTGACATAGGGATTGGGGTCGAGCGTGGAAAGGTAAAGTTTGCGGATTTTCTCGCGTACCAGGCGCCCGGTGCAGGGAGGGGTCTTTTTCCCGGGGATGGTATGGGAGCAGGGCTCTAAGTTGCAATACATCTCCGCGCCTTCCACCGCTTCGCGGGCCTGCTCGATGGCCATAACTTCCGCGTGTTTATCTCCAAAGCGGGGATGATAACCCTCTCCAATAATCCGGTTATGCTTCACAATGACCGCCCCCACCATGGGATTGGGAGAGGTGTGCCCGGCGCCGTAACGGGCCAATTCCAGCGCCCGGGCCATAAATTCCACATGCTTCACACAAACTCCTTTGAAGAGCCGGGAACC
>CAZFVV010000264.1:0-3818 GCA_964522165.1 uncultured Calditrichaceae bacterium
CTACAGAGGGATCGCAATTGTGAGTCAGTATATCAAAGTCTTAAAGTAGAATTAGAAATTCACCAAAATGCTGCCGTCAATGTGGATGTTTCCGGGGGCGCGGTAAATATCTACCTCCGCGATGAGCTGGAGTTCAAGGGCGAGGGAAGCTTCACCGCCGTGGGAGCCTCCCATCCCAGCGAATTGGTTACTATTTGGAGCGGTTATAGCAAAACCATCAAGGTGCGAAAGAATTCGATCCTGAACGGTTGCAACCTCTATGCCCCGGCGGCTGCGGTGGAATTTGCCGGGAGCAGCTTCATCAAGGGGTTTGTGTGCGCCCGGGAGATCGAAGTGCAGAAAAATGCCGCGCTGGTAACCCACCAATCCTCTCTCACCCCGCAGGGGGCGCTTTACCTGGCCGCTGGCGGCGATGAAGAGGAGGAAGCGGACACAACTACAAGCGCGGCGGTCCCGGAAAAGTATGAATTGAGCCAGAATTTCCCCAATCCCTTCAATCCCAGCACCACCATTCGTTTTTCCCTTCCGCAGGGAGGGCCGGTGAGCCTGAAGATCTACAATATCCGCGGGCAATTAGTAAGAACCCTGGTCGATGGGTTTACCGAAGCGGGCCGCCACCAGGCAGCTTGGAACGGTACGGATGAAGCAGGAACGAAAGTGGCCAGCGGGGTATATTTCTGCCGCTTCTCGGCCAACGGGTTTGTCGAGGTGAAGAAAATGGCGCTGGTCAGATAGTGTCTATGGCCGGAGAGAGAATGATTTGCGGAAAACGTTTTTACTACACCACCCCAAAAAAGCACCGCCGCCACGCCAAATAAAATAGTTTGAGGAGGGTGTTTTATTGGCGGGAGCGTGGCGGCGGTGAAAGGGTTTTGCTGTCCCTGATCCCCGGTGTCGGGCGCCTTTGCGCAGCGTATCCGGCGATCAGGAGGGAAGATTTCATACTACTACTCCCCGGCAGAGAAAGTCCGTCGATCCTCGTGCCGAAGTTCAACTTCGGCACGCAATTGGGTTGCGAAGTTGAACTTCGCAACCAGTAGACCTGGCGGCGGACTAACTCTGCCGCGATGTATTACGTATTACATTATGTCTCTACCTGGCGGAGCCGCCCAGGCATTTGGCGCAATTATCATACCCGTCGGTGCGGGCATATTCGAGAATGTTGTAGGGCCGGTCATGCTGAGCATCGATGATCTCGTTGATCTGGCAGCCCGTGGTAGAGTAGTCTTCCCGGTCCAGATCGTGCACTTCTTTGGTGTTGATATTCGCCAGGTAGCGTTCGCCCAGCATATTTCCGCGGAATCGCCGGCCATATTCCGGCAATACCGGGGCCGCCGGGGCAGGCTCATGGCGGAAATCATTGGCCAGCGCCTTCAAATGCGGCCAAAGTAATAAATTCCCCGGCGTCGGCAGCATCGGCCCCGGGGCTAAGGAATTCAACTTCACCGGCGGATACCACCCCACGTCGGAAATAAACCCCCAGAAAATGATATAAACGGGAAGCCAGCCCTTTTTTCTTTTGCCGGAGATGAAATAGAGATCGTAGGTTTTATCATCCCCGTTTTTAGCGAATCTCCAGGTGATGCTGATGATCTGGAACGCGAACCCCACCCAGCCGGGAATATTGCTGAGAAGGTCGCACACCCACTGGGCGTCTTCATCCACTCTCCCGGGATCCCCCAGGTGCGCATGGGCAAAGTTGCCGCTGAAATAGTGCTCATTGTTCGCGCTAAACTTTGCCAGCCAGGAGGTATCCTTGCGCCAGGTTGATAAGTTACTGATGGCCATGACAATCCTCCTCCGGGTTAATCTTGTAAAATCTTAAAAGATACCCGTTTCAATGTAACCGGATATGGCCGCCGCTTGAAAATCGGCTTGCGCGCGTAGCCATTCTATATGGAAAATTCAATCGCACGCACACTTATCAAACACTGGCGTTCGCTGTCAGATTAAGAGAGGGAGATTCAGTAACAGGTAGCGAGATTAAATAACCTTAAACTTCCTGCATCCAATGCCGGGTGAGAAGGAATCCATCATTCTGAAAGTAGGAAAATTTACCAACTTCCGAATCTTCGTGCAACATGTAAAATTTTGTTTTTGTTAATACCCGCGTAAAACACTCATTCAACAAATGTTTCACAGGTATTCTTCAGGGTTGGCCGTTCAAGCGCCGTTACGGGAAAATGCCCAACTCCAAATAGGCTTTGGCCACTTTATCAATTGCGTTGATGAACGCGGCGGTGCGCAGGGAAATTTTGTCCCCGTGCTTTTTGCGGGTCTCTCGGATGTGCTGGTAGGCGGTAATCATGGTCTCCTCCAGGCCGGAATTGACCAGGTCCAACTCATCCGCCCCGTAGGCGATCTGGTTATAAAGATCGGTCGGGAGTTTCTTGCCGGTGGCCTCTTCCAGGGCCTGCAAAATCTTTTTATTGATATTCTCCTCGAACCGCTTGCTCATTCTCCCGAAGCGCACGTGGGAAAGATTCTTCAGCCATTCGAAGTAGGAAACGGTTACCCCGCCGGCATTCATATAGATGTCCGGGATGATCATTTTACCGGCTTTCAGGAGCAGATCGGCGGCGTCCGCAGTGACCGGGCCGTTAGCGCCTTCGGCGATCAGTTTAGCCTTAACCCGGGCGGCGTTTTCCATGGTGATCTGGTTTTCCAGCGCCGCGGGCACCAGGACGTCGCACTCCAATTCCAACGCGTCGCCGTTCTTCGCCAGATTCTGCGCCCCGGGGAAGTTCAGGATCGAATTGGTTCCCTGGCGGTGCTTCACCACTGCATCCACGTCTAACCCCTTGGGATTGTAAATCGCCCCTTCATACTCCGCCAGCCCGATGATAACTCCGCCGCCTTCCTGAATCAATTTGGCCGCATAATATCCCACGTTTCCCAATCCCTGCACCACCACCTTCTTTCCTTCCAAACCGGGGGCCAGGCCGATTCTTTTCATGTCCTCGGCAACGGCGCAGCACTCCCGGATTCCCAAAAATACGCCCCGGCCGGTCGCTTCCACCCGCCCGTGCACCCCTCCCTGGGGAATCGGCTTGCCGGTGACGCAGGCAAAGGCGTCTAATTCTCCTTCGGTCATGGAATTATAGGTATCCGCCATCCAGGCCATTTCCCGCGGGCCGGTGCCGTAATCTGGCGCCGGCACGTCGATTCCCGGCCCGATGAAATTCTTTTTGATGAGTTCATAAGTGTAGCGGCGGGTGATGCGCTCCAACTCGGCTTCCGAATATTGCCGGCGGTCGATCTTGATCCCTCCCTTGGCGCCGCCAAAGGGCAGATCCACGATGGCGCATTTGTAGGTCATCAGCGCGGCCAGGGCCATCACCTCGTCTTCGTTTACCATGGTAGCATAACGGATTCCCCCTTTCACCGGCAGGGAGTGGTGGCTGTGCTCCGCCCGCCAGGCTTCGATGGTCTCGATGCTGCCGTCGTCCCGTTTGATGGGAAAGGTCATGTGATAGACGCTGTTGCAAATCTTGATCTGTTTGAGCAATCCCACCGGGTAATTGGTATAGGCCGCCGCGACGTCGAAATGGCGGTTCACCTGTTCGAAAAATTTGATCTTCTCGCTCATACCCATCCTTTTAATGTTAGTGAATTTCTAATGATACCGTATGAGGGCTTCAAAGGTATGGGGTATAGGAATAACACCTTAGAGCTTGTTTGAAAAATCTCGTGCAACCGTTTACAACTAAAAAATGGAACGCGGATGACGCTGATGACACGGATTTTCGCGGACAAGTTCAAGAATATTGCTAAAAAATCTGTGTGAATCCGCGTCATCCGTGTTATCCGTGTGCCAT
>CAZFVV010000265.1:0-3754 GCA_964522165.1 uncultured Calditrichaceae bacterium
CCATACTCGGCAGGTACATACGCACCTCTCAGAAAAATCGCCTTTGAAAATCTCCCGCTTTTTTCCTAACTTGGATGGGAAACGAACCTTGCGAGGGGAACATGCCGAAGAAAATCTTCCTCAGCTACAGCCACGCACAGCGGGAGTGGGTGAAAGACCGCCTGGTTCCGGTGTTGGAGGCCGGCGGGGCGGATGTGTTGATTGACTACCGGGAGTTTGGAGCGGGAAGAACCCTGCTCGGCCAGATGGACGCCGTCCAGGATAAAGCGGATGCCAGCCTCTTGGTACTCTCCCCGGATTACTTGAACAGCGCCAACTGCCGCCACGAGATGGAACGCGCCGTCGCCCGCGACCCGGGTTTTCTTAAAGACCCTCCCCTCACCATTCCGGTAATCTGCGAAAAAGTGCACGACCACCCCCATTGCCCGGGCTGGCTGGTACAAAACCTTCCCCTGTGGCTCGACTTGAGCGACGACCGCGCCCCCGACCCCTGGGAACGCTTAATGAAAGCCTGCGACGCCAACTTAGGCGTAACCGTCCCCGACTGGCTGAACGCCCGCGACGAAATTTGCCGCTGTTTGGAGCGCAACCAGTCGGTGAATTTAGTGGTGCGGGAAAAATACATTAAGTGGCGGGAATTGCTGCGCCATATCCGCCAGGAGCGGTTTACGGATTTGGGAGAGGTGGATGTGGAAAGCGGTTCAGTAGCCTCCCGCCGGGCGTTTGTGGCGGAAATGCTGAAAGCGGCGGGAGTTCCCCGGAACGTTCCCGCGGAGCCGGAAGACCTGGTGGTTTTGAACAACGCCATTGCCCAACGGTCGCAAAAGACCCGCCTGCTCCTGAAACATTTTGATTACGTGACCTTTCACCCTTACTACGACCACAACCTCTTCTCCGCCCTGCGCCATTTGATTATGGATTCCCAAAAACTGGTGTTGCTGATCCACTCTAAAAAATCCTTTGCGGAGCTGCTGCCGCCGGATAATCCCCTTTCCAGCATGACCAACTTAAAAACCGTGGAATTGCAGGCAAAACCATGACCCCCACCCCGCTGGATAAAATTCGCCTGTTTTCCTGGCAGGACCATAAGTCGGCGTTGTGGTGGTTGGGGTTGCTTTACCGCAGGCCAAAACAGTTTCGAGAAGCTTTAGAGAAACTTTCTCTGAAGATTTCAATTGTTACTTGTTTTCAGCTTTGGCTCCATTTTCTACCATATTTCATTGTACTATCAATTCTTGGTCGAGTCCTATTATTTGGCATATTCGGAGTGGAAACCGTAAAGGAATTCAATGGAACCATAGCAATTTTAACTTACCATATAGGGGAGATTTTCTTTGGAATCCTTGGAGGATTCCTTGCAATAATTGTCGGTGGAATTAGTTGTGGAATGACTTTTGCCTTTTTGAGATTAATAGCCTCCGGAATTGTCGAAGGAATCAATAAAGGAATTAACGAGGGGTTATCTGAGGGGAAATTTTACAGTATTTTTGGAGGTACTATTTTGGGAATAGTCATCGGAATTTCTGTTGGAATTATTGGGGTTAGGAAAGGTATACACTTTGGAATTATTGAAGGAATAATTTTTGGAATGGCTGTAGGAATTGTTAGCGGAAGTTTAATCAGAGAGGTTTTGTCATCTAATGAAAGAAGTGTTTGGGAGATAATTGCTGAAATCATCCTTGGTATTAGCACTGGAATTAGTTTGAAAATAACTGCTGAATATTTTGGAATAGCTTCGGGTAGTGTAGTAGGACTCACTGGAGGAATTGCCTCAATTCTAACTATATTTCGTTTATATTATTATCCCATACATTTATTCTTTGTATGGTCCAGACTTTTTGCTCATCGCTATAGTTATCATCCAGTGTCATGGGATGATCTATGTGTGGTTTCCTTTCGGGGATTGTACCGTTTGTTGGTTGCTTATACGGAACAAAGCGGGGAAGCAGGCTACTGGGAAATTGAGCGGTTGATTAACGAATATCCCAGCCAACGCGTGCAGGCGTTGCGTGCTAAAACCATATTGTTGACAAGAGAGGCGAGCAAGGTTCGGGAATTATCTCAACTAGACAGCATTGTGACCAAACTGCCGGAAGGGGAAAAGGGATTCTTGAGAGAAGTACCCAAATTACAAGAAATGGTGGGCGAAATTTCCGCTTTGCAAATGCGCTTGGATACCATTGATCGCCCGGTTTTGCGCGAACCGTATGCCCAATCGCTTTACGAAAAAATTGAAAATTTCTACCATCGAATTGCCGGATTTCGTGAGCCGTTAAGAAGCGAATTTCGCAAAGCAGCGGACAACTGGCTGCAAATTGCCCGGCAGCAGTGGGAGCAAATCAGAGCGATCACATGCAAAGAACCTACCCCGCAAATTTTCCGTGCTGGAGATCCGGTGAACCGCGAGAGCGAAGCCTTTGTGCCCCGCTACAGCGTCATTGGAGAGTTGGAAAAACAGGTTATGCTCAGTACCGGCTGCCCCGGTTTAGTGGTGTACGCCCGGCGGAGGATGGGAAAATCTACTTTACTGCGAAATTTGAACGGGTTTATACCGGGGAGTTTTTATACGGTGGTCACTTCCATGCAGAATCCTCAACTCTCTACCTCCTTAGAACTTTGGATAACCACAATTCGGGAAGAAATACTAAATTCTCTACATGGTATCGGCGCTTTCGTCAAAAAACCTGATTTGGAGACGTTTTTTTCTTTTCTATCAGGTTGCAATCAGTGGCTGGAAGAAAAAAATGAGCATATACTGTTGGCGATAGACGAATACGAAAACATCGACCTGAAAATCGGGGAGAAGGTTTTCCCGGAAGACCTGCTGGCCACCATCCGGGAATCCATCCAGTCCCACCGCCGCGTTACCTGGATATTTGCCGGCAGCCACGAGATCAGCGAACTGAAAAACGCCCCCTGGACTTCTTACCTGGTGAGCGCCCGCACCCTGGAAGTGCCGATGTTCACCCCGGAGGAAACCCGCCTGCTGCTCACCGAGCCGCTCAAGTACTCCACCCTGTGGGCAAAAGACGATCCGAAGCGCCCCCGTTTTGCCCCGGAGTTCTGGGGAGATGGGGGCATCGAGCGCGTTCACCGGGAAGCGGGCGGCTGGCCGCATTTGGTGCAGCTCATCGCCGAAACCATTGTGGATTTGATGAACGATGAGGATACCCGGGAGGTCAACGCCGCGCTGCTGGAACGCGCCCTCGACAAGGCCATCGTCAGCGGGCACAACGTGCTCTACGAATTGGTGCGCCGGGAGTGCGCCCTGCCGGGCGAGTGGGAATACCTCTCCGCCTTTCGCAAAAGCGAATTCCAGCCCCCGCCGGAAGATGAGGCGATTCACCGCTCCCTGCGCCGCCGCCTGTTGGTAGCGGAAGAGAACGGCCGCTGGCGCCTGCGCGTGCCCCTCATGCTGCGCTGGCTGCGGCAGAGAGGGTGAGGGGATTTGAAAACCGGAAGTTTTCATCCCGACATATAAACAGGGAAGTTTATGTATTTGTCGGGATGGGATTGCCCATCCTTTACAGTTCCACTTTATCGTAAATCTCTTTCAGGGATATTTGAAATTCGATTTCCGGCAGGTTCAACATCGCATTCAGATCCTCAAACTCCTCCAACACCCATTTCCCCTGCCCGTTTTTGGAAAAATGCTCCAGGTGAAGCCGGTATTGATCCACCAGGATGTACTCTTTTAAAGTGGGAAGTGCGCGGTAAATCTCGAACTTTTCTCCCCGGTCGTAATTTTTCGTGG
>CAZFVV010000266.1:0-3716 GCA_964522165.1 uncultured Calditrichaceae bacterium
AAGAGCTTGATAAGTCTTCACTTTTGCTCTTTTTCCTCAAAGTCTTAAAGTAGAACTAAGTGCTGCAATTGATACTCGCCGGCGCCCAGGTTCAAGACCGCGTTCTTGCGCACCGTGATCTCACCATAGTGGCCGGGCGCTAATAAAACCGTACCGCGGATGTCGCGGTCATCGTTGTTGGGAGAATATACCGGCTGAGCGGGAAGAGGAAGCGCGGCAACCGCCTGAAGGTTGATATTGCCGTTTACCGCGCCGTAATTTTTCACTTCCGGGGCGGTGATGTCGCCGTTGACGGGCATTTTTTTACCAATGTACACCCCCTCCACCGCGCTGATATTGCCCTGGTGGGTGCTGGGTTTGCCTTGCTTGAATTCCACTTCTTCGTTGGAATGGATGTTGCCTTCGGTATAAGCCGGTTTGGTCAATTCCACGTCGTTGTCAGCGAACAACAGATAACAGATCGGCGGTGAGGGAATCGGAAGTCAAATCTAACAAAACCAGATCGTCGAACCAGGCTTTTCCGGTGACAACACTGGTCCAATAGCCGAATCGACACCCAATCGTAGCCGACGGCGATTCGGCTTTGAACATGAGTTGCACCGGCATCCAATCAAATGTACCGAAACCGGCCTGGGAATAGTCCCAGGTTCCGAATAAGCAAAGATTGGCGCCAATGCTGCCTTCGTGAGGAACAATATTCTCTCCTTTGATCCATCCTTCCAGCAAATACCAGTGCCCAACCGTCAAGGTGGATATTTTTTTAGTCCAACATGCGTCATCCGGAGAGACTTCAGCGCCAATACTCACGCACTTCGTTCCGTTGTGGCCCGTCCCCGCGGGCTCCCAACGAAAGACGGCTCCGCAGGTTGCAGTCTCGAAATCCCAGAAATCCGGGTTTCCGCTGCTGCCGGCTTCAAAATCACCATTGCCAAACGAATCAATTCCCGGAACAAAGATGTCAAACGCTTCTCTGTAACTGTTATTGTAGCTATCCACTGCTTTGACGGTGAGGGTTCGATATTTTCTCTCATCTAATTGTGAAGGGGTCCAGGATAGCGTATTGCCATTCCAGCTCATATCCGGGGATAGAGCTTCAATGGAAACCGTGAGCGGGTCTCCTTCGGGATCTTCCGCGGTAAATACGAACTCAAAAGGTGCGTTCGAGAAGGCCGTAAGCTCGCGCAGGTCGTTCGCTATTCTGGGCGGCCGGTTGACCACGTTCATGGTATGCTTCAGAAGCGGGTCGCCGGTCAACTCGCCTTTGGGCCAGCCGATTTCACCGGCCGCAATTTGCCGGTTTGCCAAATCCCGGAAAGCGATTCCGATGGTTATTTCGCTGTTAAGCTGGGTGTAGTAGAGAGCATCTAACCCGATTCCCCAACTGCCGATGCTGCCGGTTATATTGCAGGTTTTATCCGTATCAAAGAGTAAAACGGCTCCAACGTTCTCTTCACTGTAGTTTAGCGCCCCGCAGACAAACAAGTTGAAGTAGTTCACCTGAATATCGAGGGTGGCCAGGTGAGGCACAATGAAACAATTGGTTGTGGAGTGTGCCCAGATTTCACCAAAACGATAGCCCTCTTCCAATAGTTGATCGAGTTTGGCGGCATTGCTAAGCCTGTGGTCGAGCACGATGTAAATATTGGATGTCGCTTCGTGATAGGGCTCGAATCCCACGGTCGCCTTACTGCTATAGTCATCATCCCGAAAGATAAAAGCGCGCTGGTGCTGTTCGGGGGTCAAATTGCCGCCGTTAACCCGGTACGCATGAATTTTTTCCAGGTAGAAAGCAACCTTCACCGCCTCTTCTTCCAATGTGGAGGATATGGGTCCTGCGGTGATTCTTCCGAAGAACAACTCCGGCCCGAAATTGTCGCCTACATAATTTCCCCCGGCGTCGAAAGAGACGTAAACGTCGCCATCCTTCACAGTCCACTCATCCATATCGGCATAGTAGAGGTCGGTGGGGCATTTAGTGCAATCCGGATCGCTGAAATAGCATTTCCACCAGGCGGTGGGCAAATGGGAAGGGGAGCCGATAACAACAAAGCCGTCATAGCCCTGGCTGTAGTAAGCTTGAATCACCGTCTTCAGAGCGACTTCATTGGGGCAGATGTAATTGGCGGTGGGATCCGCAGCCCGGTTCACGGTAATCAGGGTGGTCGCCCAGCCCTCGATTTGCAGGTCTTGCTGATAGGTATTCAACGCCGCGGTTATCAGGCCGGTCTGGTAAGGGGATTGCTGACGATGAGCAGGAACTTATCGGTCGAGGGATCTCCCCGGGCATTCATGCTCCAGAACATAAAGCCTGAAATGATCAGCATCTGTGCAAGCTTTTTAGATGACATAGGTGACTCCTTTGGGTAATTTTTATGAACGGTTAACACGCTATGATTAAGCGTGGGGAATTGGCGCTTTATCGCCGTCGAAACGCCTGTCCGCCAGTGTTCGAACCGCTCGTTTTCCCAAAGAATACCGGATCGCGGGGGAAAAATCAGTGGCAGTGGGGGGATGGAAAAGGAATAAGGCGCTTAGGAGTGATAAAAAATAACTTGTTAAATTTAGCCAAACCTGTCATTCCGGCTGTAGCGAAGCGGAATGCCGGAATCTCCGCAGAAGATTCCGGTATTTTCCCCAAAAACGGGAAAAACCGGAATGACATCCGACAATACGATTTTAACAAATTATTTTTTGACCGATCCTTAGCCGGGAAACGGAAAAGCGATTGAATAAGACTATTCTGAGTACGTTTTATCCGAGAGGGAAAACGGATAACTGGTATTTCCCTGCTGAGTTTGCTTAATGGCTCGTTGAATCCTCCTAAAATTCAATAGACCCGTTATATTATATTGAAAAGAGCTATTAAATTTCGGAGCCGGGTTACCTTACCTTGTAGAAAAATTTACTCAAAAAATTGATCGGTAGGTATGTTTAATTTTTTGTTGCTATCTTGGCAATGTTCAATTTCAAAAAACCGGGAGAGACAATGATCGGCCTCGACCTCCGTCAGGAAATGCTGAGAATCGGTAAAAAGCTCTACCGGAAAGACCTGATTTCCGCCAGCGAAGGCAACTTCAGCGTGCGGCTGGATGAGCAGCGCCTCCTGGCCACCCCCAGCGGGCTGTGCAAGGGGGAAATGGAAGCGGATGACCTGGTAGTGATCGACGTGCAGGGCAACCACCTGGAAGGAAAGCGGCGGGTTTCCTCGGAGATTCTGCTGCACTTAGAAGCCTACCGCCAGCGCCCGGAGGTGCAGGCGGTGATCCACGCCCACCCGCCCTGCTGCATCGCCCTGATGCTGGCCGGAAAGGGGTTAGACCGCCCCATCTTAGCGGAAAACGTGATCCTGTTAGGCAAAATTCCCATCGCGCCCTACGCCCGGCCTTCTACCCAACAAGTGCCGGAATCCATCCGCCCCTATATTTTGCAAACCGACTGCATTTTGCTGGATCACCACGGCAGCCTCACCCTGGGTAGCTCGCTGCAAGAAGCGTTTTTCAAATTAGAGATGATGGAACACACCGCCAAATCCTACCTGGCGGCGCTGCAAATCGGAGAGGTGAAGGAGCTGGACCCGGAAGAGGTGAAAATTCTGACGGAAATGCGGGAGAAGATTTATGGCATCCGCTGGCCGGTGGTTCCCTTTGCGCGATAAATACTGACTAAACTTTTGCAAAATGCGCGGGAAGCGCACTAAATTGGGGCATTCGCGTTCA
>CAZFVV010000267.1:0-3701 GCA_964522165.1 uncultured Calditrichaceae bacterium
CTCGAAGGTCAGACCGGGCTCAGCCATGGCACCGGCCTCCTCAAGAATCAATGCTTCATAAACCTTGGGCATCGCCTCGCGTGGGAACTTGATATCCACCACGGCACCGATGCACTGAACAATGGTTCCGTTGCTCATGCTGTTTTCCTCAATGCAAATTGGGCATTAACCTGCAATCGCCGCCGCGCCACCGACGATCTGCTGGATTTCCTGCGCTACCTGCAACTCTTTCTGCATCCGCTGCTGTTCGATGACGCTGATCTGCGCTTCCCGGAATTTGTTGGTCACTTCGCTAAAGGCCTGGGCAATTTCCCCTACCTCGTCGCTGGCGTCGATGTCGATCTCGTCCTGGTCCACCTGCCCGCGGCCAACCTGCCGCACCCACTCGGCCAGTTTATGGAACGGTTTGGTGATCAGGGTAACCAGCAGGGCGATTCCCGCGGTACCCAGGGCAAATACCAGCAGCAGGATGAAAATCAGGCGGTTCTTTTGTTTTATCACCAGGCTGTGAATGTAAACCTCGTCTATCCCCAGCAGGGTATATCCGATTGGCGCCGGATCGATGGATAGTTGAATGGGAGAAACGAAATAATAGGCCAGGCCCGAGTCGGTCATGGCAGTCTGGTACACCGTTACGTCTTCGAGGGTGGCGATGGTTTTCAAGTTATCGAAGCGCATCGATTGGGGAACCAGTTCCAGATTGATGGGATAGAACGCCACTACTTCCAGGTTTTGCTTCAGGATCATCACCATGCGGAGCATTTCGCTGCGGCTTTGCTGAATGGATTTGGCGTTTTCAAAGAGCTGCGTATCTTTCTCCTGGCGAACCGGCTCGTAATTGACCCGCGCAAAATCTTTGCTGATGGAACTGGCTTCGGCAAATATTTTTTCCCGAACGTCGAACTCGATCCCCGCCTTGAGGAGAAAATAAGCCGCCAAGGTCAAAATCACCATAATGATTGATGTTACCATGAAGGATTTATTGCGCAGCGAGAGAGTGCTAAACCAGGAGAGATATTTCGATTCTTCTACCGCTTCCCGGGTCTTGGCCAGACGAAGCTCGTTCCCATGGCTGGTGATGTTATACTGGATATCATCCATCAGCTTGCGCATCATGTGGATGCCCAAACCGCCCTTCTTGCCAATCTGCACGTATTTCTGCAAATCCGGGTCTTTGACCTGGCGGGGATCGAAGCTCCTGCCCTGGTCAATAACCACGATGGTAAGACTTAAGCGGCGGATGATGGTCCGGATGGTGATTTTGCCGTCTTTGATATCCTTGTAGCCGTGGCGGATAATGTTGGTGCAAGCTTCATCCACCACTAATTTGAAGGAATTGATGATCTTGTCGGAAATCTTGTACTTTTTCCCGATCTGCTCGATGAAATCCCGAATTTCTTTCAGGTGCGCCATCGAGGCGGGGACGACAATTTCTTCTTTTGCGATATTCTTGAACATCTTCCACTTTCCGCTTTGAACAAACTTCGGGAATTCAACTGAATGGCTAAATTGTTAAATGGCTATATGGTTAAATGGTTGGATGCCATATCAGTCTTTTTTCAACCCTCCGACCATTTAGCCATTCAACCATTTAACCATTTTATTGATTCCCCCGGGTACGGTTAATACGATCTTCGGTCGTTTTAATAGCATCCTGAAGTTTTTTGTTATAGGGATATTTATCCGCCAGGGCTTTCCAGATCTCCAGCGCCTTATCATAGCGCCCGGCCAGGAAATGTTCCGTGGCGATGAGGTACTGCCGTTCGGATTCCGGATCCATCTTCTCCCGTTTGGTGCCCAACTCGCGCTGGGTCTGTTCGTAGTATTTGCGGATCGCCTCGTTAGAGGGATCGAGCTTCAGCGCTTCTTCGAACACCACGTTCGCCTCCTGGTACTCGCCTAACTCCAGCAGCGCCAACCCTTTGACGGTATATTGCTGCAATTTGATGCGCTTGGTGAGGGTGCCGATCTCATCTTTCAGCTCCGGCGCTTCCGGGGAGAGCAGGAAAGCCTCGCTGAGAATGCGCAGCGCATCCGAGTAATTGCCCTTTTGGAATTCCTGCCGCGCCGCCAGCACCAGCTTGCGCACTTCCGCATTCAGTTGGCGGTTGGTGGTATTGATCGCTTCGCTGATCAAAGCAGTCAGCGAGTCATCTTCCGTGCGCTCCAGTGCTAAGTTAAACTCTTTCAAGGCGTCAGTGAACTGTTTATTTTGCAGGTGAATGTGCCCCTGCTTGAAGTGCAACTGGATAAATTTCTGGTTTTCCGCCGCCAGACCCTTGTCGAGCGCCTGGTTGGCCGCTTCCTGCGAGCGTTTCTCAATTTGATCGTCGATCAAGGTCCGGGTGCTGTCGAACAGCGCCTTGGCTTCCTTGTTAAAGGGATCGTCGGCCATCACTTGCTGGAAATCGGAGAATGCCTCGAAGTAATTCCCTTTTTGCAAATCTTCTTTCCCCTGGCGCAGGTTCTGGGCAATCCGCTGCTGCCGGTCGTCTTCTTTGGTGCGCTCCACCAATTCCCGTTCCCGGCGTTTGCGCTCCTCGTTCGCTGCAAAGATTTTTTCTTCCCGCGATTTCCCCAAATTGAAGGTGATCGAAAAACGATGGGAAGCGCCAAAATTGCCCTCGGTGCTCAGATTGCCGAAAGCGTAATCAATATCCAGGAATTTATAGCGCAGCCCGGCTCCAAAGGCGGGGGTGCCCTGGTCGAACCCTACCCGAACCGTGCCCATCTCCCGAAACACGTATTCGCTGCCGGCGTGAATAACCCCTCCCTCGAATTCGCCCTGGGCGTAATCGAACAGAATATTCAATTTACCGCTCTGGCCGATGGGCAGGCTCTTCATCATTCCAAAGGTGAGCTGGTAGGCCAGGGTGTCGGTATTGGCGCCTAATTTTAGCTGCGGCTTAACCAAATTTTGAAAATGGAAGCCGAAGGAGAGGTTTTTCAGAAACGGGGAATCGGACTCCGGGCGATACATCAAACCCGCATCAAGGCCAAAGGCACTGGTCACCTGGTTGGTGTAGGAAAACGATTGCCGCTGTACTTTGAAGGTAATGCCCGGGGTGACGCCGTACCAGATCTTCTTGGCGTAAGCAATATAAATCTCGCTGAAATCATAGTCCGCGGATACCCCTTGCAACACCTGGTTGTATTCCGTTACAACATTGATGTCCCCCACCCCCACCCGGGCATAACCGATTCCGATGGTGCCCAACTGCAACGTCGGATAGAGGAACCCGATGAAATCGTAGCTGGCCCCGCTCACCACCAGGGGAGTATGGAAAAGGGAAAAGGAAATCCGCGGCGCGTATTCCAACCCGGCGGGGTTCCAGAAAATCGCCGAAGGGTCATCCGCCAGCCCCACAAAGGCGCGCCCCAGCCCGAAAACCCGCGCCCCGGCTCCCACTTCGTGCAGGATGGTCTGGGTTCCCGCCGTTCCCTCCTGCGCGCAAACCTGTGGGGGCGCAATGCTCAGCATTCCTGTCAAGAGGAGCGCCCATGCTTTCCCGGGAAATTGTTTCAAACCTCTCATAGCGTGATCTCTATGCTTTTTTTTGAAATCGCGATACTTTAGTGTTCAGGTGTTCGAGTGTTTTGGTGTCTTGAAATCTGGTTATTTAACTATAACACCTGAACACCTGAACACCTGAACACTTGAACACCTAAACACGATAACACTACTACTCCCCGGCAGAGAA
>CAZFVV010000268.1:0-3613 GCA_964522165.1 uncultured Calditrichaceae bacterium
TTTGCCGGGATACGGCACGAGGATCGACGGACTTTCTCTGCCGGGGAGTAGTAGTTTTTATTGTTCTTCCTCTCCGAAGATGTCTTTGACAATTTACTGGCTATCTCTATTCCGCCCCGGATGGCTGGGGTCTCTGCGGTGAATCTGCGCAACATATGTTATTAACTCATGTTACGCACCCGGCGTCACCCGGGGATAAATCCCCTCAGTTTGGTTCAGGGAATCTCACAAATCCCCGCGATGAATCGCGGGGCTATTCATTTGCTCGATTAGACTTGAATAGCCCCGATCTTTAGATCGGGGATTGGGTGAAAATGCCAATCCTCATTAATCTTGCGGGAATTTATTCCCGCGTAGTGTGCTTCGCGTAACATGAGTTATTAATAAAAAATCTTCAAGTACAAGAACGGAAAAGCGATAATAGGGTTAGTTCTTACGGATTTAACGAGGTTATGGAATGCAAAAGTTAGTTTGGCTGATATTGATCGTGATGTTCCTGCTGGCCGGGCGTTCACCGGCGCAGGAACCGGCTCCGGGAGAAGAGATCGCCCGGGTTCCTGCTGGTACGGAGTTGGCCCGCAACTCCCAACCCGACCGGGCCGCTCCGGAAAAGATGAAAACCGAAGTTGACAGCAAAGAGCGTTCCGCCGGGTATGCCCATCCTGTGGCGGCAGCCGGAACCCCCAAAGAGTATAAATTGTACCCCATCTTCCCGGACTCCGACGCTTCCGCGATTCCCCTGCGCTTTGATATTCCTGCTTCCGCCGGGCCATCCGAGACGGTTGAATTAACCCTGTACAATCACCTCGGCCAGCGTGTAAAAACTCTCTTTGAAGGCAAGCTCTCCGCCGGAAGCTACCAACTGTCCTGGGAGCCGCTGCAAGAGAACGGCCTGCGCCTGCCCGCCGGCGCCTACTACCTGGCCTTCAAGACCGAGTTTTTCCAGGAAGTGCGGAAATTGACCCTGCTCGATTGACCGGTTTTTTTCAAAAATAACTACCGCCCTCCTTATGATGGCAAAATGCCACGCGGCTCTCCTGGCGTGGCATTTTGTTTTTACGAATCTCCATCAAACAATTTTCTTCCCGTTATTGCATTTCTCGGTTTTTTGGTTGATATTTTTGCTGTTTGCAATCTATTTCAGTGAAGGAGACCTGGCTTGGCAAAAGTAGAATTTATCAATGTAACCAAAGTGTATGATAAGAACGTCAAAGCGATCAAAGAAGCGAACCTCATCATCGAAGATAAGGAATTTGTCGTGTTGGTAGGCCCTTCCGGGTGCGGGAAATCCACGCTATTGCGCATGGTCGCGGGGCTGGAAGAGGTTACCTCCGGCGACTTGTTGATCGATGGGGCGCGGGTAAACGACGTGCCGCCCAAAGACCGCGACATCGCCATGGTATTCCAGAACTACGCCCTCTATCCGCACATGAGCGTGTTCGACAATATGGCGTTTGGGCTCAAATTGCGCAAATTCCCCAAAGAGGACATCCAGAAACGGGTGATCGACGCGGCGGAAATCTTAGGCATCAAAGATTACCTGGAGCGTAAGCCCAAGGCCCTCTCCGGGGGGCAGCGCCAGCGGGTGGCGCTGGGACGCGCTATCGTGCGCAAACCGAAGGTGTTTCTCTTCGACGAGCCGCTCTCCAACCTCGACGCCAAGCTGCGGGTGCAGATGCGCATCGAGATCAACCGCCTGCATACCCGCCTGCAATCCACCATGATCTACGTGACCCACGACCAGGTGGAAGCGATGACCATGGGCGACAAGATCGTAGTACTCAACGACGGGATCATTCAGCAAGTAGATACCCCCCTGAATCTGTATAACAATCCTGTCAACCTGTTTGTGGCCGGCTTCATCGGCAGCCCGGCGATGAATTTTATCAGGGGCGAGGTGGTGCAAAACGGGGAACTCCAGTTCCGCGCCGGGGACATCCAGGTAAACGTTCCCGGAAAAATCAGCGCGAAGCTGAAAGAATATAACGCCCGGGAAATGGTGTTAGGAGTGCGCCCGGAAAATATTTACGACGCCGGCACGGTGAAGGATCGTGCAGTCTCCCAACCGCATTCGATTACCATCGACGTGGTGGAGCCGATCGGCAACGAGATTTTCCTCTACCTCACCGCCGACCAGCAGAGCTTGTGCATGCGCACCGCGCCGGAAAGAATTTATCATCCCCGCGAGACGATCCAGATCGGCTTCGACAGCGAAAAATTGTATTTCTTCGATCCGCAAACCCAACAACGGGTGGCGTGAAAAGCGGCGTTCTGGTGTTATAGTGCTATATACTCGTTAAGGATGGCTTCGCCACGAGAGTTTCGATGTTCAGGCGTGCGAACCCAGACACCCATTAAAACACCAAAACACTAAAACATCGCGGCAGAGTTAGTCCGCCGCCAGGCTTACTGGTTGCGAAGTTCAACTTCGCAACCCAATTGCGTGCCGATCCCGGATTTGCCGGGATACGGCACGAAGATCGACGGACTTTCTCTGCCGGGGAGTACTAAAGCACAAAACACCAAAGCACAAAACACCAAAGCACAAAATACAAAACACCAAAACACCCGAACACAAATCCGTTTCAGACACTTCCGACAAGAGAGAACCCCCCATGTCCCTTCCCCCCATCGGCGTCGCCAATTCCATCTCTGCAAATTTTCAGTTCGACCCCCTGGATACCCTTCAATTTGCCCGCCAGGGGAATTTCGAGATTATCCAGATATACCTGACCCGGCAATTATTGAATCAGGCGGAAGCGCTGGCGTCGATCCGCAACGAGGGAGCCGGCTTTCAGGAAGTGTACTATCACGCAGAAGGATTTTTGAACGAGGATTTTCTGAAAAGCGAATACCGAACAGAGCTTTACCGCTTTCTTGGCTCCCTGGAATCGCCGAATTATATTATCCACTTCGACGAGCGGTCCAATATTGACAAACTGATCCGGGTGGTGGAGACCCTCAGCAAAGACGCCGGCAAAATTTACATTGAAAATTATTTCCTCTCTCCCGGCAAAGTCGCGGCGGAGAAAAACCTGAAGAAATACCTGGCCCTCTTTACCCTGTCCACCAATTTCGGCCACACCGTGTACCCGGTTTTCGACATTCCGCGGATTTTCCACCGCGACCTGGAGTTTACCCGGGAGGAGGCGCTGGAGTGGTGCTACCAAATCCTGAATTTCTTCGGCAACCGCAACATTCCCCTGCTGCTGCACCTCATCGACGCTACCAGCACGGATTTTGCCCGCTTCAGTTTTTGCACCCTGGGAAGCGGCTCCATACCCTATGATGCGATCTTCAAATTCATCCGCAAAACCGCTCCCAACCTTGCCGGCATCATCCTGGAATACGAGGACAAGATCAATCCCCTGCAATCCCGCGATTATATTTGCCAGATTTTCGGCAATCCCTGAATTGGTGCGCAAGCGCCGGGGATTGTTTTTACGCAATGGAGCAAAAGTAACCCTGTAACGATATCAGCAAGTTCGGAATTTGCGCGAGCATTAGCCTCACCTATCCCCCCCCCGGCGTTACGCGCCGCCCTCCCCTTCCCTGGTATAATGATCTTTGAATAACCCGACAATGTTAAATTACAGATTTTACCACAGAGAGC
>CAZFVV010000269.1:0-3589 GCA_964522165.1 uncultured Calditrichaceae bacterium
CCGCGTTGGTTAAATCCTGCCGGGTTTCCGCCAGGGTTCCGTCGAGGTCGAAGATGAGCAGGTCGATTTCAGGTTTTTGCATCACTTTTCATCCTTGCAGTTGGTGTTCAAGTGTTCAGGTGTTTACGTTACACGAACACCTGAACCCCCAACATTTTTAAACTCATTTTTTCGAAAGCCCGACAATTTTCTCCTTTACCCAATTCAGCGTCTCATCCAAAATCTCCCGCGCATCTTTCTCCAGGTTTGCACAGGCGGCTTTCATTTCCTCCTTAAACTGCGCGTCCTTGATCTGCGGCAGGTTGATCAGCACGTTGAAATTCCCCCCGACCACCCCGACAAAAGCAATCTGCGCCCCCACCCCGGCGTCGGTGACGGAGTTGAGGTTGCCCTTCTCCACCGCTTCTGCAGCCAGCTTCAACGCTTCTAAACTGAGCCGGGCGGTGTTCAGGGGCACGTTTACCGCCAGTTTCAGTCCTTGTTGAATGGCTTCTTCGCGAATCTTTTTCTCCTCCGCGGTGTTTGCGGGGAGGCGGGTGGCCTCCATGTAAGCGTTGAAGGCGTTGGTGTCCTCATCCACCGCTTTGATCAGTTGATCTTTCACCGCCTGCGCCTTCTCCGCCAGCGCCAGCAGGTCGCCCTGCACTTTTTCATATCCCTTTTTGCCGATGGTGAGGTTGCTGACCATAGAAGCCAGCGCCGCGCCCAACGAGCCGGCCAGCGCGGCAATCGAGCCGCCGCCCGGAGCGGGGGTGTCGCGGCTGACTTCATCCACGAATTCCCGGGTTTTCAAATTCACCAGGGCTTTTTCCGGGAATTTGGGCAGGCCCAGGATTTTTTCTTCCGGTTTAAAAGGAGCCACGTCGTTCAGACCCATGGAAAAAATGGCGCTTTCCAGCACGTCCGCAACCGGAACGCCGGTGGGTTTGCCCTGCTGTTGCAGGTAATATTTCCCGGCCTGGTAAATCGCCTCGAAAGGCGCCAGCCCCACGATCTCGCTGCCGGTTACCACCAGCCCGCGCTGCGCGGCCATTTTCCGGGTTTCCTCCAGCACCTCGTGCATGGAAGAAATTTTGTAATTGGTCAAATTGATGGAAATCTGCGCCCGTTTGTACTCCTCCACGTACCAGCCGATGGCGCGCACGTGCTTGAATTTGCCGGGCTGCTTCACCGACCAGCCCACCGGGCTCTCCGCGTCGGAGCCGTGCGAATCCAGCAAATCGTAGGGGTCGTAATCGTGCTCCGCCTTGCAGTGCTCCCGGGTTTCCCGGAAAGTTTTCCCCACGAAATCGCAGTTGCCGCAGGGGAAGTGGCTCTCCCGGTATTTTACCAGGTCGCCGCGCATGTACACCGGGTGAATGTTGCCGGTGCGCACGCTGCGCCCCTTTTCCCGTAGTTCGAAGGCGATGTCCATGGCCAGTTGCTTGTCTTTGGTATTCAGCGTAATATTGTAGGCGATCAAAAATTCCCGCGCGCCGATCACCGTGGCCCCCGCGCGGGGATTGAATTTTGCCGGGCCGAAATCCGGCTGCCACTGCGGGTCTTGCAGCTTTTCCGGCAGCGCCTCGTATTCCCCGGCGCGGATATTGGCCAGGCTGCGGCGTTCCGGCGCGGCAGCGGATTCCTCATACAAATATACCGGAATGCCCAACTCTTCTCCCACCCGCCTGCCGACCGCTTTGGAAATTTCCACGCACTCCTGCATGCTCACCCCGCTCACCGGCACGAAGGGGCAGACGTCGGTAGCGCCCATGCGCGGGTGCGCCCCTTTATGCCTGCTCATGTCGATCAATTCCGCCGCTTTTTTGATGGCTTTGAAGGCCGCCTCTTTTACCCCTTCAGGAGAGCCAATAAAAGTGACCACGGTGCGGTTCACGTCCGCGCCCGGCTCCACGGAGAGCAGTTGCACCCCGCTGACTGCTTTGATCTCGGCAGTAATTCGGTCGATAACCGCTTTATCGCGGCCTTCGGAAAAGTTCGGTACACATTCCACGATTTTTTCCAGCATGTAAATACTCCGCAGTTTATAGAACATGATCAAGCGGGAATTTAGCGAAAGGGCGCTTTTTTCCAAAAGGGGAAATAAATTGAGTTTTGCGGAGCGATAAAATAACTGATCCCGAGTATTTTTTCGCTTGACATCCACGCCTTTGAAGCGCAAGTTTTTGGCGGATGTTTCAAAAATGCTGGCAATCATCATTAAGATGAAGGATTGCAATCGCCATGCTGAACCCAGTTAAAATTGTCGTTACGATTTTATTCATCGGAATAGGGATGAATTTACCCGCCCAGGACTACTGGGTCAAATTACCCCCGCCGACTTCCCGGCATCTGTACAAACTGCATTTTCTCGACAACCGGCTCGGCTGGGCGGCGGGGGAGCGGGGCGCAATTCTCAAGACCACCGACGGGGGGCAGAGCTGGGCATTCCAGACCTCCAATATCGACCGGGATATTCTGGATGTTTTCATGCTCGACGCCGCCCGCGGCTGGGGGCTGGCGCACCTCTATCCCGCCGGCGCGGACAGCGTTTACGGAACCTACATCTTGAAAACCACTAACGGGGGAAACAACTGGAGCCCCGCATTCTACCCGGAGCAATATTTTTATACCATCATGTTTCTCGACCCCCTCACCGGCTGGATGGGCGGGGAAGGAGGGGTTCTACTGGGCACTACCAACGGAGGCGCCAACTGGTTCGAGGCGAATGTGAATCCCGGTTCCGGCTCCGGTTTTCCTATTCATAATATCCGCTTTTTTTCCCCCTACTACGGCTACGCCATGGGCGGGCGGTTCGATATTGCCGGGGTAGTATGGCAGACCATAGACGGGGGCGACCGCTGGGACCCCAAAGTGGTGGGGCCGGAGCCGATATACGACATGCACTTCGAAGATTCCCTGAAGATTATAGCCATCGGGGGCGACCTGGATTTCGGCTCCGGCCAGGTGAGCACCACTGACGGAGGGCTGAATTGGACGTACCTCTACCTGGGCATCTTCGGACAGGCGCGGGCGCTCTCCTTCCGCACCAAAACAGAAGCCTGGGCGCCGTTGGGATTTACCGGAACTTACATGTACACACTTGACGGGGGCCGAAGCTGGACCGATCTTTATACCCCGGACAGCTCCTCGGTTTACGACCTGGTTTTCACCGATTCGCTGACCGGCTACGCGGTGGGGGACTCCGGAACCGTGCTCAAATACCGCACGGGAATTGTGCCGATTATTGACCGGCCTTCGCCCGCGCCCGCGAGCGCGGAATTGTATGCGAACTATCCCAACCCCTTCAACCCCTCTACCAATATCGGATTTCGCCTGCCTGCCAGTGTCAGCCAGGCAGGGATTTCGGGTTTCGGATTGGTAAATATAGCAGTTTTCGATATTACCGGGCGGAAGGTGGCTACTCTGGTCGATAAAGCATTGCCACCCGGCGAGTACGAAGTGCAATGGAACGGGCGCGATGATGCCGGGAAAGAGGTCGGCAGCGGCGTCTATATTTACCGGCTTAGCGCCGGCAGGTTTACGCAAAGTCGAAAAATGCTGCTGCTGCGCTGAGTGGGCTGCAAAGCCCTGATAGTCTTGTTCTTTG
>CAZFVV010000270.1:0-3461 GCA_964522165.1 uncultured Calditrichaceae bacterium
GCATTTTACCCGGCGAGCGCCCAGCACGACGATCCCCGTTTCGACAACACCCTGGGGTTATTTCCGCCGGAGGGGATTGCTCCCCCGGCAGGCCCGCCCAGCATCGAGGTCATTACCTCGGAAGAGGGTTTCGATAATTTCAACCTGGGAATCGATTTTTCGGAACCGCACATGTCGATCAACCCCTTGAATCCTATGGAATATTTCAACGCCTGGAATACCAACAGTGGTTACTATACTTACAACGGCCACGATTGGACCAATGTCATTCCCCCATTTCCCGGTTTTTCCATGGCCGGCGACCCGGTCACCGCTTATGACAGTTTGGGAAATCTCTACTATGAAAATATGTACACCTCCGGCGGCAGCATTGTCGGCTGCAAGGTGGTTCGTTCCACCAACAACGGCGCTACCTGGAGCGCCCCGGTTACCGCCATCGCCGGGGTGGATAAAAACTGGATTGCCTGCGACCAGACCGCCGGGCCGTTCGCCAATTACGTTTATACGGTGATGACCGCCTCCGGAGGCGGAAACTTTGCCCGCAGCACCAACTTCGGCACTTCTTTTCAAAATACCTGGTCGTTTGGTACCCAAAGCCTGCCCGGTATGATGGTGGCGGTAGGCCCCAACGTGCTCGGCGGCAATAACATTTCCGGCGGATGCGTGTACGTGGTCACCAACGGCGGATCGACCACCGCCTCTACTTATACTTTCTATCGCTCCACCGACGGCGGTTCGACCTTTACCCTGATGTCCGCCCAGAACTTTGCCGGGTACGTGGGATCCTTCGTGGGCGGGCGGCACTCCGTGCAAAACATGCGTACCCGGCCTTATCCGTTTATCACTGCGGATAACAGCTTCGGCCCCTACCGGGGAAGGCTGTACCTGGTCTATGCCAGCAACACTCCCGCCGGAAGCGGCAACAAACCGGATATTTTCTGCCGCTATTCTACCAATCACGGCCAGACCTGGTCTTCTGCGGTGGTGATCAATGACGATCCCAACACCACCGCCAACCACCAATGGTCGCCGGCGATCTGGTGCGATAAAGAAACCGGGAGACTGTATGCCAAGTGGTATGATACCCGCAACTGCCCCACCAGCGACTCCACTGACGTCTATGCGTCCTATTCCGAAGACGGCGGATTGACCTGGGCGCCCAACCAGCGCTTGACTACCACAAAATTCAAAATTGACTGCGCCACTTGCGGCGGCGGGGGAACCCCCCGTTACCAGGGCGACTACGACGCCATCACTTCATACCGCTACGGCGCCATGGCGGTGTGGGGCGATTTCCGCTTCGGCAGTTTTGGCAGCTACGTGGCTTACTTCCCGGATTTTGCCATGCTGCTCTCCACCAATTCCGATACCCTCTTCCAAACCGACAGCATCGAAGTGTACGTCAAAGTTCCCGCGGTCAAACTTTACGAGCATGGGGTAAAATTTACCGCGGATGTTTCCCCGGCGGCAAACTTTACCATTTCCTTCCCGCAAGGGGACTCCCTGAGCGCCTATCCTGACTCCCTGTTGATGAAGGTGAGCTGGGAGAACATCCCGCGCGGCACTTACCAGGTTACCGTCACCGGCGCGGGACCCAACGGTATCCCGGTGCACAAACGCGTTCTCAGCATTTTTGCCACCGATCCCTTTGTAGGAGTGCTGCAACCCAACGGCGGGGAGCAGCTCTACGCCGGCACTATTTATCCCATTCAATGGGAGTTAACCCTGGTGGACAGCGTTAAGTTAGAATATTCCACCGACAACGGCGCGAACTGGATATTGGTCTCCGATGGAACCGCCCCCCGTTCCGCCGCTGCGGTTCATCCCAAAAAACGCCGCCACACAACCGCCGGGGCGGGTTTGGAGTCCAGCGCCACCCAGTATGACTGGCTGGTGCCCAATACTATCTCCGACGAGTGCTTAGTACGCGTCTCGGACAAAACCAATTCCGCAGTCAGCGATACCAGCGACGCGGTATTTTCGATTATTGCCCCGCCGGCGGCGCAATGGCGGCTGCAAGATACTCCCAGCGATTCCGCGCTCTATTCCGTTTCGGTGGTCGATACCTCGGTCGCCTGGGCGGCGGGAGCGGGTGGCGTGGTGCTGCGCACCCTCAATGGCGGGAACAGTTGGACCCAGGTCTCCTCTCCCGGGGGAGACGTTTATAGTATTTACGCTCTCAACCAATCCCGCATATTTGCCGCGGTCAATGAGCCTGGCAGCGCCCGCATTCGCCGGAGCTTCAACGGCGGTTCCAGCTGGTTCACTGCGTACGAGAATACCAACGCCGGCGCTTTCATCAACGCCGTCATCATGTTCGACAATATCAACGGCTACGCCGTGGGCGACCCGGTCAACGGCCAGTGGACCCTGCTGCGTAGCACCAACGGCGGGGTTAGCTGGGTTGCTGCCGCCACCCTGCCGCAAAACGGCTCGGAAGCGGGCTGGAACAATTCCATGTCCTGGGCGGGCGCCCAAAACGGCTGGTTCGGCACTTCCAACAACCGGGTATATCGCACCACCAACGGCGGGCTGAACTGGAGCTTCGGTTCAACGGCGACCCAGAACACCTACGCGGTTTCTTTTGCCACGGACCTGTTAGGAATGGCCGGGGGAGAGGGAACCGATCTCACCATCGACGGGGGCGCTAACTGGGATGCTTCCATGGGCCAACTGCCGGCGGACGCGCTGGGCGGCGCAGGGTTAGATCTTGACCCCGGTGCGCCACGCTGGTATTTTACCTCCGGCGGCAGCATTTATAGAACCGACGACCAGGGGGAAAGCTTTACCCTGGATTTCAGCCAGTCGGATAATCTCAACCATCTCGACGCGAAAGTGGTGGAAATCAACGGCCTGCCGTGGATTTGCGGCTTTGCGGTGGGCGAGAACGGTAGAATCGCCAAGTACATGGAGCTGATTACCTTCACCGGCATCTCCGATAACTCCGGGGAGATTCCCGGGGAGTTTTCGCTGCGGCAAAACTATCCCAACCCCTTCAATCCCACCACGACTATCTCCTTCAGCCTTCCGGTACAGGCAGAAGTGATCCTGAAGATCGTCAACTTGCTGGGACAGGAAGTGCGCACCCTGGCAGACGGCGCAAAAGCAGCCGGTAAATACGAGATCATTTGGGATGGCCGCAGCGCTTCCGGCGCGCCGGTCGTCAGCGGGGTATATTTCTACCATTTCGAAGCGCAGGGAAAAGACGGGCGGGAATTCCGCGACGTGCGGAAGATGCTGCTGCTCAAATGAGCCGCGTTTTCCCGGTTTCGGGTGATCGTCGATAGCCATTGAGAAGATGATTAAAAATCAAAAGGGCAGGCCGTGAGCCTGCCCTTTTGATTTTTGGCGCAAAAAATAGAGTTACTCAAACCCTCCCGGAGGTTCAGAACCTCCGGGAGGGTTACATTTGTAGAGTAGGCCGCTGGTGCGACCTCACGATCTACCCAGCAGCCCCTCAT
>CAZFVV010000271.1:0-3410 GCA_964522165.1 uncultured Calditrichaceae bacterium
CCTGTTTTGAAGCGCAATAATCGTGGAAACTCTGTTTCCGGCCACAAAAAGCGCACACTTACCTAATTGCTAATTGCTAATTAATAAGGAAAATAACACTTCTTGAACCTTCCAGACTGTTTAATTAAATTCAATTAGAGAAAATGGTTCTGTAAAAGATTGTAAGATAATAACGAATAGAACTGATGTTAACCGAACACGACAGGCAAGAGATTTTGGCAAGAGGAATCTCGCCGGAAGAGATAGATGCGCAAATCGAAATATTCAAAAAAGGGATTTCCCCAGTAAAGCTGGTGCGTCCCTGCACCGTCGGCGATGGCATTGATGCCATCGCCGAAGCGGAACAGCGGCGTCTGGTAGAAATATACCGCCAGGCCATGGCCGCCGGGCGGGCGATGAAGTTCGTTCCCGCTTCCGGCGCGGCCACCCGGATGTTTCAATTATTGCTGGAGGTCAGCGCCGCCTTCCCGTCCCTGGACGGAGCAAGCCTGCGGGCGGAGGCGGAAAAGGGCAACGAGCAGGTGGGGGCGTTTCTCCGGTTCTTCGAGACCCTTGCGAAATTTCCGTTTTTTGAAGATTTGAAGGAACATCTGCGCGCGCGCGGCCGGCGCATCGAGCGCCTTTTGGAGGAAGAAAATTATCGAGAGATTCTCGCTGCCCTGCTGGAGCCCGGGGGAATGAATTACGCCAACACCCCCAAGGCATTGATCAAGTTCCACCAGTATGAAGACGGCGCCCGCACCCCCTTCGAGGAACAACTGATGGAAGCCGCCGCTTATGCCCGCGACCGGAACGGCATCGCCCGGATCCATTTCACGGTCTCCTTTTCAGCGGATCACGAAACCGAAGAGCTGGCCTACCTGGAATCCATCCGCGAACGCTACGAGAAACGGGAAGGGGTAAAATATGCCTTAACTTTCTCCTCCCAAAAACCTTCCACGGACACCATTGCAGTAGATTTGCAAAACAACCCCGTGCGGGAGCAGGACGGGCGGCTGCACTTCCGGCCCGGGGGGCACGGGGCGCTGCTGGAAAATCTCAACGATCTGCAAGGCGACATCATTTTCATCAAGAATATCGACAACGTGGTTCCGGACCGCCTGAAACCGCCTACCTACCATTACAAAATGGCGTTAGGCGGCTGCCTGGTGGAATTGCAGCGCCAGGTGTTCGAATATCTGCGCCTCTTAGAAGCCGGGAACGTCGATGACGCGCTCATTTCCCGCATCTCCAACTTTGCATCGCGGAAATTATCCATTGAGATGCCCGCCGTAGTTGCGGGCGGCTCCCGGGAGGAGCGGATCGCGTTTTTATTTTCCCGTCTCAATCGTCCCCTGAGGGTCTGCGGAATGGTGGCCAATAAGGGAGAACCGGGAGGCGGGCCGTTTTGGGTAGAACAGCCAGGGCGCGGCGCCAGCCTGCAATTAGTGGAAGCTTCCCAAATAGATGCGGTGGATCCCCGGCAGCGAAAAATCCTGGAATCCTCCACCCATTTCAGCCCCGTGGACCTGGTTTGCGGGGTGCGGGATTACCGCGGGAACCCCTTCGACCTGCGGCAATTCCGGGATCCCCACTCCGGCTTCATTTCCCGGAAATCGAAAAACGGCTGGACCGTGAAGGCGCTGGAACTGCCGGGATTGTGGAACGGAAGCATGGCCTACTGGAATACCATATTCGTGGAAGTACCGGTTATCACCTTCAACCCGGTCAAAACCGTCTTCGACCTGCTGCGCCCGGAACACCAGCCGGAGGGCGCATAGCGCATGGGGCATGGCGCAGAGGGCAGGGAGTAAAAAACTGCTTACGTTTGTTTTGGAAACGGCTTACTTATCTTTTATCCTTTATCCCTTACTGGGTGGAAACTGCGAAAAAATTTTCCCCCCTGGCGCCGAATCTGCGCGTTTCACTGCGGGGGATCCGCGGGTTGCGGCATTTCTCCGAAACAGCGGGATCGCCTTTCCGCCCCACCTCTTCCCTCTCGAAATCTTTGCCCGGTATACGTTTTCCGCTTCTATGATTCAAAAAAATTCACCACTTCTTGCCCGGAACTGCCGTTGGGAGGTTACGTCGGGCGGAAATGGCAAAGTGTTTGCACTTCAAACCGGGTCTGAACACAGTGAATCAAAAACAAAAACCTGTTCATTTACAGGGAAAGTGCGCTTATAATACCCGTTCACACGGACCTATAAGGACTCGACATGACCCGTCTTCTGGCCGCCGCCCTGTCAGTAATTGTTTTGGCAACCCTGCTCTTTCTGCTCGCCTGCCAGTTCAAAGAACCGGTATTGCCCTCCTGGGAATCCACCTTTCGCGTTCCCTTCGAGGTTAAAAACTTCATTGTCGGGGAAGAGATCGTCAATGATTCGACCATTATCATTCAGCCGGGAGACCTGGATTCTATCCTGTTCCTCTCCTTGAAAGATTCCCTGGTCAACTTAGAGGAAATTTCCGCCAAAGACCTCAGCGTAAAACTCGATGACGTCAACGAGGAAGTGGGGCTGGATACCCTTGTCATTGCTGCCCTGGAAACCCTGGAGATTCCCCTGGTGGCCCTGGGCGATCTTCTGCCGGAGTTAAGCGGATTGATCGGCCTGCCGGTAACCATCCCGGATACCACCATCATCGCTCCCCCGGCGCTGCTGAATGCGGGGGATTTCAAGCGCATCCACTTTTTGAGCGGAACCATCCGGCTGCGAATCCACAATAACCTCCCCGTTCCGGTGGGCCCCAACCCCAGCGCGCCCGCCGGGCTGCACGTCGCGGTGATCAACGACAGCCTGAACGAAGTATTCGTAGAGCTGAATTTCCCTCAAACCATCCAACCTGGCCAAACCGCGGAGGCGGAAGCCGACATTCAGAACCGCTGGCTCTATTCGCCGCTGCGCATCGAATACCGCATTCCCATCGCCCAGGCCACCACGGTGACCATCACCAACGCGCTGTTGGACACCGCCGGGGTGGCCATCGCCCTGGAATTGGAGAATATCCGCGCCGATGAAGCGGTGGCGGTGCTGGGGCAGCAGAATTATTCCGAGGTCATCAAGCTTAGCTACGACGGCGAGCACCGCCTGCGCAGCGCGGAGATCGAGCGCGGGCAGATGCAGATCACCTTCACCAACCACACCGCCCTCGATACCGACATGAAGGTCAAAATTCCCGCCCTGCGCTCCGCCGCCAACGATACCTTCATTGCCGAAGTTCAACTGCCGGCCGGGGGCGCTAGGCCTCTCTTCCTGCAATTCGACGATTACACCATCAGCAATCCCCGCTTTCCCGGGGCCTTCCTGGATACCCTGGAGTTGATCTTAGACGCCGCTACCGCAGCGCAGAACCAGATCATCCATATCCGCAGCAGCGACAGGATCGCGCTGCAAGTTCTCTCCGATTCCCTGGTTTTCAAGGCGTTTTCG
>CAZFVV010000272.1:0-3360 GCA_964522165.1 uncultured Calditrichaceae bacterium
TCCGCCACAAAGCGCCCTTCCGCCTCCGCCCAGAATTTCCCGGCAGCATGGGCGTAGCGCAGCGCCGCCTTGCCTTCCAGGGGCGGGATTTCCGGCAGCGGCTGATCCCATTCCAGGTTGTCGGCGCGGGTGTAGGCTGCCCCGGCGCGGTAGCCGAACCCGCGGTAGATTTTTCCTTCTACCAGCGCCTCGAACCCTACCTGCCGGGCGCGGTCGATGTTCAGATAGCGTTTGGTGAATTTCGGCTCCATGCAGGGCATGTACAGGCGCGGCAAATCCTCATCCACCGCCGCGGTGATGTAATCGTTGACCAGGGAATAGAACACCCCGGCTTTGATATTGGCATGGCCGCCGAAGCGTTTATCCAGGGAAATTTCCGCCTGCTGGTTCACTTCCGGCTTCAGAAAGGGGTTTCCGAAATATTCGTAAGGGTCCATCCCCACGTTCAGATGATTGATGTAGCGTTCGATCAGGTTGGCGGTGCGGGTGCCCCTTCCCGCGGCGAAATTCAGCGCGGTGGTAGGATCGAGTTGATAATTGAGCGACACCGTGGCGCTGAAGTTGGTCTCCTCTTGCGCGGGAATCTCCCCGTATTCGGCGAGGAATTGCGGGGCCAGCTCCTTTGCCTCCGAAGAGATGAAATCTGCCCGCACTCCCGCCGCCAGAATCAATTTGGGGGAGAGGGAGTGGCGCCATTCGCTGAAAATGCCCACGTCGTTCAGATCGGAATTCTGCCACACTGCATCCGTAGCCTGCATGGGCGGGTTGAACATCATGCCGGTACAGGGATTCATGTACACTTCGCGTTGGCGATTTCCATCTTTAGCGTCGTAGGAGACGTCCCCCCCTAAATACCAGAGATTGCTGGGAAACAGGTTCAAACCGAGTTCCACTCTCCCGCCCAGGGTTTTGGCGTTGACGTCGGAAACCGAGTGCACCATGCTGTAATTGGGCCGCCGGGAATTGCTCATCACGTGGTCCACCCGGGAGCCGTACACTTTGGCGGAGAGAGAGATAATTTTCCGATGGAAATTTCGCCCGGCGTAATCCACCGCCCAGAGGCTGGTATTATCTTCGTCCGCGTCCATCGGCAGGCCGGGGGTGAGCATATCGCGGGCAAAGGACTGCCGCCAGGAGACTTGCAAACGCTGGTTTTGCCAGGGATTTATCCCCGCTTTCAGGGAATAATCGTTCACCCGGAAGGAGGAGGGAACTTCCTGCCCGCTCCCGTCCTGGTAGTTTTGGTAATCCTTGCTGCCCCCGCTGAAATGGAAATCATAACGGGAACTGCCGGCGGCCAGGGCCATGCGGGCGCGCGTCCCTTCGCCGTTGCTCTCGTAACCGCTCTCCAGGTCGGCGTGAACCCGGAAGCGCTCCCCGGGTTCGGGGCGTTTCATCACTAAATTCACCACCCCGCCCATGGTCTGCCCGAAGCGCACCGCGTAGGGGCCTTTGATGATTTCGATCTTCTCCAGATCCTCGGCCTGCACGTGGGTAGTTACCGGGTCCATGCGATTGGGGCAGGCGTGGGAGACCCGGGTGCCGCCGTCGAATTGCACGTTCAGTTGCTCGTATTTAAAAGAGCGCATCACCGGGTCGATGGCGTACCCGCCCTTGCGCACCGCGGAAAACCCCGGCTGGCTTTTCAGGAATTCGCCCATGTCGCGGGGATATTTTTCACGGATTTCCTGCTCCATGATCTCCGCCTGGAAGGGGAGGTCTTCCCGCGACCCGGTTACCACGATATCCTCTACCTGGAGCGGCTGGGGGAGCAGCTCCACCTGGATTTCCTGCGCTGATTCCGCATTCGCTTCCCGCCGGACGGTGCGATAACCCAGGCGGTTTATTTGCAGGGTAAACTTCCCCGCCGGCAGGGGAGCAAGCTCGAATTCCCCGCGCTCGCTGGAATAGGTATAGATCCCGGTTTCTTCCACCAGGATAATGGCGCTGGAGACCGCTTCCCCGGAATTCTTATCCACCACTTTGCCGCGCAAGGCGGCGGGGGAGTTTGCCCATGCGCTTAGCGAGCACAGCATCGCCAGGGCCATAAAAGGTTGAATGAAGGTTTTCAGCATCGTATCCTCCGATATTTTTCTCGCGGCAATCCGGAATACCTTTCGCAAGAGCGCCAAACTTCACTTCGGCCCGCCGGAACAATGGGACCGGTGAGTGTCATCCCCGGTGGCCGGAATCGGGCCGAGGAAAGCTTTCGACCGTAAAAATGTCCGTGCCGGATCAGGCCGGGGAAGCGTTATCGCAGCGCTCCGGCATTCGCCGAAAGAGTTCACTATTTTGAATTCGCTATTCTCCACGAAACTTGTGAATGGGGAATAGTGAACGGTGAATGTTTAATTCAGGGGTAGGGGAGAGGCGGGAGGAGGATGCTCGATGGAATCGCTGATCTCCTGCACGGAAAGAAAATCATGCGCAGGCAAGGGGAGGGTATGTTGAAGGGTTGGTAAAAATGCCGGCGTTTTGGTTCCTTCGTTACACCACCATAGCGGAACGAAAGGAATTACCAGGTTTACCTGGGTGGAACAGTAACGAAATCCCACCGCCCCGGCTTCGGTTTCGCAGCAGCATTGCGATTCATCCCCGCCGCAGCCGCAAGAGCAGCTTGCATAGTGCTCGCCGCGTTTCTCCACCCCATAGAGCCGGATTTCCTTGAGCAGCGGAAACGCCGTCAGGAGATAGCTGAGCATCACCAGGGTGGAGAATGCGCTGATTTTTTGCAGGTTGCCGGAGAACATAGGATTTCCTAATTGCAGTGTTCCGCTATCGCGCGAATTCCGAGTGGGGGATAGAAAATTTCTTATTTCGATCACCCAATCGCCAAATCACCAAATCACTTCTGCAAGGTGCGGATATGCGCGATAATGTCCATAATTTGCTGATCGGTCAGGGCCGGGTTGCCGCCTTTGGGGGGCATGGCCACCCCGGTGGTGTTCAGGGGATCGTCCGGGGTTCTCCCCTTCAGGGTGTACTCCAGCAATTGCTCGTCGGTGCGGGTTCTGACGAATTCGCTGGTGGTCATATCCTTGCCCAGTCCTTTGATGCCGGTGGCGTCCGGGCCGTGGCAGGCGGAACAGCTTTGCACGTAGAGGTCTTTGCCTTTGGCGGGGTCGCCTTTCTGCAGGGCGGCTTTTTGCGCCACACCCGGTTGTTGGCCGCCTCCGGAGGCGGGAGTCTGCTCGCCGCTGCCGCAGCTTGCCAGAAAAAGGGCAAAAACCGTGAAAATTACCACGCTCAACATTAGAGCTTTGCGAGAATTCATTCTTTATCTCCTTATTATGGGTTTACCGGTTCCTATTTCTACTTTAAGACTTTGATATACTGACTCACAATTGCGATCCCTCTGTA
>CAZFVV010000273.1:0-3332 GCA_964522165.1 uncultured Calditrichaceae bacterium
CTACAGAGGGATCGCAATTGTGAGTCAGTATATCAAAGTCTTAAAGTAGAACTACTTTTCTTAATCAATTCGCCGGGCCTTCCGGGCCGTTTTTAGAGCCGGCAGATGCGCGTTGCGCCGGGTTCTTCTCCCGCGCCACGGTCGGAACTACCGGGGTGGGGCGTTCCACCGGCGGCAGCCCCAAAATCGCCCGGGCGCGGTTCAGGGCGTCGTCGATGTTCAAATGCACGTTTTCTTCCCCGATGCGCTTTAGCAGCCCGGAGCGTTCCAGCACCATCAACGGCTGGGCGTGAACCCCGGAGAGAATCAACACCGTTCCATCCTTGCGAGATTTCTCATACACGTCTTCCAGCGCGCGTAAGGCGGTTGCATCCATGGCGAACACGTGGCGGATACGCAAAATCAACACTTTGGGAATCCGTTCCACCACCCGCAGGGCGTCTTTGAACTGGTCCGCCGCCCCGAAGAAAAAGGGACCGTATATTTCGAACACTTCCACCCCCTCCGGCACTTCCCGTTTGGCCAGCGCCAGGGGATCATCCCCTTCCTCTTCTTCCCGGAGCGATTCGGTAACGTAGCCGGTCTGGGTAACCGTGGCCATGCGGTGCATGAACAAAAATGCCGCCAGCACGATTCCCACCTCGATGGCCACGGTCAAATCGATCAACACCGTCAACAGGAAGCTGGCCAGCAGCACCAGGATATCGGATTTGGGGCTGCGGAACAGCTTGATGAACAGGCGCCACTCGCTCATATTATAAGCAACCATAATCAAAATGGCGGCCAGGGTGGCCATGGGAATGAGCGAAGCCAGTTTCCCGAAGAAGAGCATGATCAACAGTACCGTAAGGGCGTGGATGATGCCCGCAACCGGGGTCTTTCCCCCGTTTTTGAGGTTGGTAGCGGTGCGGGCAATCGCCCCGGTCGCGGGAATTCCCCCGAAAACGGGAGAGACGATATTGGCGACGCCCTGGGCCACCAGTTCCATGTTGGAACGGTGGCGAGTGCCGCTCATCCCGTCCGCCACCACCGCGGAGAGCAGGGATTCGATGCCGGCCAGCAAAGCAATCGCCAGCGCCGGGGAAGACAACTCCCGGAGCAATTCCCAACTGATCACCGGCAGGCGCGGCGCGGGGAGCATGTTGGGAACGCTGCCGAAGCGGCTCCCGATGGTCTCCACCGGCAGATGCAGCCACTGCACCAAGGCGGTGGCGAGCAGGATCGCCGCCAGCGAGCCGGGAACGCGGCGGGTCACTTTCGGCCAGTAGAGAATGATTCCCAGCGAGAGCAGGCCGATTCCGACGGCGTAGAGATTGATGCTCCCCAGGCTTTCCGAATAGGCGAGCAGTTTTTCGATAAAATCTGCCGGCAGGGAATCCATTTTCAGGCCCAAAAAGTCGCGGATTTGGGAGGTGAGAATGATCAGGGCGATGCCGCCGGTAAAGCCGACCGTAAGCGGGTAAGGGATGAATTTGATCACCGCTCCGAGGCGCGCGAATCCCATCACCACCAACAGCACCCCGGCCATCACCGTGGCGGTGGCGAGGCCGTCGTAGCCGTATTTCTGCACCACGTCGTACACGATTACGATGAACGCCCCGGTCGGCCCCCCGATCTGGAAGCGGCTGCCGCCCAGCACGGAAATAAGAAACCCGGCGATCACCGCGGTGTAAAGCCCTTGCTCCGGTTTCACCCCGGAGGCAATCGCCAGGGCAATGGAGAGCGGCAGGGCCACGATTCCCACGATAATCCCGGCCACTAAATCGCGGAAAAACAGGCGGCGGGAATACCCTTCTTTTAAAATCGTAAACAGCTTCGGCTCTAATCTGGTCGGCTGGATGTTCATTTCCGGTTCCTTCTACGGCATTTGGAAAATCAAAAAAAATACCCGGCAAGCCATGCCATGCCGGGAAAAAACGCCTGATTTTATTGAATTATCGAACGGTTTGCAAGAAAAAACAGAAATGGAGTGCTCCGAAGGAGTGGCTTTGCCACAAAATTTATTTTGCAGGTTCGAAACATCAAAAAAATACCCGGCAGGCCGGTTGCTGCCGGGGGAAATGGGGCGATTTCAAGACGCGGCGCACCCGGCTGACCGGGACGCGCCGCGCTTTTATGCAACGTCCTATGGTTTCACCGCTTCGATGATTGCAGAAATAATGTAATCTTCGATGCGCTGCCCCGGGGCCCAGTCGCGGATGAAGGTGCGGCTTTCGTCTTTGGGGGCAATGCTGACCCGGGTGAATCCCGCCGCTTCGATCATTTGCTGCAACTCCTCGATCTCCGAAGCCCCGGCGATGCAGCCGGCGTGGAGCGCCAGGTCTTGCTTGATCTCTTCCGAAAGCGGCGCCGTGGCCACCACGTCCGAAACCGCCAGGCGGCCGCCTTTTTTCAGCGCCCGGAAGGCCTCCCGGAACACCTGCGGCTTTTCCGGGGAAAGATTGATCACGCAGTTGGAAATGATCACGTCCACGGAATTGTCGGCCACGGGCAGGTGCTCGATCTCGCCGAGGCGAAACTCCACGTTGGCGTAGCCCCCTTTGAGGGCGTTGCGGCGGGCTTTGGCGATCATTTCCGAAGTCATATCCACCCCGATCACCCGCCCGCTCTCCCCGACCGCCCGCGCGGCCAGGAAGCAATCGAACCCGCCCCCGCTGCCCAGGTCCAGCACCACCTCGCCCGGTTTTAGCGATGCGATGGCGGTGGGATTTCCGCAGCCCAGACCCAGGTTGGCGCCTTCCGGCACGACGGAGACCTCTTCCGCGGAATAGCCAATTGCCAGGGATTGTTCATCCACCGCGGCAACGGTTTCCCCGCCGCAGCAGGAGGGCGAGCACCCGCAGCCGCCCGCTTCTTCCGTTGCCGCCCGGCTGTAATGCTCGCGCACCGCCTGGCGAATTTCTTCATTTTTCACGGTACTCTCGGTTTCCCCGCCGCAGCAGGAGGGGGAGCATCCGCAGTCTTCGGCGTCCTCGTCCTTTAGGGCTGCCCGGCCGTAGCGTTCGCGCACTGCCTGGCGAATTTCCTCATTTTTCAGCGTATGCATGGTATTTTCTCCATCTAGTAAAGTTTCCGTTATATTCCACATTTCATTCTCATAGACGGGGGCGTTTCGGAAAGGACGCAGGAAATTTTGAGGGATTTTCGGGGCGCAAAAACGAAAGCCTACAAAATAATTTTAGTGATCTTTCAGTTTTGGGTCCTGGGGGATGGCTTTGCCAAAAGGGGGATTCCGGCGTGCGCATTGGCAATTGCCAATTGCTAATTGCCAATTGCCAATTCTACTTTAAGACTTTGATATACTGACTCACAATTGCGATCCCTCTGTAGCC
>CAZFVV010000274.1:0-3311 GCA_964522165.1 uncultured Calditrichaceae bacterium
CTATGTTATGTAACGCCTTTGGCGTAATTAGAATGTAACCACTCTGCCTTATTTTAAAGTCTTAAAGTAGAACTAAAATACCTGACGTGAGTTAGAATGCCTAGAAAACCTCGCTGCGCCGAATCCAATTCTTCTTAACTTTAGACACTTTAGTCCACTTTAGCTCACTTTAGCTCACTTCTTCCCCAGGGCTTTCAGCGCGTAGCCGCTGCTCCCGGCAAACCCGCCGCAAACCATCGCAATTGCGGTTGCGCCAATGATGAGCAAATAGGGCGAAGGCGCCTCCGCCAACAGGCTGATGCGGCTGATAATCCAGCGGGCATGGGTGAAATAGAGGTGCAGACTCCCCAAAAACCACAACAGCCCGGCGCTGAACATCCCTGCGCCGGCGGCCCGCCAGCCTGAACGGGCCAGGGTTAGGCCGTAGAGAAAGGGTACCACCAGCACCCACCACCAGAAGGGGGTCAAAACCTGGAGGATAAATAACGCCAGAAACGACAGGATCATTTTCCGCCTCGCAATACGGTTTTAGCGATCAGGCGCGGGTGGGTTTCCGCCGCCGATTGCAAATAGAGCAACTCGTAGTACTTTCCGTTTACCCAATCATTTACAAATTCATCGTAATGGGCGGAGCCGGGGTTGCCGGATTGCCCGCCGGGATAAATGCCCCAGGCTTTCACTCGCGGCCCCAGCTCCACCACCATCCGCCAGGAAGGGCCGTGCGTTTTTTTGATCGCGTTTACAATGTTGTGATTGCCGTCGGTTTCCAATCCCTCCCGCCCGAACCCTTTGAACCGCGCCAGGTGCGGGATTTCGGTGCCCCGCGCTTTTCCCCAGTTCCAGCCCTCCCCGAATGCGCCGAAGCGTTGGGTCAGCTCTTCATGGGTCTTTCCGAATGAAATGAGCAAAATATCACCCAGGGTTTCCGGTTCTTCAGTATCCCGCAAGTCGAAAAAAACGCTGGCGGTATCACGCAGCAGGAGATTGATGGTGGCTTCTTCGCGGGGGAGGAGCGCGGTTCCGCTTTCCGCGGGAATTTCATCCTCCCAGATCATCCGGTGCAGGTTCTCCCACCAGGTCTCGAAAATAATCGGCGCGGGCGCGTCGCGGCGGTTCTCCAGGTTCCAGGCCCTCAGCACTTCGATGTTAGTTGCCTCGGCCAGGGAGATGTCCTGGCGTTCCAGGATATCGAGCATTCGCGGCAGCAGGGTTCGCGCCCGCAGGTTCAGAATATCGGTTTGCAGCGCCATCATATCCTGCACGGTGATATTTTCCATCTCCGAAAGGCTCTCGAAAATGCGCAGGCTGCGGTCGAAGGGAGCGTATTTGCCGTTCAGGAAATAGGGATAGGTGCTATCCGCCGGGGCCTGGTTGGCGGAGGCGATGAACCCCTGGGAAGGATTTTTGACCTGGGGAAGATGCTCCCCCGGAATCCAGTCTCTCCAGTGGTAGGCAGGGTTCCGGGCCTCCCCCAGGAAGCGCCCTTCTCCCTTCCAGCGCAGGGGAAATTTTCCCCGGTGAATGATCGCAATATCCCCCTCGCTGCTGGCCAGGGCAAAATTCTGCCCCGGGCAGTGGTACCCCGCAAGCGCTTCCATAAATTCTCCGTAACTGGCAGCGCGATTCAGTTTCAACGAAGCGGCCAGTTCGTTGGAGGGGTCGTGCCCGGTCCAACGCAGCGCCATCCCGCTGATAACGCTGCCGGAAACGGTTTTTTGAGGGGCCTGGAAGACCACCAATCCCTCCCGGGTGATCAGCAGGGTATCGGTGAGGGTTTGCCCGCCCCGCCCCGCGATCTTCTCCAAACGCTGCTTTGCGGTTCGCCACTCCGCCTGGTAGCGGTATTCCCGCGGGTTCGCAGGATTGAATTCCACCTGGTACCAATCCAGCACGTCGGTGTGGGCGTTGGTCATTCCCCAGACGATGTGCTGGTTGAATCCGATTACCACGGTCGGCGTTCCGGGGAGGGAAACCCCGTACACGTTCACTTCCGGGGAGCTTAACTGGATTTCGTACCAGATCGAGGGCAGGGTGAGGCCCAGGTGAGGATCGCTGCAAAAGATCGGGTAGCCGTTGCGGGTTTTCCGGCCGGAAACCGCCCAGTTGTTGCTGCCGTTGGCGGGGTTGGGGGGTAAAAAATTGGCAATTGGCAATTGGTAATTGGCAATTGGCAATTGGTAATTGGCAATTGCCAATTGAGGATCAGTAAGTGAGAGTGGTGAATGGTGAATTGAGAATCGAGAATGCGGCGCCAGGCCGGAGAGGCCGGGGGATCTCAATGGGAATGCCTGAAAAAGTGTTTCCGGCGGGGATGGCGAAGGCAGCGGTTGAAAATTCCAGGGGGTTCCGGCGGGAATAACCGGCTTTGCCAAAAAGGAAGCCGGGAAATAGAGTTTTTCCGTCAGCGAGTCGCCCAGGGCAGCACGCAGGCGGGTGTGCAGGGTCTCTTCGCTGTAGCCGGTCAGCTCCCAGGCCATGTGTTTGAGCAGCAGCGCCGATTTCAGAGGAGTCCAAAGCTCCGGGCGGTAGTGCAGGATTTTGAATTCTACCGGTATGTCCCGCGCCTCTAACTGTTCGATCCAGGCGTTGACGCCCGCGGTGTAAGCGTTGAGCGCCAGGCGGGAGGCGTCGTCTTGCTGGGCCATTTTCAGGGAATTCTCCGCCGCGTACACGATCCCGATGCGGCGGCGGTAGCGGTCGTACTCTACCAGGGCGCTGTCCGGCCCGATAATTTCGGAAATCCGCCCCGCGGCGGCGCGGACCAGGAAATCCATCTGCCACAACCGCTCCCGGGCGGTCAAATACCCCTGGGTAAAATAGAGGTCTTGGGCGTTTCTGGCGAAAACGTGTGGAACCCGGCGGTCGTCCCAGCGCACGATTACGCTGTCGGCCAGGCCGGTAAGGTGCAATTTTTCGGGAATCCTGTCGCTGCGAAGATTGTTCTGCCAAAAACCGCTAAAGGGATTGAAAAATTCTCCCGGGGCGAAAGGAAGCTTCTGGCCCCGGGGGAAGTTTAACAAATAGAACAGCCCCAGGGTTATCGTTAACAAAAAAAACAGCCTGAACCACTTCATTTATATTCTCCGCTGTCAAAAACCGGGGTCTTGAGAAACACAAATGCAGCCAGAGAATAGGGAAAAAAGGGGAAAAATGAAAGGGGCAGTTGAAAAAGTTTGTATGTCCCGGCGCGCGATGCTCGATGCTTTTCCCGGAGGGAGCCCGCGGGCGGGCAGCATAAAATACTAATACTCCCCGGCAGAGAAAGTCCGTCGATCCTCGTGCCGAAGTTCAACTTCGGCACGCAATTGGGT
>CAZFVV010000275.1:0-3233 GCA_964522165.1 uncultured Calditrichaceae bacterium
GGCAGGAGCGGGGGCAGGAGCGGGGGCAGGGGCAGGGGCAGGGGCAGGAGCAGGGGCAGGGACAGGAGCAGGGGCAGGAGCAGGAGCAGGGGCAGGAGCAGGGGCAGGAGCGGGGGCAGGGGCAGGAGCGGGGGCAGTTATTTTTTAGGTAGAAATCGTTCGGGATGATCGGCCATGCTGCCAAGCATTTTTCCGACTTCCTGGTATCTTTGGATTAATGAGTTGTGAATATCCTCAGTGATGTAACTACAGTCTTTGGCAAAATCCAAATGCACGGTTGTCTCGCTGGCTTCACCATCCGCATCGCTCATCTTCATTGTAAAGTGTTTGGAATATCTCTTTTTTCGATAACCTTCCGCAATATTTGTACAAACAGATCGCGATGATCGCCGGATTTGATCGGTTAATGAATACATTTCTTCCCGAGGAAAGGTCTTTGAGAGATGAAATATCTCCATCGCCAACTGATAGGCCAACTGGTAAACTTTTAATTCACGAAAATCGCCTGCCACGATTCCCCCTCTAATTGTCATATCCCTGCTCCTGCCCCTGCCACCTGCCCCTGCTCCTCTCCCTGTCCCTACTCCTACCCCTGCTCCTGCCACCTGCCCCTGGTTTTCCTCAGTCGCCCACGGATTTGCCTATAAAATACCCCGCCCCGGCGCCGACGCCAAAACTCAACACGTTGCCGGGGGTAAATTTGAACCACTTGCTGGCCACTTCTTTGCGGTATTTCTGGTCCAGCTCCTGGTACTCCGCAAAGAGGTTGTCGTAAGTGCTCATAATGCTGTCCGCTTTCATTTCCAGCACTCTCACCTCTTCATTCTTCAGCGCCACGGTGCTATCCAGGTTGGTAATAACGCTGTCTTTGATGCTGACTTCCTGCTCGCTTTTGTCCAGGTCGGCTTTGATCTCCGCCACTTCCGCCCCGAACAAACGCGGGGCGATGATTCCGTGAACCCCGTCGGCCCGCTGCGCTTCCCAAAACTGCCCCGCCCAGTGCGGAAAGGCCTGGTCCAACTCGCTGATCACCCCTTTGGCTTCCCAAAGCTGATCGATGCGGTCCTTCACGCGCTGATATTCCTGCTGCAAGCGCGCCAGTCGCTGCTGCAAGGCCTCCCGCTCCTCGGCCAATTGCTGCTCGCGCTCGCGTATCTGCGCCAGGGCGTTATCGAGGCTGTCCACGTAGCGGCGCATGGCCGCGTCTTTGCGCTCCAGCTCCTCCATTTTCTCTTTCTGGGCGCGCAGCTTTTCCCGGGTATCTTGCAGGGAATTCCAGATGCTCCAGATTACCGCCAGCGCCACCACGATGAGGAGAGCGGTAACAATCCAGGAAACCGGGCCTTTAGTCGATGCCATGCTGCACCTCCAGGCGGTCGCCGTTTTTGCGGATGCCTAATTTTTGGGCAAATTCCGCCACCAGCGCCTCTTCCCCCGCCGCCAGGTCATAGAAAATGCTGTAGCCCTGGGGCGCGGCATCGCGCAGGGTGATCTCAGTATTGCGGCTCTCCAGTTCCAGGAGAAGCTGCCGGATCACCCACTTGGCGCCCCGGGCCAGTTTCCCGCTCTCATTGCGATTATGTTCGGTCATGGTGTGGTCCTCGGTTCAGGTAGAGTTTTAAAAGAAAATGCGTGAAACGTAATGCGTGAAACGTAATGCGTAACTCGGGATAGGGAATACGCAGTACGCAATACGCATCAGGAAATCCGCAATCCGCCTACTCCCCCCGTTCCGCCCAGATTTGCACTAAGTGCAGAATGGTTTCGGCGGCTTTTTCCATATCTTGAATGGAAATCCACTCCCGCTTGCTGTGGAAGTTGTGCCCCCCGGTGAAGACGTTGGGCGTGGGCAGGCCCATAAAAGAGAGCCGGGAGCCGTCGGTGCCCCCGCGAATAATGCTGCGCGCCGGTTCCAACCCGCTACGCCGCACCGCCTCCACGGCGTAGTCGCTCACGAAAGGGTATTTTTCCAGCACGTATTTCATGTTGCGGTAGCTTTCGATCACCTTCAGCTCCAGGCGCGCCTTAGGCCAGTTCTTCAAAGTCGCATCGCGTAGTTGTTCCAGGAATTTTTCCTTCTCTTTCAATCCTTCCACGGTAAAATCGCGGATCAAAAATTTGATTTCCACTTTTTCCACGTTCCCGGAGATGGAGTTGGGATGCACGTAGCCTTCCCGTTTTTCGGTAGTTTCCGGGGAGAGGCGGTCTTTGGGCAGGCGCTCCAGGAAGTCCGCGGCCACTTTCAGGGCGTTTACCATCTTGTTTTTGGCGTAGCCGGGGTGAACATTGGTTCCGTACACGTGCACTTCCACGGTATCGGCGGAGAAGGTTTCGTCTTCGACTTCCCCGGCGGTTTCCCCGTCGATGGTGTAGGCGTATTTTGCGCCGAATTCCTGCAAATCGAAGTGCTCCGTGCCCCGGCCTACTTCTTCATCCACCGTAAAAGCGATTTTGATCTCCCCGTGGGGAATTTCCGGGTGCGCCAGCAAGTATTCCACCGCGGCCATGATTTCCGAAACCCCGGCCTTGTTATCCGCGCCTAACAGGGTGGTTCCGTCGGTGGTGATGATGTCGTGCCCGATACAGTTCTTCAGCGCCGGGTTGCCCCCCGGGTCGATCACCTGGGTGCGATCCGCGGGCAGAACGATGTCGCCGCCGCGGTAATTTTCATGGATCACCGGCTTCACGTTGGCCCCGCTCACGTCCGGGGAGGTATCCACGTGGGCGATCAGCCCGATGGCGGGCACTGCGGCGGGGTGATTTTTGGGCAGGTTGGAAGGCAGGGTCGCGAAAACGTACCCGTGTTCGGTGAGGCGGGCGTCTTTCACCCCCAGGGACTTCAATTCCTCCACTAACAGCCGGGAGAGGTCGAGCTGCTTTGCGGTGCTGGGATAAGTTTGCGATTCTTCGCTGGATTGGGTGTCGATTTTTACATATTTCAGGAACCGTTCTACGAGGGACTTTCGGGGAATTTGCAAACCATGTGCAGCCATTTTTTTGATCTCCTTCAACAGTTTAGCATCCGATCCGGCATATCGGAGTACGAAATTTATTTTGCACATTAACTTGATGCCAAAATTAAAACGTTTCGCGGTAATTTCAAAGGGTTTGTAATTATAGCTTATTGGGGAGTGGTGGCGGAATGGGTGAATGGCAATTGGCAATTAGCAATTAGCAATTAGTTCTACTTTAAGACTTTGAGGGAAAAGAGCAAAAGTGAAGACTTATCAAGC
>CAZFVV010000276.1:0-3196 GCA_964522165.1 uncultured Calditrichaceae bacterium
TTCACCGCGACATCAAACCGGATAATATTATGGTAACGGATTCCGGGCAGGTGAAAATCATGGATTTCGGGCTGGCGAAGCTGAAAACCGAAGCATACGACCAGGCCATTGCGCCTCTTTCTATCGAGAATGTTCCTTCAGACCTTATTTTAATAACTTCCGCGAGCAGCCTGGCAGGAACTGCCACTTATATGTCCCCCGAACAAATTGAGCGCGGAAAAGCAGATGAACGAAGCGATATTTTTGCCCTGGGTATTGTTTTATACGAATTGCTGACCGGGGCCCCGCCCTTTGCCGGTGGTGATGGGATTGCGGTAATGAAAGCAATTATCAGGGATGAACCAATACCGCCGTCTAAAATGTTGGCTGGTACTTCAGCGGAAATTGAAAAAATTATCATGAAAGCGTTATCAAAGAAGCCTGCGGGTCGTTACAAAAATGCTTTAGCGATGCAGCAGGCTTTGCAAAATGTCAACACAAATGCATCGAACGTAATTTCGCGTAAAAAGAGTTCCAAAACACTTTTATTAACAGGCGTTGGAATTTTTTCAGCCATAATAATCATGTTTATTATTTACTGGATGAACAATCCCTTCAATAAAATCCCCGGGGTCAATCTTAATGATGGGGTACAGTCCTTTGTCGAAGCCATAACCATACCGGTCACAAGCTGGCCGGGAGAGGAAGATGCCCCTTCTTTTTCCCCCGACGGTAATAAAGTTGCCTTTGCTTCGGATCGGGCCGGCAACATGGATATTTGGGTTAAAGATTTGAAGACCGGCGAACTTTATAATCTAACCGCGGATAATCCTACTAACGATAAATCCCCGCGCTGGTCGCCGGATGGCACCATGATCGCTTATGAATCTCAACGGGATGATGGCTGGGAGGTTTTTGTTCTTGTTTTAAAATCCCGGGAATCAAAGCGAATCGCCTCAGGAGATCAACCGGGGTGGTCTCCTGACGGGAGATATATTGCTTACCGGGGATTTAGGAAAATATTTATAGTTCCCCTGGAAGGCGGGGAGCCAAAATTAGTTTTTGAATCTGAAAGCGAACAGGAATTGCGGCGGCCTACATGGTCACACGATGCAAAGTGGTTGATTTTCAGTAAAGGTATGTGGGGCGCGCACAGCATATTGGCTAAATCGGTGCTGGAAGACATTGTTTTCCCGGTAATAGATAATACCTGCTTTAATACCTATCCAGTATGGCACGAAAAAAGCAAGGGCATCTTTTTTCGCTCTGATAGAGGCGGTATTAGCGATGTCTGGTTCCAGAAGGTTGATCTTGTCAGACAAAAACCAATTGGCGAACCCATTCCTGTTACCAGGGGCGTAAATGTTGAAGACCTGGATATTTCCCGCGACGGTAAAAAACTTGCCTATTCAAGAATCGAGAAATGTGGAAATGTTTATGCGCTGCAGCTCCGGAACTCCTCTAAGACCGTTAAGGGACAACTGCGTGCGATAACGGATTGGAATCAATGGACCGCAGATCCTCATATTTCTCCTGATGGCCGATCTATTGTTATGACATCCCCAATTCATGGCAATCGTAATATTTTAGTTTGTGATCGTTATGGAAAAAACCTTAAAGTTATCCACTGGGCTGATGATTTTAGCGCCCATCCGGTGTGGTCGCCGGATGGCAAACAAATCTTATATGTTGATGCAGTTGGCCTGGCGTCAGCGATGGAGCTTTGGATAATGAACCTGGAAAATGGTGAAAAAATCCGTTTGACCCATAATAATTGCGCGGACCTGGTGCCGGATTGGTCGCCCGATGGGCAGTGGATCGCCTTTGAGAGAAAGAATCCCGAAAGCAACATTTGGCTGATGCCCGCAAATGGCGGCGAAGCAAAACAATTGACATTCGATATCGCAAATGATACCGCGCCGCGGTTTTCTCCCGATGGAAAAACAATCGCGTTTGCCTTTTACCGTGATGGTTATGAAAATGTTTGGCTGATGCCTGCGAAAGGGGGAAACCCGGTTCAACTTACTTTCGACAAAGAAAGAAGCGGTACCGGCTTATGTTGGTCTGCCGACGGCAAATTTATTTATTATTGCCCGATGAAAAATGGCGTTAGAAATATCTGGAAGATTTCGCTTGACGGCTCCTATCGAGAACAACTGACCCATTTTAACAACCCCACAAAACAGGTCAGTCGAATTACCCAATTGTCTATTCATAGTAATGAATTGTTCTTTGCTACATTTGAACGTGTGGGGGATATTTGGCTTTTAGAGCGCCAATAAGTTTCACTTATGGAAACCATGAACAATCAGGAACATCCCAATGTTATCCGAACGAATTAACCAGTTTGATCCTTTAGCATTCCAACGGCTGTTGGATATCGGAAAATGCGTTTTGGGGAAGTCGAATATCAGGGACGTTTTAAAGATCGCAATGGATAAAGCCATTGAGGCCACCGGCGCGGAGCGGGGAATGATCATTCTCTTTGATGCCGAAGGGAGTGTCTTATTTGAGACCGCCCGCAATTTACAGCGTGAAGATCTTGAAAATCCCCGCTTCGAAATCAGCCGCACCATCATCAGCATGGTCAAAGAAAGCGGGGAAGCGATTTGTCTGACCAACGCCCTGAACGACCCCCGGCTGAAGGACAGCGCCAGCACGTCCAGCCTGAAAATCCTTTCCGTCATCTGCTTGCCTTTGAAATTTGAGGGCGAGACTTTTGGGGTGGTTTACCTGGATAACCGCACCGTGCGCGGCGCTTTCGAAGCAGAGACCGGGCGGTTTGCGGAAGCGTTTGCCGATTTCATCTCTCTGGCTGCGCATCACGCTTTGGAGCGCCAGCGCTTGCAGAATCACATCAGCGCGTTAGAGGCAGAACTGCGCGAGCGCCATGATTTCAAAGCCATTATCGGCCACGATTCCCAGATGGTGCGCATTCTCAAGATCATCACCCAGATCGCCGACTCCCCGGCCACGGTGCTAATTAAGGGGGAAAGCGGCACCGGCAAAGAACTGGTGGCCCGGGCGCTGCACTATAACAGCTTTCGCAAAGAGCAGCCTTTTGTAGCCCTCAACTGCGGGGCGTTCCAGGAGAATCTCATCGAATCGGAGTTGTTCGGGCATGTGAAAGGGGCCTTTACCGGGGCAATCAGCGACCGGGCCGGCTGGCTGGAGCGCGCGAAGGAGGGGAGCATCTTTTTGGACGAAATTGCGGAAA
>CAZFVV010000277.1:0-3155 GCA_964522165.1 uncultured Calditrichaceae bacterium
CATAAAGGGCAAACGTTACCGGGAAGTTTAGCGCAAATTCGGATTTTATCAAATAGAAAAGAAATGGTTTAAGGCCAATGGCACTAACTTTTCATGAGTCTCAGTCCCGTTAGGGACGTTCGAATATAGCCCACCAGTTAACTGGTGGGAAAAAGGGACACACCCAGGTTAGAATAGTCCTGTCAGGGACGTTTGAAAACAGCACGTCTTTCGGTCGTCCCTGACGGGACTCATAGAGAATCAGGAATTTTCCATCCCGCCAATGAATTGGCGGGCTATTCTCAATCGTCCCTACCGGGACTGAAAAGTTAGCAACATTGGGCTTAAGGCCGGCCATTCACCACTCCCCCCTCACTTCGGAACGGCAAAGAACCGCGATACGGGGTATTTTCCCCCTGCTGCGCGCTCAGCGGGGAAGGATCGGCTCCCCGCCGCCTCCGCCTTCGCCGCCTCGCCCCCCTCCGCCTTCGCCGCCCCCATCCCCCCCCCCTTCCACGGGGGGTCCGAGGATATCTGCCCCGAAGAGCGCCTGGGAGAGCAGCACTCCCCAGAGGGCCGCGCCGATGAGGCCCAGTATGGTAATGATCAACTGCCCGTTTTTGGATTTTTTAGTGGCAATCTCCAACAACATGTTATAGAGAAAAGAGGTGAGGGTAAAATAGACGATGCAGAGAATGGTGATAAAAAGGGACACGGTTTCGCCGGTGAGCTGGGCGCGGATGGTATCCTTCAGCAGCAAAGCCCCGGTAAGCGGCAGGGTTTGCGCCAGGGGCGCCAGCCAGGTAAGATAGTGGCTGATGGCAAAGTTCCAGAATCTGTAGATGAGATAACCGGCGCCGGAGATCAGGGCGATCATCACGATCACGCCCAAAATCGGGTTGGTTTGCATCAAACCGGATACGAAGCTGACGATACTGTTGAAGAAGTTGAGCATGAATCTCTGTCTCTCCTTTCCAAGCGTGGAAAACGCTTGTTCGCCAAGAGTTTACGGCGATTCGCCTTATAATTCAAGCGGAAAATTTGCCGGGCAGGCAGGGATTAGCGGTCAGGCGTCAGCGATACTCATTTGTGAGACTTGTTCTCGAAGGAGTGCAAAACTTCAGTTTTGCACCTGCACAGTGCAAAGCTGAAGCTTTGCACTCCGATATAAAGAAGTTCCCGCTGCGGGCACTCCCTGCAAAGGCCTTCGCAGTTGGGTTCATGGTCTCGGTTTTTGAAAACATTTTACCGGCTGATCGCTGATCGCTGACGGCTAAGCGCTGACCGCTAAAGTTCCCCCCCCGCGCCTGCCGAAAATTAAATTTGGCAATCGCGAAAATGTGACCGGGGTCGGAAAAGTGCTTGACAAAGCGAAATTTAGCCCTAAATTTGAAAGTGATTTTCGCGGCGGCAAGGCGGTTCTTTGACACGGATTACTTGAGCGTTTGGGATGATTTACCCCGCCGGGAAGGCGGGATCGACGGATATTCAGTTTCCCTGAAATTTCAACTTAAGCATGGAGGTTACTATGAAGTGGATGGTTACGATGGTGTTGTTTCTGAGTTTTATGATTTGTGCTCAAACCGATGGAGTAATCATTAGTGAAGTTATGGATGGCAATAGAACCGGAGGCCTTCCAAAGTATATCGAAATTACCAACGTTCATGTCAACAGTAGAACTTTGACAGGTTGGAAAGTTAATCGATACTCTAATGGTGTAGTAACTGCTACTCTTGTATTTACTTTTCCTTCCGTAACATTATCATCTGGAGAATGCTACGTTATTACGAGTGAAAACACAGCTTTTGATTTGGCCTTTGGTGCTGCAAATCGGGATGCGACAGCTAGTGGGGTTAATGGAAATGGGAACGATGTTTACGAACTAAAAGATGCTTCAGATAACCGAATAGATATTTTTGGGATTATCGGTGATGCAAGCAATTTTTATGTAGATAGCTATGCGATCAGAAAGTCAAGCATCAATAATGGCAACACCACATACACATCCAGTGAGTGGACGATCACTTCAATCCCGACTGGGGAACCGTTAAATGGTAATCCCAATAATTTTGGCAATCCCAATACCCATAGTGTTGACACTCCCCTCCCCGTCGAGCTTTCCTCCTTCACCGCCGCGGCCGGGAACGGGGTGGTAACCCTGCGCTGGGTCACCCAGAGCGAGATCAACAACGAGCGCTTCGACGTGCTGCGGGCGCCGGAGCGCAACGGGGTGTACCAGGTCATCGGCTTCCGGCCCGGGCAGGGCAACTCCAACGCCCCCATTTCCTACAGCCTCGCGGATAATTTAGTGGCCAACGGAACTACCTACTGGTACAAAATCGCGGACGTGGACGTGAACGGGGTGCGCACCGAGCACGGCCCGGTGAGCGCCACCCCCCAGGCGGCCGGCACGGAGATCATCACCCTCAACGCCGACGTACCCGCGAATTTCAAGATTTACCCCGCTTATCCCAATCCCTTCAACCCCTCCACCAACCTCAAATTCGACATTCCCGCCGGCTCCCAGGGGTTGCAGGACGTAAAGGTGGAAATCTATAACACCATCGGGCAGAAAATCCGCACCCTCTTCGAAGGCATCGCCGAACCGGCCACCCACTCCCTCGCCTGGGACGGGGCGGACGATAACGGCCAGACCGTGCCCGGGGGGGTCTATTTTGCGGTGCTCACCACCGGCCATTTCCGGGAAAGCGTGAAACTGACCCTGGTGAAGTGACATCAGGAAGATTTCATCCCGACAAAAAAACAGGGATGTTTTTGTCCTGTCGGGATCGCTTGAGTAGGCGGTAGGCGAGTAGGCAATACCGGGTATGCAACTGTGAGAAAGGCGCTCTCTGGTGCGGGAGCGCCTTTTTGTTGCCCTGCCGGCCGGGGGGAACCGGAGTGCAAAACTTCAGTTTTGCACTGGCTGCTGTTACGCAAAACATGGTTTTGTCATTCCCGTGAAAACGCATAGGCGTAAACCTAAGCAAAAAATCACCGCAAAGACGCTGAGACGCAAAGAAAATAATGTTGATTTTTGTGAATATCAGTAGGAATTTCAGGCGAAAATTTTCTAAAACCTCTGCGTCTTAGCGTCTTTGCGGTAAAAAATACCTAAGGTTTACCTTGACAATGTCACATTTAACCGCAGAGGCCGCAAAGAACGCTGAGAAATA
>CAZFVV010000278.1:0-3149 GCA_964522165.1 uncultured Calditrichaceae bacterium
GTTGAACTTCGCAACCAGTAGCCTGGCGGCGGACTAACTCTGCCGCGATGTACTAGCCACCGGAAAGCGGGCAATAATCATTCCCATTTACTTTTTCTGTTGACTCCCATAGGGGTAGTTTTTTATTTTTTCGCTACATTTTTGATGCCAGAACGATTGAAAAGAAGGGTTAAAGGATAATGGCCAAATTAGGACACGCGCTGATTCAAACGCAAACTCAGGTGCTCAAGCCGCAGCAGATCCTGGTCTCCACCCTGCTGCAGCTCCCCATGCTCATGCTGGAACAGAAGATCAAGACTGAATTGGAACTGAACCCGGTTCTGGAAGAAGCGGAAGAATGGGAAGAAGTGGAGGAAGAAGAGGACGAGATTGCGGAAAATCCGCAAGAAACCGAAGAAATCAAGGAGGAATTCGAGGCCCTGGAAGAGAACAACAAAAGCGAACAGGAAAAACTGAATGAGGAAGTTCAGGAAGACATCAACCTGGAAGACCTGCTCCCCAACGACGAGGACTACTCCGAGCCGCGCATGCCGGTAGAGCACCCGGAAGAAGAACGGGATATGCCGGAACCTTACCTGGAAAGCATGTCCGAACACCTCATCAGCCAGTTACAGATGTTGAAACTTTCGGAAGTGGAATTTCGCATCGGGGAATACATCATCTACAATCTTCGCGATGACGGTTACCTGGATTCGGAAGTTACCGTGCAAGCGATTGCGGAGATTTTTGAAATTGCTCCCGAGACCGTCGAAAAAGTACTAAAACTGATCCACCGGTTCGATCCTCCCGGAATCGCCGCCAGAAATCTGCAGGAGTGCCTGGTAGTGCAATTGGAAGTGCGCAACGGCAACGGGCAGCACGCCATCCCCCTGCGCATTCTCAAGGAGTGTTACAGCGATTTTATCAACCGCCGCTTCGAAAAGGTGGCGGAAACGCTTTCCATCTCCCTCGACCAGGTGAAAGAAGCGATGGTCGAGATCAACAAGCTCAACCCCAAACCCGGGGAAGGCTACTCCGACGCCAAACAAAATTACATTATCCCCGATTTTTACGTGGAAACGGTCGATGACGATTTAGTTGTCTCGCTAAATGAGTATAAGCTCCCCGGCCTGCGCATCAGCAACGTGTATAAAAACATGCTCCGGCAGCCCAAAAAACTCTCCCGCGACGAGCGTAAGTTCCTGAAAGACAAAGTGGATTCGGCCAAATGGTTCATCAAAGCGATCCGCCAGCGCCAGGTGACCATGCAGAAGACCATGGAAGCGATTGTGGAAAAACAACAGGATTTCTTCCTGCACGGGCCGGAGCACATCAAACCGATGATTATGAAAGATGTCGCGGAAAAGATCGAAATGGACATTTCCACGGTCAGCCGGGTGTGCAAGGGCAAGTACGTGCACACCGATTACGGGGTTTTCGAGCTGAAATACTTCTTCAACGAGGGGATGGAAACCGAGGAAGGCGAAGATATGAGCACCTTGCGGATCAAGGACCGCCTGAAGGAGATCATCGCCACGGAGAACCCCCGCAAACCTTACAGCGACGACAAGCTCGCCGATATTCTCAACCGGGAGGGCATTCCCATCGCCCGCCGCACCGTGGCCAAGTACCGGGAGCAGTTGGACATTCCGGTGGCGCGGTTGAGACGGAATATTTGAGTGTTTTAAGGCTAAATTAACAACCCCGCTTCTTCTCAGCCTTTGGAAGAAGCGGGGTGCTTTTGCAAACTGCCTGCGATGGAGAGTCTCCCGGTGTGCGATCGGATGAAACTCTTACCTGAACAGGCAGTTTTATTTGATGAGCATCATTTTCTTCACCAGCCTTTGGTCTCCTGCTTTCAGTTGGTAGAGGTACACGCCGGAACTGGCCGGGTTGCCGTATGCATCCTTCCCATTCCACTGCACTTGATACGTTCCCGCTTCCAGAAATTCGTTCACCACGGTCGCGATTTTCCGGCCATCCATGGAATAGACTACCACCTCTGCTGCCTCGGCTTTTTTCAAGCCGAATTGAATTGTGGTAACCGGGTTAAAGGGATTGGGATAGTTTTGCAGCAGCGTAAACTCCCCGGGAACGCCTGAATCGACCGGCTTCCAACTGATTGGCTTCTCTTGCCCCGAACCGCGAGTGTTAAAATCAACCTGAGATGAGAAATCCGAAAACTGGTTTTGTAAATCCTTTGCGCGGATTTTGTAAGAGATCACCACGTTGTTGGAGTATTGCTGGAAGCTGGCCCCGGTAACGGTTTCATCCACGTAATAGGTATTGGCGGTGGTGGCTAACAGCGCCCAACTGCCGCTGCCCACTTTTTTATGAATTTCATAACCGCTGAGGTCCGCTTCCCGGTTGGGGTTCCAGTCCAAGCGGGGATGCTTATCCCCGGTGGGGTCTTCGATGGAACCGGCGACGCCGGTGGGAATGAGGGGGGCAAAGTCGCGCTGGCGCATTTCAATCGTATTTGGAGTAACATCCCGACTTAGCCATGCCACATATACATCATTTCCGTTTGCAGCGATTCGCGACCATGATGTAAAGCCTCTATCGGCATATCTAAAAGATTCAGATAGAGTTCCATTAGCCCACTCTATATAACTTTCATATCCTGTAGTCATGTGTACTCGATCATCTTCCGTGACCGTCATATCTGCGGGAGCGAACCACGGTTCAGCAAAGGTAAGCAATAATGTCGATTGTGACGGCCAGGGACTGGAAAAGTCGCGATTTTTATAGTACAAATCGAATACAAGTTCATCATTTTCATAATAGGTCCCATGGAGTTTGGAACTGCTGGCAACTATATTGCTCAAAACTGCATAATTCTCAAAGAGATTCATTGAAGATTGCCAGCTTCCAAGGTAGCGATCCCTGGTTTTGGCATCACCAGGGCTATGAGTGGCAGGATAAGGATCCCGGATATCAGTGAATACCACATGTACGCGGTTAGGTGAAGTCGTTATAGCTGGTAAACCCCCAGCGTCATTGGGATTGTCGGTAACCTTGTATGTCTCTATCCAAAAATCATCATCATGCTCGGATCGTTGATACCAGGTATCGTAAGGGTCAGAAGAAACTGTTGGCGCTTCGGAGTAAACCAGATGCAAACCGTCTCCATTTGCCCACAGGTTAAGGCCATTGCTAAATGGATTTGG
>CAZFVV010000279.1:0-3148 GCA_964522165.1 uncultured Calditrichaceae bacterium
TGCACCCCTTCAGGGTGCGGTTGGTTGGTATAATTTAGGCCCAGGGTGGCGCGACGTCGTCGCTTACCCTGGGCTGTGATGTGTTACGCCTTCGGCGTAAATGCTCCCGGGGGGAACTTCGGAAGCTAATCCATAAGTCTTCAACTGGTAATTCGCATTACTCGTTAAGGAAGGATTATCGGAGTGCAAAGCTTCAGCTCCGCACATGAAACCATGAGCGATCTCCCATGAAAAAATACCCCCTCTCCGTGGTGATCAACACCTTGAACGAGGAAAAGAATATCCGCAACTGCTTAGAAACCGTTAAATGGGCGGAGGAAATCGTCATCGTGGACATGCACAGCGACGATAATACCGTGCCAATCGCCCGGGAGTACACCGGGCGGATTTTTTTCCACGAGCGGATGGGCTACGCCGATCCCGCCCGGCAGTTCGCGCTCGAGCAGGCCTCCCACGAGTGGGTGCTCTCCGTGGACGCCGACGAGCTGGTTCCCCCGCCCTTGAAAGAACGCTTGCTCGCGATCATGCAAAATGACCAGGCGGACCTGGTTTACCTGCCCCACAACAACTACTTTTTCGGGCATTTGATGCAGGGAACCAGTTGGGGCGCGTTGCAGGATAAGCATCCCCGGTTTTACAAAAAAAAGTTCGTTCGCTATAGCGAAACGGTGCACGACATCTTCCGCATCGTCAACAACCCCCGGGTGCTGGCCGTCGAGGATCCCCGGGAGGGGTTCATCCATTTCAACTATATCGACCTGGAGCACTTCCTGGATAAACTGAACCGCTACACTACCATCGAGGCGAAGAATATCTTTGCCGGGCAGAAGGAGGATATTTCCGCCGGAAAAATGCTCTACAAAGCGGCGCGGGAGTTTTTGCGCCGCTTCATCGTGCGCCGGGGATACAAAGACGGGGCGCAGGGACTCTATCTTAGCTGCCTGATGGCCGCGTACCACGTTTCCACTTTCGCCAAAATCCGTTTGATGAAGCAGTTCCAATCCCAATCTCCCCGGGAAGAGATCGAAAAACGCTACGCCCAAATCGCCGCCGGAATCATCGCCGAATATCGCAACCATGAAGAACAGTAATCCCGCCATTCCCGGCTCCCCGAAAGTCTATATCGTGGTGCTGAACTACAACCGCGGGGCGGACACGGTGGAGTGTCTGGAGAGCCTCCTGCGCAGCGATTATCCGCGCTTCCAGGCGCTGGTGGTGGATAATTGTTCCTCCGATGATTCCATGCAGCAGCTGCGGGAGTGGGCCGAAGGCCGCCGGGAGTACCAGCCGCCGGGCGAGCACCCGCTGCGCCGGCTGTCCTTCCCCCCGGTTCCCAAGCCGGTTTCCCATGCAATTATTTCCGCGCGGGAGGCCGAAGAAAACGCCCCCCGTCGCCCGGAGCGGGTAATTTTCATTCGAAGCGATCGCAACCGCGGATTTGCCGGGGGCAACAACTTAGGCATCCGCTTTGCCCTGCGGCAGAACGATTTCGAGTATCTCTGGATATTGAACAACGACACCGTGGCGGCGCCGGACGCGCCGGGCAAGTTAGTGGAAACCATGCAGCGGTATCGCGCGGCGGGGCAAAAAATCGGCATTTTGGGCAGTAAATTGTTGTATTATGACGCGCCGGAGATCATCCAGGCCGTGGGCGGGCGCTACCGCAAGTGGATCGGGGTGGGACGGCACGTCGGGGACGGGGAGCGCGACCGCGGCCAATACGACCGGCTCGACTCCCGCCCGGACTACGCCGTGGGGGCGGCCATGCTGGTTTCCCGGGAATTTCTGAACCAGGTGGGGTTGTTGTGCGAAGATTATTTTTTATATTTCGAGGAATTGGACTGGGCCTTGCGCGCCCGCCAACAGGGCTGGGAAGTGGGCGTTTGCGGGGAGAGCCGGGTCTATCACAAGGAAGGGCGCACCATCGGCTCCCACGCCGATTTGCGGCGGCGCAGCTACCAGTCCGATTATTACATGCTGAAAAACCGGCTGGTCTTTACCCGCAAGTTCTATCCCCGCTGCCTGCCGGGGATCTGGGCAAGCTACGCGGTCTCCCTGGCGCGGGGGCTGCTGCTGGGCAGGCGGGAGCGCGTGAAGGTGGTGCTGCGGATTCTGAAAGAGGAATGGCGATGAAATTAGCGGTGCTTTCCGGCGATTACCCGCAGGTGATCTCCGGCGTGGGGGATAACAGCTACTACCTGATCCGGGAGTTGCAAAAGTCCGGGGTGGAAACCGTTTTGGTCACCACCGACGCCCCGGAAATCCCCGATCCCGGCTTTCCAACCTTGAAAATCCGCTGGCGGCTGCGCGATTACCCAAAGCTCCGCACCTTCCTCGAACACCAGCAGGTTACCCATATCATGATCCAGTATCCCTGCTCGCTCTACGGCAAATACAACCTGATCCCTCATCTGTACATCAAATGGCTGCGCCGGGCCGGCTACAAAATCATTGTCACGCTGCACGAATTTTCCAACATTCACCTTTTGCGGCGGCTTTCCGAGTACGTCTTCCTGTTCTTCTCGCATTGGATTTTCGTCACCAACGAGTACGAGCGCAGGGCGGTCAGCGCGCTCTTTCCCGGCCTCGGGAAGAAAGTTTCCATCGTTCCCGCGGGCAATAACGTGTCGGTAGAGCGCTCCCCGGCGGACGCCGATCCCGGGGTGATCGCTTTTTTCGGCATTTTTTACCCCAATAAACAGATGGAGCAGGTGATCCGGATGATGGCGGAGATCGAGCGGCAATTTCCCGGGAAATATACTTTTAGATTCATCGGCGGGGTACACCCCTACTACCGGGAGTATTACCGCACCTTCCGGGAGCAGGCTGAGGGCGCCCTGCCGCGCACCGGGTGGCACATCGACCGCCCGATCGAAGAGATCGGGGGGTTGATCAAGGAGATTTTCTGCGCGGTGTTGTACTTCAAAGACGGGGTCTCTTCCCGGCGGAGCAGTTTTACCGCCTTCATTTCCAACGGGGTTCCGGTGATTACCAACCGGGGCCGGTACAGCGGGGAATTGAGCGCGTTGGAGGGGAAGGGGCTGTTCTACGCCGGGGAAGGATTTCAAAACGTCCCCGGCTTTTTACAGAAGTTGTCAGACCCGCAATTTTATGACACCTGCCATCAAGCCCTGGTCGATTTTGCCCG
>CAZFVV010000280.1:0-3063 GCA_964522165.1 uncultured Calditrichaceae bacterium
TTATGAGAACATCAAGTTCCTGGGGAAAGCCATTACCGTCGCCAGCCTGTTTATCCTGGACGGGGATACCAACCACATCAACAACACCGTCATCAACGGCAGCCAGCCCAGCCACCCGGACAGCGGCTCGGTGGTCTATTTTGTTTCCGGGGAGGATACCAATTCGGTGCTGACAGGGTTTACCGTTACCGGGGGATCTGGTACAAGTGCAACCTGGCCTCCCAATTTGAACGATAAAGAGGGTGGGGGTATTTTCGTAGCATACTCGGGCGCGAAAATTGAAAAGAATAAAATTATCCAGAATCATATCACCGCCGCCGGTGATACCGCTGCCACCGCGGCCGGCATCTTTGCCTCAGGCGATATCGGTGACTATATCATTATCCGGGATAACGAAATCAGTCAAAACAGCGCTACGGCGACGGGAACGGGACAACCTCTCGGCGCTGTTTTTTTGTGGAGCAAAGATACCTGTTTGTTTGAGAGCAACCGGGTAAGCAATAATGATTGTTATGCAGCCTATGCCTATGGAGGCGGACTTTGTGTTTACGGCGAACAGGATCGGCCAGGGCCCTATATTATCCGTAATAATATTATCAGCGATAATAGATTGAATACGCCCGGCAGCGGGGGTGGCGGCATGCTCATAGAAAATTGCAGCCCGATTCTCACCAACAATATTATCTCCGGAAATGTTGCCGGTTTATTTGGCGGCGGCGGGATATGGATTTTACATTGGACACCTGCTACCGGAATACCGGAACCGGAACTGATTAACAATACCATTACCAACAATAGCACCACCGGAAATGGCGGCGGTATTCGGGTCAGCACCATTACCAACAATAGCACCACCGGAAATGGCGGCAGTATTCGGGTCAGCGGATCGGCGCAGCCTTTTGTAAAAGTAATGAACACTATTTTGTGGGGTAACAGCGCTCCCACCGGGCCGCAAATAGCCATTTCTAATGGCGGCACTATCGAGGTGCGCTATTCCGACGTTCAGGGCAGTTGGCCGGGAGATGGGAATATCGACGCGGATCCCTTACTGGTTGCCGATAGCCTGTCAAATGCCAGCCCCTGTATCGGTGCCGGCATCCATTCCTATGATTTTGGCGGCGGCGTGGTCTGTAATTGCCCGGGGGAAGATATTAATGGAAGAATGCGGCCCTACCCGGCTGGCTCGCACCCGGATATGGGAGCGTGGGAGTCCAAGGAAGGTCTCGTCGGAATCGAACCACAGCCGCTTGCTGAGATTCCCAAATCCTACGCGCTTTTTCAAAATTATCCCAACCCCTTCAACCCCTCAACGACGATTGAGTTTGCTCTGCCAAAAGCCGGTTTCGTCACCCTGACCATTTACAACGTGGCGGGAGAGAAAGTGGCCACCCTGGTTTCGGAAAACCTGGCGGCGGGCAGTTACAAATATCAATGGGATGTCCGGGGATTGGCCAGCGGGGTGTATTTCTATCGATTGGAGGCGGGAAGTCCTTCGACAGGCTCAGGACAGGGCTTTGTGCAGACGAAGAAAATGCTCTTAATCCGGTAGGGATTGTTGAACCTCCAGGATACCGGCTATCCGGAAGGTTAAAGCAGCATGCTTTCGTAAACAGTTCGGACAATTGCCGTCGGAATTACAGGGGTAGGGCTAAGTGGATGAGATAAGATTCAGGGAGTGGGATCAGAAGTAATATCCCACTCTCTAAAGGGTTTCCTTATTTTGAAACTTGCAGGCGTTCGGCTAACCAGAGATTAACCAGCGCCCCCGGTAAAATCCCCTGTGCGCGTGCCTGGGCCTCGATCTTTTGATACACTTCCGGCGTCTGCGGCATACCGGTCAACTCCCTTTTTTCAGGTGGCTCTGCCAAATTACGCTCAATGTGGTTCAAGATACATGTTGCTTCCTGAAATGCCAAACCGATAATTGCCCCCGCTTAAAGAAGCGCATTTTTTCGATCTTGTTTTTCCGGGCGCGCTTCCGTAAAATCAAGGGATTTTGAAGTAGCAGATTACGGAAAATAAGGTTATCGGCGGCCATGAGCGCAAAATCCCTTACCGAACTTGCTTCCACCTGCGGGGTGGGCAACAGCCCTATCTTCCAAAAAGTGGTGGAGCAGGCGCGGGTTCTCGCCAAAATCCCCCGCCCGATTTTGATTCGCGGGGAGCGCGGCACCGGTAAGGAGTTGTTAGCACGCTACATTCACCAGCAGAGCGAGCGGGCGGAAAACGCCTACGTGGTGGTCAATTGCGCCGCCTTCCAGGAGGATTTATTCGTGGCGGAAATGTTCGGGCGGGAAAAGGGCGCTTACACCGGGGCGCTGGATTCCAAGCCGGGCAAATTAGAATTGGCTGACCGGGGAACGCTTTTTTTAGATGAAATCGCCAACATGAACCGCGCCGTGCAGGAGAAACTGCTCCGGGTGATCGAATACCAGACCTTCGAGCGGCTGGGCAGTAATCGCTCCATCGAAGTGGACGTGCGCATCATCGCCGCCACCAACGCGGATTTGGAAAAAATGATGGGGAACAGCGAGTTCCTGCCCGACCTCCACGACCGCCTCTCCTTCGCCGAAATCACCCTGCCGCCGCTGCGCAAGCGCCGGGAAGATATTCCCGCGCTGGTAGAGTATTTCATCCGGCAATTGCACCGGGAAATCCCCAACCTGGAGCCGAAGCAGTTCACCGAATCGGCCATCGGCGAATTGCAGGCCTACCACTGGCCGGGCAACATCCGCCAGCTTAAGAATATCATCGAACGTCTCTACATTTCTGACGAAGACGGCATCATTCACGCCACCGAGCTTCCCCTGGAAATTACCTCCGTGGAGCCCCTGCGGGGGAATTTTTACGAAAAGGTGATGGCCTACGAAAAGACCCTCCTCCTCACCGCCCTGAAAGACCACAATGGCAACCAGCGCGCCGCCGCGGAATCCCTGGGCATGACCTACGACCAGTTCCGGCACTTCTACAAAAAATATCATCTCGACGAACTGTTGGTGTAGTTGCAGAGCGCCTAGTGGTTTAAATACTAAGTTGTTAACCCCTTTTTTATTTGTCATTCCC
>CAZFVV010000281.1:0-3045 GCA_964522165.1 uncultured Calditrichaceae bacterium
ACCCCCCAACAAAAATTCCGCGCCCTCCTCAAGCAAATCTTCCAATTCGAGCACGAAGAGCTGGATTTCGGCATTTACCGCATCATCAATCACAATAAGGAGCGGCTGCACCGCTTTGTGGAGAGCGATTTGCCGGCGCAGGACGCAGAGGGGGAAGCGCAGAGCGTAGAGCGTAGAGCGAAAAGCGCGGAGCGGGGAGAAAAGAACGCTGCGGAAGCGCTGGAAGCGGAGGTTTACAGCCACCTGATCCGCTTCTTCTCCCGCTACTACCAGGAGGGCGATTTCATCCCCCGGCGCTGCTATGGGACGCCGGAGAGATACGCCATTCCCTATAACGGCGAGGCGCTGGCCTTTTACTGGGTGAATAAAGAGCAGTATTACGTCAAATCCAGCGAGTTTTTCAGCAAATACCGCTTCCAGACCGGGGATACTGCGGTGCAGTTCCGCATCGTGAAGGCGGAGACCGAGAAGGGGAACGCCAAGGCGCACCACAAGAAATATTTCCTGCCCGGCGCCCCGGCTTTCCGGCACGATCCCGGCCAGTTGAGCTTCTTTTTCGAGTACCGCGCCCTGGTTGAGACGGACCGGCAACAATTCGGCCCCGGCAGGCTACGCCAGGCGAATATCAACCGGCAGTTTATCGAGACGCTGGGCCGCGAAGCCCCGCCCGGCTCTCCCTTGAAAATTTTCCTGGAAAATCCCGACCGCCGCGCCCTCCTGGAAACGCACCTGAACCGTTTCACCCGCCGCCAGAACCGGGATTATTTCATTCACAGAGACCTGCAAGGATTTCTGGAACGGGAGATGGATTTTTTCCTGAAAAACGAAGTGGTCAAACTCGATGTACTCGACCGCGGGGATAATCCGGCGTTCGCGCAAAACCTGCAAAAAGCCCGCCTGATCCGCGAGGTCGCCGGTAAAATCATCGCCATACTGGTGCAGGTGGAGGAGTTTCAAAAGAAGCTCTGGGAAAAGAAGAGCTTCGTGTTAGGCAGCGAGTACGTCATCACCCTCTCCAAAATCCGGGAGATCGCGGGAGAACCGTTTTTGGAGGCGCTCATCCCGGAAATCCTTACCAACCGCGGCCAACTGGCGGAGTGGAAGCAACTGCATAAACTGCACCTCACCATCGGGGAGATGCAATCCTCTCTATTCCCCCTGAACGAGTTGAAGTGGCAGCACCTGCCCCTGGATACCGCCCATTTCGGGGAGGATTTCAAATACCGGCTGCTGAACGCCCTCAGCGCCGGGGGCCGATTGGACGAGCGCCTCGACGGGGTGCTGCTGCACAGCGATAACTGGCAGGCGCTCAACCTGCTGCGCGATACCTTCGCCGGGAAAGTGCAAACCGTCTATATCGACCCGCCCTTCAACAAAGAGCAGGAAGCGGACTATTTCTACAAGGTCGGCTACAAAGATTCCACCTGGAACACCCTGCTGGAGAACCGCATCCGCGCCGCCAGACCGCTCATCGGGGAAGCCGGCTGCATGTTCGTGCGCTGTGATTACAACGGCAGCATGTACGTGCGGCTGCTGTTGGATGAACTCTTCGGGCGGGAGAATTTCCGCAATGAGATCGTCATCAACCGCACCCGCGCCCGGCAAACCGTGGATAAACAGTTCGCCATCCAGACCGAGAGCCTGTTTTTGTATTCCCAAAGCGAAAAATTCTCTCCCCGGCTCATCGAGCGCCCCACCGCCGCTCGCTGGTTTCACCTGCTCCATTTTCCCCGCAAAGACGAGCGCCCCCGCACGGTGCTGGGCAGGGTTTTTTACCCGCCCCCCAACCGCCGCTGGGCGCTTTCCCAGGAAAAAATCGACGCCCTGACGGAACGGGGCAAGATTCGCATCAATGAAAATTTGACCTACCGGGATTTCCGCGGGGAGGAAATCGCCGGGATGCCGGAAATCCTCTACGATTCCGAAACCGTGGGCAACGAGTGGCTGGATATTGCCGGCTACGCCCAGCGCCACCATTTCCCCACGGAAAACGCGGAAGCCTTGCTGCAGCGGGTCATCGAAACCACCTCGCAACCGGGGGACTGGGTGATGGATTTCTTCCTGGGCTCCGGCACCGCCGTGGCCATGGCCCATAAAATGGGGCGCAAGTGGATCGGGATCGAGTTAGGGGAGCACTTCCACAGCGTCATCCTCCCGCGCATGAAAAAGACGCTCTTCGGCGATAAACCGGGGATTTCCCGGGAAATCGGCTGGCAGGGCGGGGGATTTTTCAAATACCACACCTTAGAGCAATTCGATGACGCCCTGGAAAATATTCATTTTGAGGATGCCCCTCCGGCCTCCAACAATGCTGATGATTATGCTGTTCGTTACCTGCTGAATTACCGGACCCGCGGCAACGAAGCCGTTTTAGATGTTTCCCGATTCCGCGATCCCTTCAACTATCGCCTGAAAATCCTCCACAACTCCCGCCAGCAGGATGGGCGGGTGGATTTGCCGGAAACTTTTAACTATTTGCTGGGACTTTCCGTAAAACGGCTGTTTTATGCCGAACACCGGGGCAATCGTTATGCCTTCATATTCGGAGATGGGGGAGGGGAGAGGGTTGCCGTGGTCTGGCGCACCACCGGCAATTTAGATTACCTGGCCGACCGGGAATTCATCGAGCAGACCATTGCGGAATTTGCCCCGCAGAAACTCTATGCCAACGGCGATTGCGCGGTGGAAGGCTGCATCAATATCGAAAGGGAGTTGCGGGAGCGGATGATGGAAGGGGGGCGGGGCGGGTGAATTTTTGCCTGTTGGCTTAAATGGGGATCATCCTTCACAATTTCGTTTACTCTCTCGGCTAATCTAAGACTCAAGAAGCAAGCTTGCAGATAAAATCTATTGAGTGTGTACTATTTTACAGGAAAACAAATTCCAAGGTGCCATGCCCTCGAAAGCGGGCATCCATGATTCTCTGAAAAAACTGGATTCCCGCTTTTGCGCACAGGCGTAAACCTTAGGTATTTTTTTACCGCAAAGACGCTAAGACGCGGAGGTTTTAAAGAGTTTTTGCCTGAGATTCCTGGTAATATTCAT
>CAZFVV010000282.1:0-3023 GCA_964522165.1 uncultured Calditrichaceae bacterium
CCTTAACGTCTTGGTGTTTTCGTGGCCATAATTTTTCAACTGGTAATTCGCATTATTTGATTAAGGAAGTGAGAACCAATGATGCAGAACATCTTAGTGACCGGCGGCTGCGGATTTATCGGCAGCAATTTCATCCGCTACCTGTTAGAGGAGACGGATTTTACCGGGCGGATCATTAACCTGGACAAGCTGACCTACGCCGGCAACCCGGAGAACCTGGCCGGCATCGCCGCACAATTTCCGCAGCGCTATGTTTTCCAAAAAGCGGATATTTGCGACCGCGTGGAGCTGCAGCGGATTTTCCGGGAGTTCCAGGTCGATACGATCTGCCATTTTGCCGCGGAATCCCACGTGGACCGCTCCATCGCCGGGCCGGATGCATTTATCCAGACCAACGTGATCGGCACCTTCAACCTCCTGGAGACCGCCCGCGAACACCGCGACCGGCTGCACCTCTTCCACCACGTCAGCACCGATGAAGTTTTCGGCAGCCTGGGGAAAGAGGGCGCGTTTACCGAGACCACCGCTTATAAACCCAACAGCCCCTACTCCGCTTCCAAAGCCGCTTCCGACCACCTGGCGCGGGCATACCATAAAACCTACGGCATTCCGGTAACCATTTCCAACTGCTCCAACAACTACGGCCCCTATCAATTCCCGGAAAAACTCATTCCCCTGATGGTCCTGAACGCGCTGGAGCGCAAGCCCCTGCCGGTGTACGGCGACGGCAGCAACGTGCGCGACTGGCTGTACGTGCGCGACCATTGCGCGGCGATCTGGCTGATCATGAACCGGGGAAGGCGGGGAGAGACCTACAACATCGGGGGAGACACGGAGCTGCCCAACCTCCGGGTGGTGCAGTTGATCTGCGACCGCCTCGACGCGATCCTGCCGGAGGGCGGCGCGCCCCCGCGCCGGGAGCTGATCACCTTTGTGAAAGACCGCCCCGGCCACGACTGGCGCTATGCGATTGATTTTAGCAAGCTGCGCGGGGAATTGGGATGGAAGCCCGCGGAATCCTTTGAAAGCGGCATCGACAAAACCATCCGCTGGTACTTGGAGCGCCGGGAGTGGGTGGAGCGGGTGAAAAGCGGGGAGTACCAGAACTGGATCAAGGCGCACTATGGGTGAATTAAGATTGAAAATTGAAGATTGATGATTGTTGGGGAAGGCGCTGCGAGTTCCGGTGCGGTAAAATTTCATCCCCCCTGTCCTGTGCGTTTGGGCAATGTGTAAGATTTCCGCTCTTTTCTATATTCAAGATTTTAGCGGAAATTTTAACCAACTGAGGAAACCCTATGAAGATTATTGTTGCAGGCACCGGCTACGTGGGATTGGTTCACGCCGCGGTGTGCTCGGAATACGGCCATGAAGTCTATGCCTATGATATTAACAAGGAAAAAATAGAGGCCTACGCCAGCGGCCAGGCCGGCCGCATCGAAGCGTATGTGAACGAACCGGGTTTAACCAACCTGATTCACGAAACCATCAACAAATACCTGTTCTTCACCAGCGACCTGGATGCCATCCTCGATGGGGCGGACGCGATCTTTTTCTGCCTTCCCACCCCGCCCAACCCGGACGGCTCTTCCAACCTGACCTATTACGACGCCGCGGCGGAATCTTTTGCGCAGCGCTTAGCAAAGCGGAAGAACAAAAAACGGGTAGTGCTGGTCAATAAGAGCACCGTTCCCATCGGCACCGCGCGGCGGCTGGAAAAGGTGATGAATGATCATAACGTTCCCAATTTCGGGGTGGCTTCCAACCCGGAGTTCTTGGCAGAAGGAACCGCGGTGGCGCAGGCGCGCAAACCCGACCGGGTGGTGGTGGGCTGCGACCGGGAGGAAGATTTCAAGATTCTGCGCCGGGTTTATTCCCAATTTGTCAACCACGTGCGCATCCAATATATCGAAACCACCCCGGAAACTGCGGAATCCATCAAATACGTGGCCAATACCATGCTGCTCACCTATATTTCCTTCTGGAACGGGGTGGGGGCGCGGTTGGGCGAGAAATTCCCCAACATCAAGATCGAAGACCTGCGCAAGGGGGTTACCGCGGACGACCGCATCAGCACCTGGGGCTCTTACGTGAGCAACGGCGCGGGGGGAAGCTGCTTCGGGAAGGATATTCGCTCCCTGATCTACCAGTTGCGGCGGGTGGACGTGAACACCAAAATGTTAGAATCCTCCTATGAAGTAAACGAATTCCAGAAGGTTTACCTGGTGGAGCGGGCGCAGAGCGAGGCGGATTTCCGCTTCAGCAACAAAACCGTGGCCCTGTTAGGACTGGCCTTCAAGAAGCAGACCAATGACATGCGCGACGCATCTTCCATCAAAGTGGTGGAAACCCTGTTAGGGAAAGGGGTGAGCAAGATCAAAGCCTACGATCCCCTGGCCATCGAGGAAGCCAAAAAGGTTTTCAGCACCAACAATAATATCCTCTTCGAGAAGATCGAGTACCACGCCTCCACCGAAGACGCAATCGAGGGCAGCGACGCCCTCTTTGTTTCTACGGACTGGGAGGAGTTCCGGGGGCTTTCCGACAGCATCATGCGTACCGTCAAACCGCCCTATTTGATCATCGATGGCCGGAGGATGATCCCCGATTACAATGAATTGGTTGCCAAAGGGTACACCTATCTGGCGGTAGGCTCACCGGCGTTGGAACCGCCAGCTAAAGGCAGTAAATAGAATGGGTGTTGTGGTGTTTGAGTGTTATAGTGTGTACTATCACCTGACTTATGAGAATTTTCGGGGAAATGTGTGGTTTTAGCGCCCCGCCTAACCTCACCTAACCCCTCCCGGCGCTTCGCGCCACCCTCCCCTTCCCTCTCCTACAGGAGAGGGAAGGGGAGGGTTGGGGTGGGGATGGGTGAGGTTAAACGCGGGTAGCATCGAAAATTCTCATATGTCAGGTGATAGTACATGTTATAGTGTTTTAGTGACCCAAAACCGACGCTCTCAAGCACCAAAACACTATAAAACCCAAACACCGTTCTGGCAGGCGCAAAAACATCAACT
>CAZFVV010000283.1:0-3003 GCA_964522165.1 uncultured Calditrichaceae bacterium
CTATTTCGTCGCGTCATCGTTATAATCAAACGATTAAATAAATGTTGATAATTGCCAACATGCTTATTTCTCCAGCACTTCCGTTACCTCTCCCCGCAGCACGTGGGGGGTGGCGCCGGTGATTTTCACGTTGAGAAATTGGCCTTTGCGATAATCGCCCCTGGGAATGATGACGATTTTATTACCGTCGTTGCGTCCCTGGAATTCATCTGCCGATTTTTTTGTGTTTTCTTCTTCTAACAGGATTTCGTGAACCTGGCCGATATGGGCGAGGTTTTTTTGATAAGAATGGCGCTTTTGAATCTCGTTGAGGCGCACGATCCGCTCGGTTTTCACCTCTTCCGGCACATCGTTGGAGAATTTGCGCTGCGCGATGGTATGGGGGCGCTCGGAATATTTGAAAATGAAGGCGGAATCGTACTCCACCGCCTCCATAACCCGCACGGTGTCCTCGAACTCCGCGGCGGTTTCCGTGGGGAAGCCCACAATGATGTCGGTGCTCAATACTATTGCCGGGCAGAGGGCGCGGATTTCATCCACCAGATCGAGGTACTCTTTTTGGGTGTAGGTGCGGTTCATCATTTCCAGAACGCGGTCGTTGCCGGCCTGCAAGGGCAGGTGGATTTGCTTGCACACTTTGGGATTCTCCGCGATAACGCGCAGCAGGCGGCGGGGAAAATCTTTAGGATGGGGAGAGGTGAAGCGGATGCGCTCGATTCCACCCACTTCGCTCACTTTTTCCAGCAAATCGGCAAAATCGCGCCCCTCGTAGCGGTAGGAATTGACGTTCTGTCCTAACAAAGTTACCTGGCGAAACCCCTGCTCCGCCAGACGCTTCACCTCGTCTGCCACGTTTTCCGGGGAGCGGCTGCGCTCCCGCCCGCGGGTGTAAGGCACCACGCAGAAAGTGCAGAAGTTGTCACAGCCGCGCATGACCGCAATCCAGGCGTTCACGCCCCCGCCCTGGGCGGGATAGACGTCGGAGTAGGTCTCGAATTCCGAGAGGGTCACGTCGAAATTTCTCGCTTCCTTGCCGTTGCCGTTGAGATCGTCTAACAATTGGGGCAAGCGCTTGTAGCTGTCCGGCCCGGCGATAAAGTCGATGGGCAGTTTGGGATTTTCCAACAGTTGCTTGCGGAAGTTGGTGGCCATGCAGCCTAACACCCCGATCTGCACTTTCCCTTTCCGGCCCTTGCGAATCTGGTGAATGCGGCTGTACACCTTGCGATTGGCGTTATCGCGCACCGAGCAGGTATTCAGCAGCACGATGTCAGCTTCCCCCTCCGAGTCGGTTAGCTGGTAACCGCTCTGCCCCAATACCGATTTGACGATCTCGGTATCGTACACGTTCATCTGGCAGCCGTAGGTCTCTATAAAAATTTTTTTCATCTTACGAGTTTTGAGTTGCGAGTTTTGGGTTTTGGGTTTTGAGTTTTGAGTTACAACTATGCCGATGGCGGTTAAATTCTGGCTGATTAAAAAGTGGCGAAGACTTCCTGAACACTAAAACACCATAACACTTGAACACCGTTTTAGCGCCCGCAAAGATACAAACTCTTTGCCGGGGAATAAAGAAAAATTATGGTTGGGCGGGAAATTGCCCGGGAAACTGGCCGGCGTATCTTTTTTCCGGGGCAGTGCATCAAAAGAAAGTGTTTTAAGTGTAAAGGGAAAAGCTTGTCCCCGCGAATGCGGGGATGAAAAGGAAAACGGGAAAGACCGTTAAAAAACCTGAAGGAGTTTAATATGGATTCCAGACATTCTTTGGCGGCAGAGCCGAAAGTAAAACACAAAAGTTTCAACTATCACACCGGCCTGAAGTGGGCGGGAAATCGCGCCGGCACGTTGAGTTCTCCCGGCAAAGCGGAGTTCCGGGTGGCCAGCCCCCCGGAGTTCAAAGGCGAGGAGGGAGTATGGACCCCGGAAAACCTCTTCGTGGCCGCGGTGGAAGCCTGCACCATGACCACTTTTCTCGCCTTCGCCCTGCGCCTGAACCTGCCAGTAGTCTCCTACACCAGTAACGCGGAAGGATTATTGGAATTTGCAGAGGGAAAATATCAATTTACCAAAGTGGTCATCCGGCCGGTAATCTTGGTGGAAAAAGCGGAGGCGCTGCCGCAGGTGGAGCAGGCCATCCACGACGCGCACCACAAGTGCCTGATCTCCAATTCCATCCGCTCCCAGGTGATCGTGGAGCCTACGATCAAAGTCGGATAAAAATAGACCTCGAGAAATAGACCTCAAAGGTTTCAGAAACCTTTGAGGTCTTAACTCGATTTTAAACCTATGGAGACACACCATGCCTATCCTCGATGAGAAAGTCACCAAAGAAGTCAAAAAACGTTTAGCGGACCTGCCGCAGCCGGTCAAAATTATCAATTTTACCCAGGAATTAGAATGCCAGTTTTGTAAGGAAACCCGGGAACTGCTGGAAGACGTCGCCGCGCTTTCCGACAAAATTACCCTGGAGAAGTACGATCTTGTGAAAGACCAGGGAACGGCGAAGAAATTCAACATCGACAAAATTCCCGCCACCATCGTCATGGGCGAGAAAGATTACGGGATTCGCTTTTTCGGCATTCCCTCGGGGTATGAATTTTCCACCCTGTTGGAAGCAATCCTGATGGTCTCCCGGCGCGATTCCGGCCTTTCCGAAGAGACCCGGCAAAAATTAGCCGCATTGAAACAGAAGCTGCACCTGCAAGTGTTCATCACCCCCACCTGCCCGTACTGCCCCGGGGCGGTGCACCTGGCGCACCAGTTCGCCATGGAGAGCGATAAGGTTACCGCGGACATGGTAGAAGCCATCGAATTCCCACATTTGTCGCAAGAATTCAACGTGCGCGGGGTGCCGAAAACCATCGCCAACAAACGCGACGCCGCCGAGGGCGCTCTGCCGGAAGCGCAGTTATTAGCGCGCGTTCTGGCGATTGCGGAAAATTGAGAATCAGGAGCAGGTGGCAGGAGCAGGGGCAGGTGGCAGGAGCAGGGGCAGGTGGCAGG
>CAZFVV010000284.1:0-2982 GCA_964522165.1 uncultured Calditrichaceae bacterium
GCCATAAGCAGCATACCAGGTGGCCAAACGGCGATCATCCTGAGTTTGCTCACATATGCGAATCGCTTAGCGGTATTTCTACATGGCCGATAAATACTCGCTCCTGCGCTTATACAAGTTGCCGAAGTTTCCGGCCACTAATTGAAGGCGCTCCAGGTCTTGAATCTGGTTGGCAATATGGTAGGCGCTATCGTAATAGCTGACGGCCTTTGAGTCCTCAACCATTTCCGTGGCCAATATCGCCAGCAGGGTGAAGGCGCGCGCTTCGGCCTGGCGGTCTCCTAATTCCCGGGAAATGTGCAGGCTCCGCTGCCAGAGCGAATCTGCCAACTCTAATTCTCCGTTCGCGAAATAACACCTTCCCCGGATATATGCAATAGCGGGGTGATGGGAAATGCTGTCCGGCAGGGATGCTATTTCCGATTGCGCCTGCTCGTAATCGCCGCTGTAAAAAGCAACATACAGGTTCACGATTCCTTGTTCATTCGAATTAGAACAGGATTCCAATAATACCGCTTTTGTCCAGGTCAGATCACCGCCACGCCTGCCGAACTCCAGGAAGCTGTCGATCAATTCCAATGAGAGGCCTCCGGCGCGGACGGCGCGCAGATAACATACTGCGGCGCTATCCGGCTTCTGCTGATGGTCGGCAATTTTTGCCAGCATCCAGGAGCTATTGCGCCGGCGCCGGGAATACCCGGCCTGTTTCCGGAAAAATCCATTCGCTTCCGCCAGTTTATCGCTGGCGATATAACATTCCAACAGTTTAAGATAGGCTCTTTCAAAATGCGGGTGGTTTTTGGCGAATTTTTGCAGAAAAACAATTTGCTGATCCCGGGAGAGATTCGCGATGGATGCCAATAACGAATAGTAATGCTCCCTTAAATTCCGTTCGTTCACGGCAGAAACGGGTTTGCCGTGAGCAGAAACCCAGAAACCTATCATCAACGCCAGCAAAACCGGATATACAAACCTGGCTGTGAATTTCCTTGCAAGCTGATCCATAGGAAACCACCGCTTTATGTTTGGGGTTTGCTATTAATCCGTACATTAACCTGCCCCGTTCCCACCGGGCAGCGCCGGTGGGAACGGGGTCTGATAAAATGTTCTGCGCTCGATAAACCGGTCAAACCGCCATCGTGCGCTGGAACCCTTCAAACCGTCCGGCTCGTCATTCAGGCGGGCAAGCTCAGGAGAACCGCACGATGAAACCCGGTATCCCTCGGAACCGTGAGAATCTCGTGAGAATCTAAGGAGTAGGCGGCCTTACAATGGTCAGCCGGATTTGCTGCGAATCCGCCTCGTATTCGATCTCATACGGAAAGTTTTCCTCGATTGGAAATCCTTCTATCGATTGGGCCTCCGCGGTACGGATATAAAACACCATGAAATGGTGATTCCCATAAATATCTTCCCCGCTCCAACTGGCGGGCAGTTTGCGCATTTCAACAATGGTGCTGCCATTGTTGCTGCCGGTGGGGAGCAAGAAAATATCCATGCCCTGCTCGGCTTCCTGCACGGTATAATCCGCCCAGTACTTTGCTTCTTCCGCGCAAGAGCCGGGCTGGTCCAGATTATGGCACTCGACGATACAATAAACACACAAAGTGTCGCCATGTTCGAGCATCTCCGCGGTATTCGCCAGCGGATCCAGCACGCTTTCGGGCACGATGGTTTTAGTGCAAGGCGGCTTATCCTCACCCTGGTAAAGAACGAAATAAATTGCCAGCGCAGCGCCAATCAGGAGCACTCCCGCTCCCAAAAACGCCAATGTCTTATTGCTCACGATACCCCTCCATGTCTTTATGTTTTTCAAACCCTCTTCCAGTGAGACGATTTGTTCCCCACAAAATCAACTTAAAAACATTTCGATGTTTTTCCCTCCGGCAATTAATTCCACGGAAAGCTTATACTTCCCTTTCTTCAACTTTCCGCTATCCGGCAGACTAAATTTTAAGAGATGGTTATCCCCGGGAGAATCGCCGCTATCCCACGCGGCGGTTAATTTTTCGACGCCGACGCTTATTCCGCTTTTCGATGAGGCCGGCGGGCTGAGGGTAATCATGGCAACAGCAGTGTCCACCTTACAATCCACCCGATAATTTGCGGCTTCACTACAGGCCGCCCCCTCCTCCTCGGGATTGCAAGGCATTAAACAACATATCCCGATTTCGGAACTATCCAACGCTTCTATGACTGCGGTCATGGCGCTTCCGGCACAATCGTTTTGGTGGTAGGCGGTTTTTCCGTTACCGGAAAATATGCCTTCAACGCCGCCAGCACGGAGGTGTTCGATCCCATACTTTCATTTCTCATGCCAAACCCCCTTCATTTTGGTGTGCACAATGTTTTTACATTCCCGGTCCAATGTTAACTTCCCGGGTTCCCGCCATTATTGCAGATCTTTAATCAGCGATTGCGCTTTTGAAAAATAGCCGCTGTTTTCGGCGATTTTTCCCAATTCCCGCCCGGCGTCCTCTTTTTTATCTTCCATGGCATAGGTTAGCCCTAAATAGTACCATTCTCTCCCCCCGGTGTCGATGGCATAAGAACTGGCCAACGCTTCCGCTTTGGAGAGCATCCGGGCGGCCTCCCCCAGTTCCCGCTGGTCGGCGATCCGGAGCAAGGCTTTTTTCTGATTGCGGTAATTCCCCAGGTGCGCAGCGCCCCCGTAGAAGTAGTAATCCTGAAGCAATTTTTGCGTTTCGATGACGCGGAGAAGGTCAACGCCGGAACCGTCCACCAGCGGGGTTTCCAACCATTCTTCCAGGGAGCGGGCGGCCGTTTGAGCCCCCGGCGAGGCAAATTTTTCAACCACCCGGGCGTAATCTTCCTTTCGCACGTCTTCATCTATCCAGTTGAACAGATGTTGAAAAGTGCGGCGGGGATCGTTGTTCTCGGACCTCAGGGAAGATACCGATCCACCGCCCCGCAGGCTGCTGATCTGTTCCAGCGGCGGGGTTTCCCAGTGGGCGCCATAGG
>CAZFVV010000285.1:0-2917 GCA_964522165.1 uncultured Calditrichaceae bacterium
GCAGGGGGGATGTCCAGGGCTACAGAGGGATCGCAATTGTGAGTCAGTATATCAAGGTCTTAAAGTAGAACTATTCAGCCTTCAGTTATCAGCTTTCAGCTTAAAAATGCTGTACACAGCCCCAAAACGTAAACCCAAACGTGAAGACCATCTAATTTGCTCCCCTCTGCGGGTGCTCCAGAGCTTTCTGATTCCAATACGCCGTATCGGAGGATTCCGCCAAATCCCGGTCGATCTCTTCCTGGTGATCGAAATAATAGGCCAGCGCAGAATGGACCTGGGAAGTGGTCAAATGCGTCAGGCTGGTCAGAATCTCGTCAACGGTCATACCCATTTGATAGTAAGCCGCGATGGCGCGAACGGTGGTTCGCGTGCCTTTGATAATCGGTACGCCGTTCGCAATATCGGGATCGGAAATGATATAGGGATAAGAAACCTTTGGAACTGCAACAGCCATAGAATGCTCTTTGATCGCTCAGTCTAAATCCTGGAAGGATTTCTGATAAATATCTTTACGATGAACAATTCTCAACAAGTAAAGCGAAGTGGTATCAAAAGTGTAAACCATACGGTAAACGTGTTTTACCTTTGTTCGCCAGACGTTACTGTATCCGTGCAGTTTTTTGATGTCAAGGGTGGGATGAAAAACATCCTCAGCAAGTAGTTGAGCAATCTCCCAGCCAGATCGTTTTACAGCTTCAGGTAACCTTTTCAGATCTTTCTGAAATTGCCCGGTGAGATGAATATCTCTTTTAGCGGGTAAACTCATCGAACGATTTAACTTTGAGCGTCCGGCCGGATTCCATCTCTTCCAATGCCCTGTCCAGCCCCGATTGGAAAGATTTTTGGTAGAGCACTTCCTTCGGCAGAACGGTTTCCAGGAAATCCCCGATCACCAGCCAGGCTTTGATGATTTCCCGAACCTTTGTTTTTGAAAGCGTAATTTCAAAATGTTCATTACCCATAAATAATCCCCGATCTTCCAATAAGAATTCCATATTCAATTCTTTGCTGCAAACTTACAATACAACCCTGCCAATTCAAACCAAAAATCTTTTTCCAGTGGCAGTTTTTATGCTCCATTCTGTTTATATTCCACCGATATTGAAGTGAAGCTGGAAACTGCTTGTCGAAACCGGGGAAGGTTTATTACCTATGGAGAAGAAGGAACGGCTCTGTTTTGTGATCATGCCCTTCAAGGGTGAATTGAAGGAAGTTTACCAGAAGGCGATCAAACCCGCCTGCGTGGAAGCCGGTTTTAAACCGCTGCGGGTGGATGAAGTGCCGGGCATTTATAACATCAACCGGAAGATCGTTGAGTATCTTTACAACAGCGAAGTCATCATTGCCGATTTGACGGATTGGAACCCCAATGTATTCTACGAATTGGGAGTTGCGCACTCCATTGACAATAAAACCATCCCGATCATTCGAAACGGCCAGGACATTCCCTTCGACGTTAAGACCTACACTTGTGTGATCTATGAACAGAGCGATGCCGGCCTGGCGGAGCTCAAAAATCGTCTGGCACCATTGCTGTTGAGCTTTGAACATTGGCGGAGGCATCCTACCAACCCGGTGCAGGATTACAAACCGCACGATGCCTTTGCGCCCCGCGCGGAAGTGGAAAAACTGCAAACCCAGCTCCGCGCCGCCGCGGGGCAGTTGAAAAATTCCGTCTCCCGGGAGGAATACCAAAAACTGCGCCGGGAGTTGGAAGCGGCGCGGAAACAGCTCAGCGAGCGGGTTCCCCCCTCCCGTCTGGCGGAAGTGGAACGGGAGCTGGCCGCCAAATCCGCAGAGCTGGCGCGGGCGCTGAAGGAATTGGAAAAACCAAAACCCGCCACGGCTCCCCCGCCGGGTGCACCCGCTACCCGCCTGCGCTCCCAACCAGTTAAAAACCTTTCCGATGAAGCGGTGCAAAAAATGCTAGCGGAGCGGGATTTTTATGATAGCAGAAAGAACAAAGACGGAAAAGGTTTCCCCAGCCAGTTCGAGAAACAGCAAAACGGCCAGGTGGTGTACGACCATGCCAGCGGGCTGCTGTGGCAGCAAGCGGGGTCGCCTGAGTATATGCTATATGAGGATGCGCAAAAGTATATCGAGAAATTGAAGGGTGAGAAGTTGGCCGGTTACAACGACTGGAGATTGCCCACTCTTGAGGAAGCGATGTCGCTGATGAAGCCAACGAAGAAGAATGATGATTTATTCATTGATCCGGTTTTTGATAATGTACAACGATTGATTTGGACAGCCGATACTAAAAGTGTCACTGCTGCGTGGGTGGTCTCATTTAGCGGCGGTTACTGCCACAATGACGCTATTCGCCACCTTATCCTTGATCCTTGTGTGCGTGCTGTTCGTTTCGGACATTGATTATTTGGTTATTTGATTCATTTGATTATTTATCTTTTTTTTTTTGTCTTTTGCAGATTCCCCGCGAAGCGGGGTCGCAAAATTTTCTTGAAATACCTTTTTCTTCCCGTGCGAGGTAAAAAACGGTATATTGCCCGCCGGCGGTTTTGTAAACAGTGAAGAGTTCTACTTTAAGACTTTAAAGAAAAAGTGCAGAGGTGGAGACTTAACCAGGTTTTAACATCCCCCCTTGCCCCCCCTTCAAAGGGGGGAATTTAAGTCGCGTACGCCGGAATTCCCCCCTTTGAAGGGGGGACAGGGCTTCGTCGTGAGGTTCCCCTGAGCCTTTCGAAGGGCTCAGCCGAACGGGGGATGTCAAATAGCAGCAAACGATCTCCAAATTTTGCAAGGATTTTTCTAACAAATTTTGTCAATTCAACCGCGAAAATCCGTGTCATCCGTGTCATCCGCGTTCTATTTTTTAGCTTTAGACTGTTGCAAGAGATTTTTCAAACACCTTTTTTTAGACAGGATTACAAGATATACAGGATTTTATATATCC
>CAZFVV010000286.1:0-2850 GCA_964522165.1 uncultured Calditrichaceae bacterium
CCGCGATTTCCAGCGGCGGAGTTTTAGACCGAACCGTGACCGTCACCGCGGTGGACAGCCGCCCGCCCATGCCTAACCTGACCCTTACGCCTTCGCAAATCATTTACGGGGCTTCCATCCTGGCCGACGCCAGCGCCTCTTCCGACCCCGACGGCGATTCACTGAGCTTCGATTGGACGATCCCAACCTGGGCGACCGCGAATATTCAGGATACCTCGATCATTGAATTTTATCCTGGCCATATCGGTTCCGGAAGAGTAGAAGTGGCAGTCAGCGATCCTTACTTCACCCGCACGGCGGAGGACAGTTTTACGGTAGTATCCGATGTATCGAACCTGGTTCAACAGTTCTACCTGCCCCAATTCAGCGCGATAGGGCAGATGCAATATGTCAACGGTAAAATCTTTGCCCTGGAAAGGTCCGATTTTTCGCCCCGCTCGATCTATATCTTTGATGCCGGCTCTAATCCGACTACCTTTTACTCCACCGCTGTAGCCGGAAGTCTCTTTGAAACCGACGGTTCGATTCTCGCCAGCTATGGCAATCTAACCTCTATAGAACTCTATCAAGTCCTTCCTGACTTCACCCTGATGTTTGCCAGCGACAGCATTTTTTATGGCACTCAAGTTGGTTCGAGACCACGGAATATTTATCTGCAATTTCCTTATCTATTTATTCCCGTGAGGGTTCCCGGGCAATTGCGAGTATATGACGTGAGCGACCCTTTTTCGCCGGTGGAAATTTATGTCCACTCTATTCCTCTTTTAGCTGTCGATGCCGCCTACCAGGGAAATATTGCCGCGATCTACTTCCAACCGTCGTCTTATGGATTGATAACATATAATATTTCCGATCCCGCTAATATCATTCCATTGGATACACTCATTTTCTCTCCCGCAGGAATTCGTTATATCGAGATGGGCGGGGGCAAAATTTACGTCAGCAACGGCGACATGGGCAGCGCCACCGGGGTGCAAATCGTGGACGCCTCCCAGCCCGACAACTTGCAATTGGCCGGAACGATTAACGTTGCGCCGCAGAATATTGTAGAGATGGAAGCGCACGGGGATTTATTCATCCTGGGATTGACCGACGGCGTGCGGCTCTATGACGTGGCGGATCCTTACGCCCCGGTAGAGATCGCCCATCGCTTCTCCGGTTTCCCGGTCTATGGGATGGCCTGGAATGATCCCCAGTTCTACATGGTCGAAAACGGCGATACGCAGTTCGGCGCGGGGTATTACTATTTCGACCACCTGGTGGGCGTCGAACCGGGCGGCGATCTGACCGGCGTTCCCGGGGAATTCGAGTTACTGCAAAACTATCCTAACCCCTTCAACCCGGCGACGACGATCCGCTACTCGCTGCCGGTGGCTACAAAGGTAGAATTGAGCATTTACAACCTGCTGGGGCAGAAAATTCGCCGGTTGGCGGTGGCGCAGCAGGCCGCCGGAAGGTACGAGGTGCAGTGGGACGGGAGAACTGAGGCCGGAAACCCCGCCGCCAGCGGGCTTTATTTTTACAGGCTGAAAGTGGATGATCGAGAGGGAAAGAAGTTCGAGGCGGTTAAGAAAATGCTATTGCTGAAGTAGTTCGATGTCCTGTAACTAAAAGCGCCCGAAGTTTCTATTGCCGGGACGCATAACAAATTGTACCGAATCCGCTTGGTAAAAAGCACGCTGAAGCGTGGTAATCTAAGATTGTCGCGCTTCAGCGTAGCATACTTCCAACTTTAGTCACTTTAGGCACTTTAGCTCACTTTAGACACTTAAGTTCGCTTTAGCGCACTTCTAAAAATTGTGCAGGAAGCTGGCCAGGAACATGAAATCCGGCGCGCCGTCATCCAGCCCCAGGCCGATGCCGCCGCGCAGGTGGCTGCCGGCCTTCAGGGCGTAATCCAGGCCGCCGCTCAGCAGCATATATTCGCCTTCGGTGCGGATGCTCAACTCTCCGATGATGCTCAACTGCGGCGTTGCCGGGAAAAGTAACCCCGGCGCAATCAACAGGGAGGTTTCCCGGTCATCGCCTGCCTCCAAAAATTCCAACCCGGCGGTGCCGGTCAATACCAGTTTGCTGCCGGAAAAGGGATATCGCACCGCTCCAAACAGGCCAATATCGGTATTGCTCTGCCCCACGTCCTCGCTGCCGATGGGGAGGGTGATGTAACCGCCAACCGAAACGTTGGCTTTATCCGACATCACATTGTATCTGCCGGCAACGGTCAAATCCGAAATGCCCGATTCTCCATCGCCCTGGTCCGGATCAGCGCTGATGAAGCTGATCTCCCCGCCCATCTCGAATTTAGGAGTAATGGGATAGCCGCCGCGGATGCCGAATTGAAACGCTTTGAAAAACTCATAAGTGCTATACGCCAGCCCACCCTCACCGTAGAAAGTGGAAGCAATCGGCGCATCCAGCAAAAAATTCTGGAACAGATGCACGTCACCACGAACGTCAGCCTGGGAAAATCCGTTCGATGTTCCCAAAAGCCACAACCCGGCCAATAATCCGAGTATCCAACTTTTTTTCATATACCGTCTCCTCAGTTAATACTTTAACATTGCTATTCGCAGAACCGGCGCAGCCGCAACGAAAAGCAGTTATTTTAGCGGCACAATAATATCAATTGCAGGGTACTTTTTCAAGTACATTTTATAATAGGAGGGGCAGAAATCCGTTTTCAGGGATCAACAACTCTTTTACGCGACTCACAAAAAACTGCTTTCCGGTCCCTGCTTGCCGGTTCTTCGGAGCCTACTGCAATGAATACTAAGTTTTCGACACTTTTGTCATATCCGAATGTCTTTATCGGGCATCCATACGCCTGAAACTCATAGATTCCCGATAGAA
>CAZFVV010000287.1:0-2786 GCA_964522165.1 uncultured Calditrichaceae bacterium
ATACCACCGGTTTGATGTGGCAGCAAGCGGGAACACCTAAAGAGATAAAATATGATAAGGCAAAAGAATATATTGACAAATTAAACCGGGATAAATTCGCCGGTTACAGCGACTGGCGTTTGCCCACCTTAGAGGAGGCGATGTCTTTGATGGAAAGGGAGAAAAGGGGAGCAGGATTGTACATTGACCCGGTATTTGATCAAGAGCAGCGGTGGATTTGGTGCGCCGACAAAAGCAGCGCCTCGGTTGCCTGGGTCGTCTATTTCCTCGGCGGTCATTGCGACTACTACGACTTCGGGTTCATCGACACCTATGTGCGTGGAGTTCGTTCCGGACAATCATCTTGATCATTTGGTTATTTGGATTATTTGATTATTTGTCTTTTTGATTATTTGGTTTTGTTTTTGTTTTTCACAGATTCCCCGCGAAGCGGGGTCGCCATATTTTTGAAATTTCATCTTAACTTGACAATGTCACATTTAACCGCAGAGGCCGCAAAGAACGCTGAGAAATATAGTTTTTTTTATAAATATCTCTCTGCGAACTCCGCGTTCTCTGCGGTAAAACCTGAAATGTGACATTGTCGAATTAACCGGAGGAATTGATATAAATTCTGTCTGAAAATGAAGTGCGTCCTAAATACGTCCTAAATTGGCACTTTGCAAACAAAAAAAGCCGGTTAAATTAACCGGCTTAAATTGTTTATAATCAATGAGTGCGCCCGGGAGGACTCGAACCCCCAACCTCTTGATCCGTAGTCAAGCGTTCTATCCAGTTGAACTACAGGCGCGTCGCTTAGAAATCTGTTATATCATTGCGATCTGTCGAAGGTTGTACCATGCCCGGTAATCGAATTCTACAGAAACGCGGCGTAAATTTATAGTTCGGGTGCGGGCATTCAAAGCAATTTTTAAATTTATTCCGGCAAAAAATATCCCCAAAAATTTCCACAAAATTTTCAGATAAATTGAATTTTCTGCTTGTTTTTGGTTATATTCCGCTCTTTTATAGAAGGCGGAGAGGCTGTCAAAATATCACGTCACCATAAACTGCGCGCCATTATGGAAAAAAATGCTCCGATTCACGACGAAATCCTCGATTTCCTTCGCCGGCAGGACAATTACCTGGTAACTGCCCACCTGAGCGCAGACGGCGACGCCTATGGCGCTGCTCTTGCAATGGCATATTTATTGGAAAAATGGGGCAAACGCTACGAAATCATTTTTCATGACCGGCACAAAGAGGAAAAATACAGCTACCTGTGGGGATGGGATAAAATCCGCGCCTGCGAAGGAAGCCGGTCGCATTCATTCACTGCCGCAATCGTGGTGGACGTCCCTTCCCGCAGCCGGATCGGGGATCCCGCGGCCCTGCTGCCCCCGCCGGAGCGCTGCGTGAAGATCGACCATCACCCCATCGAAGAGGAATTTACCCGCTACAGCCTGGTGGACACCTCCGCCAGCTCCACCTGCCAATTGATTTATGACATGCTGGTTCGCAGCGGCATCGAATTCGACCGGGTGCTCGCGGATTTGCTCCTGAGCGGAATCATGTATGATACCGGGCGATTCTCTTTTTCCAACACCAACCGGCGCGATTTCGAGATTGCCGCGCGCCTGGTCTCTTTCGGGAGCCAGCCGAACCAGATCGCCACGCACCTCTTTTTCAACCATAATTTCCAGTCCCTGAAGATTTTAGGCTACGGGCTGGCCAATATGGAATCCTACCTGGATGGCAGAGTGTGCGTTATTTGCCTGCCGCTCTCTATCATGGAACAGGCGCAGCAAGTGGATATTGATGAATTATCCAACTACAGCATCGCGGTCAAGGGGGCGGAGGTAGGATTGTTTATCCGCCAGCCGGAGCCGGGGTTTGTCAAGGTCAGTTTTCGCTCCAAAGGCCGGGTGGACGTGAACAAAATCGCCCGGTTATTCGGCGGGGGAGGGCATATCCATGCCGCGGGCTGCCGGGTGACCGGCAACCCGGAGGAGATCAAGCACCGCATCATCGCCGAAATCCGGGCGCAGTTGTAGGCTTCAGGTATATGGGTATAAGGAAAACACTGCCTTATACCCTATACCTTATACCTTCTAAACTTACAGTTTATGCCCTTATGCGGTATGGCTGCAACGATGATCAATGCTTGCCAACAATTGGATTGAGATAGCCTGTATGAATCCTGAAACTCAAGGAACGCCGATTATACCGGTGCTGGCCGCGATCATCCGCGATGAAGCCGGGCGGGTTCTGGCGGCGCGGCGGAAGCCTCATTTGAGCAACGGGGGGAAATGGGAATTCCCCGGGGGCAAGTTGTTTCCCGGGGAGTCGCCGGAGCAGTGTCTGGCGCGGGAAATCCGGGAAGAGATGGGCATCGAGATCGAAGTTCGGGAGCCTTTTCACCTGGTAAATTTCACTTATCCCGAAAAATCCATTCTATTGATCGGGTATGTTTGCCGCTTTGCCGGCGGAAACTGGCATTTAACCGACCACGATCAAATCCGCTGGGTCGAGAAAGGCAGTCTGGGCGAGTATGATTTTTCCGCCGCAGACCTCCCGATTGTGGAAAAACTGCAAAATTCCGATGGTTGAAAGCCGGGCAGAATGAAAAATTTTAAAACCGATCCGGTTTTACCTGTGACTTTCCACAACGATTTTTGATTTCATTTCTTATAATTGGGGAGTTTGCGTCGAAACTTAACGAAGAGTTCCCATGGTCTTTGAGCCGTCAACATTGCCAAACCTGTTGTTAAAGCCTTGCTTGCGTGCAAAATCAGGGCGCGAATGCT
>CAZFVV010000288.1:0-2698 GCA_964522165.1 uncultured Calditrichaceae bacterium
TACAGAGGGATCGCAATTGTGAGTCAGTATATCAAAGTCTTAAAGTAGAATTAAATACTATACCAAATGAGAAGAGAAGCCATGAAATACTTTTGTAACCTGCTGCGCTGGGCGCCCCTCTGGGGAATGCTTCTGTTAATCACGAGCTGCTCCACTACCAAAACCGAAGGCATCGGCAACCTGGATGAAATCATCGTATTTGCCGACTCCCTGGACTGGTTGGATTACCAGGCCGGGTTGGACACCCTTTTCGGCAAAGAATACCTGACCCCGGTACCGGAACCCAGCTACCTCTTAATCTGGCGCCCCTTCGAGGACTTCACCCGGTACCGCTTGCGCAAAAACGTGCTCCTCCTGGCCCGCCTGGACGGGCAGGACCGGGTTTCCCTGGAGGTCAAAAAGGCATTGAGCCAGGAGGTGCTGGAGGGCATTCAAAGCGGGGAGTTTTTCTACATTCCCCGCAATGACGTGTGGGCCAGGGAACAGTACGTGGTTTACCTTGTGGCTCCGGGAAAAGACGCCATGCTCCAGCGCATTTACGACCTCGGCGAGTTGGTTTTCGATGATTTTGAAAAATCCTACTACACCCGCCTGCAAGAACAGATGTACCAAACCTATGAGAACAAAAAACTGGAGGATTACCTCCGCAAGCACTTTCCCTTTACCCTGCGGGTGCAGCACGATTACCAGGTTGCCAGTGAGTCCGTGGAAGAACGCTACATTTGGCTGCGGCGCATTCATCCCAGCCGCGACCGCGCCCTGGCAGTGCACTGGATGCCCTCCAGTGACAGCATCCGCATAGATTTTAACTGGATCGTGCATCAGCGCAACCGGTTGGCGGCGCGGATTTACCAGGATGACGTGGTGGTAGAAGAAGAAACCCGCTTAGAGCAGGTGCGCTTTGGCCGCTGGCCGGCTTATCGTTTGGAGGGCACCTGGAAAAATCCCCGGATGATCGTGGGCGGTCCTTTTCGCACCATCGTGTTTGCGGATAAAGAGAGCGGTTTGATTTTTATGATCGATTTTTACGTGCAGGCCATCGGGGAACGGAAAAAAACCTTCTTAGACCAATTAGACGTGATGGCCCATACTTTTCGCACCAACAATTCTCCGCAGCCGGAAGGGTGAAACCGGGGCGTAAAATGTATTTTGCATCGCTGCCAGGTAGGAGAGACAGGCCGAAGATGATACCGGCTGTGAAAGAATAATGCAAGCGAGGTAGCCCATGAAAAAAGTTGCCATCATTATGGGAAGCGAATCGGACCGGGAGACGGTGAGTGCCTCCCTGGAATATTATGAATACTTTGGAATCCCGCTGGATATAAGGGTGATGTCTGCCCACCGCACCCCGGAGCAAGTGCAGCAGTTCGCCAAAACCGCGGCGGAAGAGGGCTACGGGGTGATCGTGGCTTGCGCCGGCATGGCTGCCCACCTGCCCGGGGTGATTGCGGCGTACACCACCCTGCCGGTGATTGGAGTGCCCCTTGCCGGCAGCGAATTGAACGGGGTGGACGCGCTCTATTCCATCGTGCAGATGCCCGCGGGGGTGCCGGTAGCCACCGTGGCCATCGGAAAAGCGGGGGCGCGCAACGCCGCGGTGCTGGCGGCGCAAATTTTGGCGTTGTCTGATAAAACCCTGGCCGGTAAATTAGGGGAGTTCAAAGAACGGGGATGCAAGCTTTGAAAATCACCGTCATCGGCACCATTAACAAGGACCTGATCCTGCCCTTCCGCAGCGCCCCGATCGAGAGCTTCGGAGGGATTTTTTACGACATCGCCATCCTGGCGCAGTTGTTAGGGGAAAGCGGCGAAATCGTTCCGGTTGCTTATATCGGTGAAGACGTTCTGCATACGGTGCAGGCGGTATTGAAAAAGCTTCCCGGGGTCTCCCAGGCGGGCTTGATCCCCCTTCCGGAGAAAAACCATAAGGTGATTTTGGAATACACATCTCCCCAGCGCCGGCAGGAAAAATCGCTCTTTCGCTTCCCGCCCTTGAGCTGGCAACAAATCGCCCCTTTCCTCGAGGCCGACATGGTTATCGTGAACATGATTTCCGGCTGGGATATCGACAAAGCGGCATACCTGAAGCTGAGCCAGGCGGCGCGGGAGCGGCTCTACCTTGACGTGCATTACCTGCTGATGGGGGTTGATGAGATGGGACGGCGCTTCCTGCGCCGCCCGGAAGAAGGGGTGGAAGAATGGCTGGCGGGAAGCCGCTTCGTGCAAATGAATGAGGAGGAATACCGTTTGCTGGCCGCGGAGTCGCGCAACGAGGTAGATTTTTTTCAACGCTATTGCAAAGATGACCAGGTTTTGTTAATTACCCGGGCAGTAAGAGGCGCAACCATCGTTTACCAGCGGGACGGAATGGTAGGGCATAAAAATTTTCCGGCCTGGAGAGTTTCCCGGCTGGTAGATTCCACCGGCTGCGGAGACGCCTTCGGAGCCGGTTTTGTGGTCAAATACCTGGAAACCGGCAAGGTCCCCGCCGCGGTGGAATTTGCCAACCTGGTCGCAGCGGCAAATTTATCCCTCAAGGGAACGAACGAAATGCACCGCCTGCTGGAGACCATGGCGCAAATCCGGGCGGAAAACGAAGCGACCTAATGCGTGAAGCGTGAAACGTGAGGCGTAATGCGTAACAAAAACGGAATACGGCATACTCACAAAAATTTCGTATCACGTTTTACGCTTCACG
>CAZFVV010000289.1:0-2696 GCA_964522165.1 uncultured Calditrichaceae bacterium
CAGGAGATTGATTTGAAAAAATCTTCCCCCTAAGTCAAATTGCTGGCTGAATAGTGACAAATTATTTTCATCTTTCAGGAGAAAAACCATGCGACCTTCTATCCTCTCTATTCTCATTATGGCGCTTTTCTGCAATCTCCTCGCTCCGGGGCAAACGATTTTTAACGGGTTCCCGGAGTGGATTTCCAGCGCCCAGGGGCAGTACGCCACCGGGCTGGGAATCGCAGACGTCAACGGCGACGAGTGGGACGACATCATCGTCGCCAATGGCAACGACATCCTGCGCCAGCGGGTGATGGTGTATTACAACAACGGCGACGGAACCTTCCCTACCCAGCCTTCCTGGAACAGCGGCGACGTGGACTACCACGGGCACTTAGCGGTGGGCGACATCAACGGGGACAACCTCCCCGACGTGGCGGTATCCATTTTCCTGGGCCCGGCAGGTTTCACCCAGCCCGGCGGGGTGAAAGTATATTTCAACACCGGCGGGCAGTTGGAATCCCTGCCCTCCTACCGCAGCGCCGACAGTATGTTCACCTTCTCCTGCGCCTTAGGCGACGCCGACGGCGACGGGGACCTGGACCTGGCGGTGGCCGGGGGACAACCTTACAATATCGGCATCGGTCCCTACATGACCTACGGGCGCATTTACTACAATGAAAACGGGGCGCTGCAACCCCTGCCGGGCTGGCAGTCCCAGGAATTGATGGGCGCGATGGACGTGGATTTTGCGGATATGGACGGCAACGGGTTTTTAGACCTGATCTTCGCCGCCCACCTCACCCCCAATTATATCTACCTGGCGGATAACCAGGGTCAGATTTCCACCCAGCACAGTTGGAATTCGCAGGACGCGGATTACCACGCCAACTCCCTCACCATCGCGGAATTGGACGGCAACGGTTTTTTGGATTTAGTCATTTCCGATAACGACCAGTTGGGCGGGCAGGGAAAATACAAAGCCTACCTGTTCGGCGCTGCGCCCGCGGGGCAAAGCTCGCCGGGATGGTTCTCGGCCACGGGCGGCTACGGCTCGGCGGTATTCGCGGAGGATTTGACGCTGGATGGCAAAGCGGATTTGCTAACCGGGCGCTGGTGGGGGCGGGTAGAGCTTTACCAGGGTTCCGGGAACAGTTTTACCACCAGCCCGGCCTGGTTTTCCGCCACCACCTCCGTGATCGAAGCCTTCGAACTGCGCGACCTGGACCAGGATGGGCGGATGGTGCGGCGGGATACCGTCAACATTTCTACAGATTCCATTCACGTGGTGTATTTGCAAAATTCCGGGGTGGAGCAGATTAATTCCGTATCCCGGAACGGCCAGCCCCTGTTTGCCGGAATGGATTATTGCACCGTGCCGGGCCGGCAATGGCTCTCCCTCAAATCTCCTTTGCTAAGCGGGGATCAACTGATCGTGGTGTATGCGATTTCCGTTGACCGCGACCTGGCGGTAACCAACTGGGATTCCGACATCGGGAATTATCTTTTCTACAACCAGACCAACCCGCCGGTGGGAATTGCTGCGCAGCTGGCCGGCGCGCCCGGGGAATTCGAGTTGTTTCAGAACTATCCTAACCCCTTTAACCCGGAAACAGCAATCAGCTTCCAGCTTTCAGCCAACAGCCTTGTTTCCCTGAAAGTATATGACGTGGTTGGCAGAGAAGTGGCCACGCTGGTTGCGGAAAATTTGGCGGCGGGGAGTTACACATACCGGTGGGATGCGAAGGGGTGGGCCGGCGGAGTGTATTTTTACCGGTTAGAAACCGGCAATTTTACCCAAACCCGCAAGATGCTATTGATTCGGTGAGGGCATTTTACACCAATGGTGGGGGTGTATCGCGATACGCCCCTACAGGTTTCAATTCAACGGGTTTACAATCCGAATTCCCTTGATGATTTGCCCGGCGTTGAGGTCTTCGCTCCATATTTCGTTGCATTTTGCGCTCTCAGCCGCCGCTACAATCAAGGAATCCCAGAAAGACAGTTGATTCAAAACACTGCAATCAATCGCTTCATAGATCAATCCCGGCGAGATGGTTACCACTTCGAAATTTTCAAACTGGCGAACAATGTTCTTTGCCTGTAACGCATCCACCCCCAACTTTTTTGTCGCCGCAACAAAGAACTCCTGCATAACCTGGGTGGATAAAACGCCCCGGTAGTGATCTCGAACCCTTCTTAACGCCTCGCGGCATTTTTCCCTTTTTTGAGGTTCATTGCTGTCCATGCTATAAACCAGCAGGTTGGTATCGATAAAAATCTTAGCGGCCATAAAGCTCCTCTCGAGGCCACTTTTCCCCCCGGGAGTCGCCCTTGGCCTGATCCATCAGCAAAAAACATTGTTCCAGCCAATCAGGAGATTCCGGTTCTACCGTCGCTTTCAGCAGCTTGCGCAGCAAGGCATTTAAGGACATCTTATGCTTACGGGCGTAAAGCCTGCCTTTCGCTAAAAGTTCTTCATCAACGGATATGGTTACATTAGGCATTACGGTCTCCTTAAACTACACATAGTATGTGTAAAAATTTAATCCGCATCGCAGGTAAAATCAAGCGTTCATTTTAAGACCAAAGGTTTTGGGAAGCTAAGAAATGTTTAAATAAATAAGAGGGAGTTAAAACCTCCCGGTATCTGGAATGACTGGGATAGGGGAGGTTATTGCCTCTCTATAACTGGAATCCATATAGAACTTCCG
>CAZFVV010000290.1:0-2645 GCA_964522165.1 uncultured Calditrichaceae bacterium
AACAACCGCCACGTCAAATCCTGGCTGGATAAATTGGCGCTGGACATCGACCGCATTCCTTCCCTGGCCGCGGTGCCGCCGCTGCCCACCCAGATGTTCAAATATTTCGATTTGCAAACCTCCCCGGGGGAATTGCAGCGCATCCTCTACTCCAGCTCTACCAGCGGGCAGACCCCCAGCCGCATTCCCGTGAGTCCCTTGACGGCGCAGCGGCAGACCAAAGCGCTGGCGGCGATCATCAAAGACCATTTCGGCGCAAAACGCCGCCCTTTTCTGGCCATCGACAGCCCCGCCAGCAACCGGGAGGCGCGGGGAATCACGGCCCGGGGGGCGGCGATCCGCGGCTTCAGCATTCTGGCCCGGGAGATGGTGTACGCTTTCGACGACCACGACGGCCGGATGGTGTTCAATGAAGAGCGGGTGGCGGATTTTTTCCGCCGCCACCAGGCCGAGGAGGTGTTTGCGCTGGGATTTACCTTTGTAATCTGGTCGGAATTCCGCAAAGCCCTGTTAGATGCGAACCTACGCTTTCACTGCCCCAACTTAGTGCTGGTGCACGGCGGGGGCTGGAAAAAACTGCGCGCCCAGAGCGTCTCCAAAGAAGTCTTCTCCGAGACCCTGGCGGGTTTGTTGGGAAGCCGTGCGGAGAACGTGCTGGATTACTACGGCATGGTGGAGCAGACCGGGATCGTGTTCATCGACTGCGTTGCCGGGCACAAGCACGCGCCCAACTTCGCGGAAGTGAAAATCCGCAATTACCTCACCCTGGAGGAGAACGGCATCGGCCAGCCCGGCTACATCGAGATCATGAACCTGCTGCCGGACAGCTACCCGGGCATGTCCATCCTCACCGAAGACGTGGGGGAAATCCTGGGCGCGGACGATTGCCCCTGCGGGCGCAAGGGAAAATACTTCGTGTTCCGCTCCCGCTTAGAGAAATCCGAAGCGCGGGGCTGCGGGGACACGTTTAGAGAGAATTGAAGAGTGAAAAATGAAGATTGAAGATTGCCCGCTCGAAAATGGCGGCGTTCGGGAGGTTTTAGCGGCAGATGATTTAGACATTCAGCCTTATGCCGGGAGTTCCGAAGGGATAAATCGCCGCTCCGCTACCCACTCGAAACTCGAAACTCAAGACTCAAGACTCAAAACTCAAGACTCAAAACTCGAAACTCAAAACTCATGAACATAGAATGTTATTTACAGAACGGAGAATTCAGGGAATCCGCTTTTACGAATTTCGATCCGGTTGTCGAAGAATTAGACCAGGATGTTTTGTATAACGCCCCGTCGGATTTGATCGTCAAGTTCCTGGCCGCCTTCGGCAAGGAGCTGACCCGCACGGTGATCGCCGAGGAAGGGGTTTTCTACCTCGCTTCCTGGCTGCGCGCCTCCAATCTCAATCACTACCTGGAGATCAACTTAGGCGATAAAACCTGCCTGGACACCTTTGTGGAAAAGGGAAACCACCTCACCCTGCGCGCCCAGCCGCGCGGGGTGGTTTGCCACTGGATCGCCGGGAACGTGCCCACCCTGGCGATTTTCTCCCTGGTGCAATCCATTCTTGCCAAAAACGCTAACATCCTGCGCGTTCCCAAAGAAACCCTGCCGGGGGTGCTGAAGATTTTGAAAGTGCTCGGCGGGGTGCAGGCGGAGCACCAGGGTAAAATCCTGCGCGGCGCGGAAGTGCTGAAAAGCATCGCGGTGGTCTATTTTCCCAGCGAAAACCCGGAACTCAACCGCCAATTTTCCCTCGCCGCGGACTGCAAAGTGATCTGGGGCGGCGTGGAGGCGGTGCGCTCCATCCTGGCGCTGCCGCAGCGGGAACATTGCGAAAGCATCGTCTTCGGCCCGAAATATTCCTTTGCCGTGGTGGACGAGGATTCCGTCACCCCGGCGCTGTGCCGCCGCCTGGCCATGGATGCGATCATCTTCGAGCAGGAAGCCTGCTCCTCCCCCCAGGTGGTGTTCTGCGAGCGGAAACGGGGGGGCGAGCGCCCGGTTGCCGGCTCCAACGGAAGATATTTGCCGAAACTGGCCCGGGAGCTGGCGGAAGCGTTCCGCCAGGTCAGCCCCAAATACCCCAAGCCGGTGAGTGGGTACGCCAGGGTGCTCAACGCCCGCGGCATCTACTGGCTGGATCCCGGGAAAGAGATTATCTGTTCCGAAGCGCTGGATTGGACCATTCTCATCAATAACGAGCTGCAATTGGAAGAGCCGGTCATGTCGCGCACTGTGTTCGTCAAGGAGGTGGATTCGGTGTTCGACGTGGTTCCCCTGATTACCAACAAAATCCAGACCGTGGGAATTGCCCTCAAAGACCGCCAAAAGACGCTCGACTTCTGCGAGCAGGCCACCCGCCGGGGAGTGGCGCGCTGCACCGCCATCGGAACCATGAACAATTACGACACCCCCTGGGACGGCGTTCTCTACATCAATCGTTTAGTGCGCTGGACCTCCCTGCGGATGAATGAGGGCGCGGAATAGGGAGCGGGTAAGGTCATTGATGGTCATTTGCCAGGGCGTCAATTGGCTTCGCCGTTATTGCGCTTCGCTGTCATTGCGTCATTACGCTGCGCTGTCATTTGTGTTTGTGCGTCATGCCATTGGGAATCGGCCTATGAATGGCGCCAAATGACAGCGCAGCC
>CAZFVV010000291.1:0-2629 GCA_964522165.1 uncultured Calditrichaceae bacterium
AAAATAAGGCAGAGTGGTTACATTCTAATTACGCCAAAGGCGTTACATAACATAGGCCAGGGTTCGTCTGCGACGAACCCTGGGTAGAGAAACATACCAATTAATCAAAACCCCAACGGGGTTTTACAATGTTACCTTTGTCAGACCCCGTTGGGGTTTTTACCGTATTCTGTTTTTCCTTTCCCAGGGTTCGCCAGTGGCGAACCCTGGGCTGTGTTCTGTAACCACTTCGTGGTAAAGTCTTAAGGTAGAATTAGTACATCGCGGCAGAGTTAGTCCGCCGCCAGGTTTACTGGTTGCGAAGTTCAACTTCGCAACCCAATTGCGTGCCGAAGTTGAACTTCGGCACGAGGATCGACGGACTTTCTCTGCCGGGGAGTATTAGTCACTTCAGGCACTTTAGCTCACTTCAAACAACTACCACCCCATCCGTTTCCGCAGCCCGGTTACGTGGGCCAGATGATGGTTACCGTGCCAGGCGTAGAGCGCCAGCGTTTTTGCCAGGCTGTTGACGCCGGATTCCGGGTGGTCGAATTCCTTCTGCCAATCCGCATCCTTCAACGAACGCAGCAACTTTACCCAGCGTTTGTGCAATATCTCCAGAAATGCCAGCGAATCTTCAACGTCGGCGGAGCGGGCGTCCGGCAATTCCGCCCAGCGCTCTTCGTAGTAGGGTTTGATGCGCGGGCGCTCTTCGGTGAGGGTCCATTTGAAGCGAATGTAGCTGTTCAGGTGGCTGTCGCCGATATGGTGAACCACCTGGCGAACGCTCCAGCCGCCGGGACGATAGGGGGTATCGAGCTGCTCTTCGGACAGTCCCTCCACCGCCTTCCTCAACCGCCGCGGCAGGGTTTCGATCTCCCCTAACCAGCCCTCGATTTTCTCGCGGGTCGCCTCTCCGTCAAATTTGAACCGCCCGATGGGGTATTTCAATTCTTCCATGGTATTCTCCCGAGGGTAAGTGACTAAAGTGAGCTAAAGTTGGGATAAACCTCAGACGTTTTTCAAATGCGTTTCCAGATAACGGAAATCCGGAGTTAACGATCCCTGGTGGACGATCAGCGATTTTTTGAACATCTCCGGGAGGTTGACATGTTGGAAGGGCTGCTCGAAATCCGCCGCCGCCAGCTCGTAAATGTAGGGCAGCAGGGAATTTCCGAAAAAGTCCGAGGCTTCCCGGGGCAATTCCGCGGGAAGTTTGTCCACCGCCATCACCACCACCCCGGGACCTTCCCAGCCGTCGCTAATCTTCTCGCTAAAAGGATCGAACACGTACAGCGGGTTCAGGGAATTGGTCGCCTTGACGGTCATCTCGATGGAGCCGTCGATGTCGCAGGAAATATCCCCGATCGCCCGCAGGCGCGGGCGGCTCTCCTGCCGGAAAAGCTGCCGCAAATAACTTTTGGTCAACAGGCGGGGGTAGCGCGGCTCCCAATAGATGCCGTTGATGATCATGGTCAGGTGGGGAACGTATTGCTCGAATTGGCCTTCATATTTTTCCGGGTGAGAAAAATAGTCCTGCAGCTCGAAGGATTTGCCGGCCCCCTGCCCCGGTTTGAGGCGCGCCATATCCTGCTCATGGAATTCTACCTTGTAGAGAGTATTGGCGGAAAAATCCCCTTTCTGCATAAAAGCTGACAGCCCCGCAGCGGGGATTTGCTCAAACGGAAGCAGGTCGAAGATGTGCTGCGCCCCCTGCGACACCCGGCCATAGCCGGTGAATCCGCAGACCAGGGGGACCAGTTCCCGGGGAAGCCCTTTTTGCTGAATTTCTTGCCCCACTTCCCGGATGGCCGTTTCCGCTTCCTCCAGGCTGGCATAGCGGTGCGCCGGCCTGATTTTTTGCAGCGGGGTCTCCAATCCTTCCCAGCGCAGCCTTTCTCCCAATGCCCAGAGGGAGTCGATCATTCCTGCGTACCCCGCAAAATTCCCGAAAAAAATTTTCCGGATGCCCTGTTCGTTTTTCACCAACTCGTAATCCAGCAAAGTGTCTCCTAATTCCATGATCTTCTTCAACATGGGCATGTTATAAGGCTGGCCTTTGATGGTGTGGGAGAAAAAAAAGTACGTCTGGCGGGGCGCCAAATTTTCTTTGGGAATTTCCTTGATGCCGAAAATGATATTGCATTCCCGCAAGTCCGGGGTGATGACCGCTCCCGCCCGGCGGTATTCTTCTTCTTTGAATACCCGGTTGGGGGCCGGCTCTACCAACACCTTGAGGCCCAGCTCTGCGACCAGTTTTTGCACCTGCGGCGGCGTCAACGGGGCGCGGCGTTCGGTCAAATCTTTGTTCTCCTGGCGAATCCCGATACAATTTTTCATTAATTATCTCCTGCTTCTTCTTGTCAAGGTAACGCCAAATATACACAAAAATCCGCATCCCGCGCACAGGAAAACAAAATCGCAATCTACTTCCCGGCTTGCGCTACGGGCCAAGTTTGGTTAATTTCCCCCCCGGTCGAATAATGACCATCAATGACGGCGAAGCCCCCCCGGGGGCAAGCCAAATGACCGCGCAGCGAAATGACGATCAATGACGGCGCTCCGAAGGAGTCCCTTTGGGGCAGCCAAATGACTACTACATCGCGGCAGAGTTAGTCCGCCGCCAGGTTTACTGGTTGCGAAGTTC
>CAZFVV010000292.1:0-1361 GCA_964522165.1 uncultured Calditrichaceae bacterium
AAAAACGGGCGTCTCCCCCGCAGCCGGCCGGGTCGAAGCCTCATTCGGAGGGGCAACAAGCTGCGAATCTTTTTCTACTTCAGCGGGATCGGTCTGGGATATATGTTTGTAGAGATCGTGTTCATCCAGCGATTCATCCTCTACTTCGGCAGCCCGGTATATGCCGCCGCGGCGGTTATCGCATCCTTGCTGGTCTGTTCCGGGGCCGGCAGTTATTATTCCGCGGGATTGGCATCCCCTCGCCGCGCTTTGAAATGGGTTCCCGGCGGGGTCATGGCGCTGCTGTTGTTGTACGCCCTGGTTCTGACACCGGCGCTACGGGCGACCATCGCGCTTCCCCTGGCCATGAAGCTCTTGTTAGCCCTGGTTTTCATCGCGCCGCCGGGATTTCTCATGGGAATGCCCTTTCCCCTGGGGCTTCGCCAGCTCCGAGAAGAGCACGCCGGGTTAACCGCGGCAGATGAAGACGAAGTGCCCTGGGCCTGGGGCATCAACGGCTGCGTTTCGGTAGTCAGCGCCGCCCTGGCCACGATAGTGGCGGTGGAGATGGGATTTACCTGGGTGATGGGATTTGCGGCGGCGGGGTATGGGGTAACCCTGCTGGCGGGGTGGAAGGGGAAAAGTTAGAAGTTAGAAGGGAGAAGTGAGAAGTGGCAGTATTGGTACTTCTCACTTCTCCCTTCTCTCTTGATACTTTTCACTCGCCATTGACAAATATCTGTTTACTTCAGCAAAACCAGCTTGATGTAATCCTGGAAAGTACCGGCGCGCAGAATTGCAAAATAGATTCCCCCCGGAACCGCGACGCCCTGGTCGGAATCCCCGTGCCAGGTGAGCGGGTGCAGGCCGGCCGTTAGGTTTCCCTCGAAGAGGGTTTTCACTTTTTGCCCCAGCAGGTTATAGATTTCCACTTTGACGGAAGACCCCGCGCCGGCGTTGCCGGGAACGTACAATTGCAGAGTGGTGAGCGGGTTAAAGGGGTTGGGATAATTTTGCAGCAGCTTGAATTGATCCGCCAGCACGTCTTCCGGCAGGCCGGGGGTGGCGCTGACGGGGCCGTGCTCGGTGCGCACGCCGTTGATGTCCACGTCCTCTAATTTGTACCAGTAAGTAGTTCCGTTCGCCACGTTGTCATCCGTGAAAGTGTATTCGGTGCGCTGGTTGGTGTTGAACTGCCCTTCCCGGGAGCCGATCAGAACGTACTCGCCCTGCTGCTCCGGTGCGCGCAGAATATCAAATTGCAGGTTGTTGATTTCGCTTTCGGTGATCCAGTGGAGGGTTACCTGGCCGTCTCCGGCGACGGCTGTGAAAGCAGAGAGTTCGACAGGCAATCCATTATCTTCCGGCCAGGCGGTAATAGA
>CAZFVV010000292.1:1461-2607 GCA_964522165.1 uncultured Calditrichaceae bacterium
TCGAATACCACCCTGCAATGGTAGTATTATTTGCCCAGGTATTGCTGGCACCGGTATTTGCCAGAGAATTAAAGTTTTGCGTATAAGCGGTTCCCAATGGAACGCCGCCAGACCCAATCACAATTTGAGCAGAAACCGTTAAACTAATGAAGGAAACCAACAATGTTGCTATGAAAAAACCGTTCCACTTTTTCATGCCCAATCCTTCCCTGTTTTGATTTTAAGATTCAGCACAAACCCCCAATAGCGGGATTAATCGCCCATCGTTTATCTGTCAATAAAATCATCGGCTCCGCGAATGTGATCTATAGAACATTCTTAAATTTTTCTCGCCGCTTCGCCTGAAGCGGAATATTCAAAAAACGTCTTTCATCCCCGGTAAATATGACTTTTTTTGCATACGCGTTTTATCCTCCCTTATCCTTATCCCGGCATCCCGGGGCAATATTCCCCCAGAAAGCACTTCCTCAGTGTTTTAGATCACAAGTTTATCAAAGCATAATTTGGCAAACCGCGGTTCTTCCCGGCCCGGCAGGCATGGGGAAAGGGGAACGTAGATAATGGGGAGTATTTTCGGGGGGAATATCCCTGATTCGGAAAGATTAAAAAGCCGAAGGCTGCCTACAAGGGTCTTGAAGACAGCCTTCGGGTGAAGGAAAAAAGAGGTGAGGTTAAAAAAACCGGTTATTTGGGCACAATGTTGACGGTGTCCATACCCCAGAAGAAAACCCCGGCGGTGGTGTAGCCGGTCAAATAAGCTTCGGTGCTGCCAGCGGTCAGGTTCAAATTCTGGGTTTTGAAGTGCAGAATCATATCCATATCGCCGTCGCCGTCAACGTCTTCAACGGCCCAGTGCACCGACGCGGCGCCGGCAAATTCCACCGTCGCGGGATCGACCGTGGTCGCGTCGAAGGTGGGAGTGGTCAGGATCGCTACCGGCACTACTCCCCGGGAGCGGAGGTTGATGCTATTAGGATAACTGCCCGGTTTGATGTCGATAGCGGTTTCAAAGCAAGGCGCCAGCGGGGGAGTGGTTTCGGTGCCGCTTACAGTAATGTCGGTAAACGAAACCGTATGGATCGCCCCGTAGCCGTAGAGACCGTAGAACACCTGCAAATGGGTCATGTCCCCGGTAAAGGTCATTCC
>CAZFVV010000293.1:0-2542 GCA_964522165.1 uncultured Calditrichaceae bacterium
TCAACGAGGCCGGCCAGCGGGTATTCGACGACGTGGTGAGCGGCTACGGGGTGGGCGCGCGAATTTATTTCCTCTACTTCCTGATGCGTATCGACGTGGCCTGGCAGCAGAACCTGCAAGGCGGTTCCAGCAAACCGATCTGGTATATTTCCCTGGGCGGGGATTTGTAAGGCGTAATACGTGAAACGTAATGCGTAACTAAAAGACCGCACACGGAATACGCATTACGGAACAGGTGTTCATTCCGTATCCCGTATTGCGTATTCCGTATTCCGTTACGCTTTACGTTTCACGCACCATTTTTATCTGAATTTTCCTACCGAACCCAAAATTCTTTATCTTGAGCCTGCCTCGCGGCGAGCTTTTATTTACGATTTGCAAGTCAAACCAGAAAGCCGTATTTTCAGGAGCGTCGTTTGCAATGCAAATCACCATTGTTTTTGGAATCAAATGCTGAAAACAGCCTAAAAAAACTCCTTTCAACTTTAGACACTTTAGCCACTCTATAACCGGGAGCAGGGGATGATCTCCAGAATTTTATCTGCCGCCCTGATGGGAATCGACGCCTACCTGGTGGAAGTTGAAACCAGCTTAGAAAGAGGGTTGTTGAGTCTGGCACTGGTGGGATTGCCGGATTCCGCGGTGCGGGAAAGCCGCGAACGGGTCGTCGCCGCAATCAAAAACAGCGGCTACGAGTTTCCACCCCGGCGGATTACCATCAACCTGGCTCCCGCAGATATTCGCAAGGAAGGCTCCGGTTACGATCTGCCCATTGCGGTAGGCATCCTGGCCGCGCACGGGGAGATTTCCGAGGAACGCCTGGCCGACCATATCATCTTAGGAGAGTTAGCCTTAGATGGAACCCTCCGCCCGGTGCACGGGGTACTGTCCATGGCCTGGCAGGCGCGGCAGAAAAACGTGAAGGGGTTGATCGTGCCCACGGCCAATGCCAAAGAGGCGGCCATGGTGGAGGAGATGCAGGTGTACCCCGTGGAATCCCTGCGCCAGACCGTGGATTTTTTGAATAACCGGGAAGAGCTTTCTCCCTGCAAAATCGATCTGAAAGAAATTTTCGAGGTCAGCCGGCACTATTTGGTGGATTTTTCCGATGTAAAAGGCCAGGAGCACGTAAAACGCTCCCTGGAAGTGGCCGCCGCCGGGGGGCACAACATCATAATGATCGGGCCGCCCGGCTCCGGCAAAACCATGTTAGCCAAGCGGCTCTCTACCATCCTGCCGGCCATGACCTTGGAGGAAGCCCTGGAAACCACCAAGATTCACTCCGTAGCCGGCCTGCTGCCCTCGGATAAAGCCCTGATCGCCACCCGCCCCTTCCGCTCTCCCCACCACACCATCAGCGACGCCGGGCTGATCGGGGGCGGGAAATATCCCCGCCCTGGCGAGGTAAGTTTGAGCCACCATGGAGTGCTTTTTCTGGATGAGCTCCCGGAGTTCAAGAAAAACGTGTTGGAAGTGATGCGCCAGCCCCTGGAAGACGGGCGGGTGACCATCGCCCGGGCCACCCTGTCGATTACCTACCCGGCCAATTTCATGCTCGCCGCAGCCATGAATCCCTGCCCCTGCGGGTATTACAGCGATCCCAATAAGGAGTGCACCTGCGCCCCGCCGCAAATCCAGCGCTACCTGGCGCGGATCAGCGGGCCGCTGTTAGACCGCATCGACATTCATATCGAAGTGCCGGCGGTGAAATACCAGGATTTGGCAGCGGAAAGCAGCGGGGAAAAATCCGAACACATCCGCGAGCGGGTGCAGCGGGCGCGGGAGGTGCAGTTGCGGCGCTTTCACGACGCCAAACATCTCTTCTGCAACGCAAACATGCAGTCCAGGGATATTCGCAGACATTGCCGGGTGGATGAGCGCGGGCAGGAGTTGCTGAAAATGGCCATCACCCAGTTGGGATTATCCGCCCGGGCCTACGACCGCATCCTGAAAGTCTCCCGTACGATTGCCGACCTGGCGGGAGCGGAGAACATCCTGCCGGAGCACATCAGCGAGGCGATCCAATACCGCAGTTTGGACCGGAATTTGTGGGCCTGATGGGAAAATTCCGATGCTAAACCACGGTCAGATGGGTTACAATAAGCCAGGCTCCATTAGTCTTCCTCAAGACCAGGAGGTTTCTGCCCATGGCTTTTTGACCGCTATTGGTCGCTTCGTACTTGCAGAGCAGCGTTGCCAGATCACAGGATATATTCATGGATAGAATTTCGATGGAGTCGATATGCCCGCCCATATTCATTCCGTTTTGAAAATTTTCAATTAAGCGGTCTCTCCCTTTGGCTACTAACCCATCCACGTGGGAAGAAATGTATTCCGCATCCTCCGCGTATAAAGGAATGAGTTTCCCGGCGTCGCCTCCATTGTAGGCAGCTATCCAGTCCTGCACGTAGTTTTGAAAATCCGCCAGCAATGAATCCCGGTTAACAGCGGGCTTTTCTTGGGCGAACATCAAAAGAGTTGTAAAGAAGAACATTGCAAATATCGAAACGGATTTCATAGATCAATTCCTCATTGAAATTTG
>CAZFVV010000294.1:0-2492 GCA_964522165.1 uncultured Calditrichaceae bacterium
ATTCCGCCAACTCCAGGGTTTGGCGCTTGTCGTAGGTGTAGCGGAAGCCGCGCTCGTCGGGAATGGCGAATTTGGCTAACTTTTCCAGCCGGGCGCGATTTTGCACGACCGGCACCAGGTATTTATCCACCGTGGGAATCACCAACTCATACTTTTCCCGGGCAAGGTGCTCGGCCAGTTTCTCTAACCACAGCTCCGGGGTCCGCCCGGCGCCGGGGAAGCGGATCACTTTGCGGGTATAACGCGAAAACTGGGCAATGGAATAGGGCTGGTCGATGCCTAAGTGTACTTCGATGCCGCGACGCCCCAGGGAGCGGGTCACTGTCAGGGCGCTGCGGTCGTCAACGCCCAGAACTAAAGCTTTTTGAGAGCGCTCGGAAAAGGTTTTTTTCATCAGTAATTTCAAAGTCAGGCAATATGAAAAGAAGTAAAGGAGTGTTCAGGTGTTTGTGTATTCAAGTGTTTTAGTGGTCAGGTCGCTCAAACACTATAACACCAGAACACTATACCACCAAAACACTATTCACCTTTTTTGGCGGAACGAAATCGTACATATACATATCCCGGTAGGCCATGTCGCCTTCCAGGTAAGTGAGGTGCCAGGAGGCTCCTTCGAAACGCCCCTTGGGGTCGCGCAGCCAAAAAGGGGATTCCCGCAAAACGAAGTGCCCGTTTTCCTTCAACGCCTGCGCAAAATGGGCATCGGAGGCCAGGGTGGTGATGATGCAGCAGCCTTTTTGGGTGAGAAATTGCTCCAATTGGCGAAGAACCTGGCGCCAGAATCCCACTTCTTTGCCGAGGTATGAAACGTGCACGATCCTTCCGCAAACCACGCCCTCGATCTCCTGCACGTAGCACAGCGCGGTTCCCGCCGGTTTGCCGTTCTTGCGCAGGGTGAAGGGATAAGCATCCACCCCGGGAACCTTCATCAACCACTCAATATGCTCTTTGGGGGTCTCGTTTGCAACCGTCAAATCATTCCCCGGGAGAGCCGGCGCATTGCCGTCATAGGGAACCAGCGCCAGTTCCCCGTTGGCGGGGAGGGGCTTGCGGAGCAGCCATCCCCTGGAGTTATAAGCGGTTTTAACGATTTTTCGGAGCAGATCGTGGTTCAGCGCCTTCATGTAGGGCAGGGGACGGGTCACTTTCAGGAAGCGGGATACCTGCAAGGGGGCTTTGAATTTCAGCAGGGGATAGATCTTCCACACCACTTCCGTGCCCCCGATGACGAAGGTGAAATCGCCCAATTTGAGCACTTTGGAGTAGAGCGGCAGGGCGGCCTGCTTGCCGGAGGTCTCGTCCACCAGCCATTCGATGGTGAACACGCCCTTGTAAGAAGCGCCGTTGAAGCGGTAATCGGAGATAACATAGCCGATGTGCCCGACGATTTTTCCGCCGGAAACCGCCACAAATGAGCGCAGCTGGCCATGGGAGTCTGCTAAAAGCCAACGGAATATATCCGGTTTGCGCCGGCGGGGATGCCATAATTTTGCCACCCCTTCCAGGTCGGCCGCGGTGGTTTGTCGGATTAAGATTTCTTCCATAGTTCTGTTGTCGGGTTGCAGACCTCAAAGATTTTTGAAACCTTTGAGGTCTTTAGGCAAAATAAATTTTGCACTCCGTTTTAACCTGCTAACTGCTCCTGCCAACTGCTCCTGCCAACTGCTACTGCCAACTGCTACTGCCCCTGTCTTCACACCACCTGGCAGCCGTCCACCCCGATTACCTGGCCGCTGACGAAATCGCTCAACTCCGAGGCCAGGAAAAGCACCACGCTGGCCACGTCCGCGGGTTTACCGATGCGCTTGAGGGCGGTGTTGTCGATCAATTTTTGGCGCTGCTCCGGTTTCAGGGCAGTGATCATGTCGGTCTCGATCAACCCCGGGGCCACCGCGTTCACGGTGATCCCGAAAGCGCCCAGTTCCTTGGCCGCGGAGGTAGTCATGCCGATTACCCCGGCCTTGGTGCCGGCGTACACCACCTGCCCGGCGTTGCCGTAGCGCCCGATGATGGAAGATAAATTGATTATTTTGCCCCGCTGCTGCCGGATCATCATTTTGGCGGCGCGCTGCAAGCAGTTGAAAGTGCCTTTCAGATTTATCTCCATCAAGGCATCATAATCGGCGTCCGGGGTCATCAACAATAGATTATCGCGTAAAATTCCGGCGTTATTCACCAGGATATCCAAGCGACCGAATTCCGCCTTGATTTGCCGGAACATGGCGTCCACTTCTTCGCGCTTGCTCACGTCCGCTTTGATGGCAACCGCGCGCACGCCGAATTTGCGAACCTCTTCCGCCAGCTCCCGGGCGTTTCCCTCGCTCCGGTGAAAATTGAGCGCCAGGTTTGCGCCGTTTTTGGCAAATAACCGGCTGATCTCCCTCCCGATTCCCCGGCCCGCTCCGGTGATCAGGGCAACTTTATCTTTGAGCATGGATGTTTCCTGTATCTTATCGGATTGATTTTCGAAGTCATTTGGCTGCGCTGTCATT
>CAZFVV010000295.1:0-2473 GCA_964522165.1 uncultured Calditrichaceae bacterium
CGGCTGAAATTCACCCCTCTACTCCCTGTTTCCCGCAAAAGATGTGGGTAAAGATAGCTCCTCCGCAGGGGAGAATCACCCCAGCTCCAATTTCCCTTCGCAGTTGGGGCACAACCCCTCGATGCTGAAATTAGCCGGGTCGGCCTGGTGGAACCCGCAGTTCCAGCAGTAACCGTGCGCCTGGCAGTGCTCCGGGCAGTAATATTCGATATATTGAGCCAGCAACTCCCGGCGGGCTTCCTCTTCAAGTGCGTGCAGGTCGCCGGGATATTCCGCCAGCTCCGGCTTGATGCACTCCACCACGGTGGTACGGTTGCAGCCTTCGTGTTGGCATTTGATGACCATGCTCTCCTCCGGTGTTTGGTTACGTGATGCGTGAAACGTAATGCGTAAGGAAAGGAAATTACGCATTACGCTGAGAAAGTCATTGATTCATTCCCCCCGGGGTGTTAATTTATCCCCGCGCTGAATCGGAAATTGAAATGGCGCGAATCCGCTTTTACGAATTTGGTTTCGATCCGTGCATAAAATAATTCGTAATAGCGGATAAATCAAGCAAAAAAATAAAAAATTCGCCAAAGCGTATTCATGAAAAAAATCGGCGCACGTATCAGGCAACTGTTGAAGGAGCGGGAGATGAGCCAGAAGGAGCTTTCCCGGGCCACCGGCATTCCGGAATCCACCCTCAGCGATATTATCAAGGAGAAAAAAGACCCCGGCATCTCCCGCATCGGGTTGATTGCCGAGGCGCTGGAGGCGGATTTGCACTGGCTGGTCTCCGGGGAAACCTACCGGGAAAGCGAGGCCGCCGCCGGGCAGGTGGCCGAACCGGGGGGCCGGCGCGGCTACGGAGGCGCTTCCCGAAGCCCGGAAGAGCTTTTCGAGCGCCCCGATGAGCGCCTGAAATACTTAGGCGAGATCATCGCCATTTTGAAAACCCTGGAGGAAGAGGAGCGGCGGTTGATTTTAGAGATGGCGGAGCGGTTGAAAAAGAAGAGGTGAGAGGGAGCAGGGGCAGGAGCAGTTGAACCTGGAAGGTTTAATCCCGGCAAGTAAGCAGGGATGCGAACGTATTGTCGGGAGGGCAGGGGGCAGTTAGCGGCCTGCCACTTCACCTGAAGTGTTACCAAAAATCACAGTTTATGCCCTTCTGCAGTGTACTATCACGTGACATCTGAAAATTCGAGGTTTTCAGCCGTCCCTGGCGGGACTAATCGTGTATCAGGTCTTTCTCTTTACCCCCGACTAAAGTCCGGGGCTATTTTCGTTCATCCCCCCGGGATGGCGAATCTTGTTCCATAGGAACATACGAAAATAAACCACCAATTCATTGGTGGCGAACAAAAAGCCTCCCTTGAGTATCAATCCCGTCAGGAACGGTTGAAATTTTAAAATTCTCAAATGTCAGGTGATAGTACACTTTATATAGTGTCTTATCACCTGACCTTTGACAATTGTTGAGAAGAACTGGAAGCTCCGCTTCCAGTGCAGGAATTATCAAAGACTATGTGATAAGACACCCTTATCCCTTATCCTTCAATTCTTCGGCAGCCCGGCCAGCCAGGCGCCGGCAAAGGTGCGCGCCGCGGCTACCGGTTCTTTGCCGGCGCGGTAACAGAGCTTCCACTCCCCGGGCTTTTCTTCATACGCCTCCTCCACAAAACGCATCTTCCCCTTAACCTCTTCTACTTTGGCGCTGAAATCCACTTCCGCGCTCACCGCCAAAAACGCCTGCAAGCGCCGGGCAATGAGGGTGCGGGGATCTTCCGGGAAATTCTCTTTCCATTTCTCTACCGCTGTTTCGTAGCGCTGCTGCTCATCGGCGCGGCTGGCCTCGATCATCTGCACCTGGAAGGGGCGCATCTCCGGGTCGTCGTACATCTGCTTCATGGAGGCGACCATGGATTGGATGGCTTCTTCCATGGCCGGCTGCTGCTCCGCGGGCAGGCTGGCGACCATTTTGCGGGTTTCTTCGATCTGCTGCTCCATTTTGGCGCGCTCCCGGGCGATCTCCTCCTCCACGGTGCCGCGCGGCTCCGGGGCGGCGGGCATGGCCTGGCTGCGCATCTCCGCGTAGGCCGCGGCAAACTCCGCGGACTCGCTGTAAGCTTTGGCCCACTCCAAAACGCCCTGGATAAGGGTTACCCGCAGCGCCGGGGGCGCCGCCTGCATGGGCTTGCGCACTTCATAAACCGGAACCTGCCCGCTCACTAACGCGCTCAAAAAGCTCTGCCGCGCCTGCTCTTCCTTCAGGTTCAGCTCCCCGGGCAGGCCGGCGGCCGCCCAAAGCAGCCCCGCTGCGCCCGCCGCGGCGAGCAAAATGATCGTGAACTGACGGCGAAATTTGCCTCTCATAACTTCCTCCATATACGTTTTATGGATTCCCAGCTTGCCCCTTTGGGGTTTTCACGCACAAGCGTAATTCGACAATGTCACATTTCAGGTTTTACCGCAGAGAACGCGGAGTTCGCAG
>CAZFVV010000296.1:0-2359 GCA_964522165.1 uncultured Calditrichaceae bacterium
CCCGATGGGGGGGAGGAAAACTCCACCCACGAGATGAATTATGCAACAAAGCCGTAGCAAACCGGAGTGCAAAACTTCAGTTTTGCAGAGACAGTAGGCCGCGGGAGAATTGCCTATTGCCTACTGCATACTGCCTACTATTCACCGGAACGCGTCCAAATACACTATTTCACCCATGCTAAAATTACTCATCGTCGATGACGAAGCATCTTTTCGCCAACGCTTAGCCAGTCTCTTTCAACGAAAGGGGTTTCAAGTGAGCGAGGCGGCAACCGGCGCGGAGGGACTGGCGCTGGCCCGCAAAATCCGTTTCGAGGTGGCGCTTCTGGATATCGTGCTACCGGACCGCGACGGGGTGGAAATCCTTCGCAACCTGAAAAACATCTCCCCGGAAATGCAAGTGATTATGATGACCGGCAACGCCACGGTGGAGAACGCCATCGCCTCCATGAAATTAGGGGCGTATGATTACCTGATCAAACCGTTCAACTTAGATGAGCTGTTCATTCTGGTGGAACGCGCCGGAGAGCTGAACGCGCTACGCCGCGACAAAGAGCTTCTACAGCGGGAGCGGGATTGGCAGCGCAAATTCAGCGAACTGGTCGGCGAAAGCGCCCACACCCGGCAGGTGCTGCAACTCATCGAAAAGGTCGCTCCTACCGATTTGACGGTGCTGCTCACCGGCGATACCGGCGTCGGCAAAGAGGTGGCGGCTAAAACCATCCACTGGCAAAGCGAGCGGCGCAGCAAACCGTTGGTGGTGATCAATTGCAGCGCCATCCAGGATTCTTTGCTGGAAAGCGAGATGTTCGGCTACGCCAAAGGGGCGTTTACCGGCGCCAGCCAGGATAAACGCGGCCTGATCGAGGTGGCCAACACCGGAACGCTGTTTTTAGACGAGATCGGCGACGTCAGCCCGGATTTCCAGGCCAAGCTGCTGCGTTTTTTGGAGAGCGGGGAATACCGGGCGGTGGGTAGCACCCACTTCGCCCGCAGCGACGTGCGGGTCATCGCCGCCACCAACCGGGACTTGAAGAAACGGATGGAGGAGGGAAAATTCCGCGAAGACCTGTTCTACCGCCTGAACGTGTTCAACATCCATTTGCTGCCCCTGCGGGAGCGCAAAGAAGACATTCTCCTGCTGGTGGAATACTGCCTGAAGAAAATCTGTTTCCGGATCGGCAAATGCGCGCCGGGCGTCCGCGCGGAAGCGCTGGCGATTTTGCAAAGCTACTCCTGGCCGGGCAACGTGCGGGAGTTGAACAACGTGATCGAGCGGGCGGTGATTTTGAGCAACGGGGCAGAGATTACCGCTGAAGACCTTCCCTCTGACATCCAGCGCGGGATACCCCCCAAAGCGCCGGAAAACCTGCCCCGGTCCCTGGCGGAGTTAGAGCGAATCCACATCCTGCGTACCCTGGAGCAAACCGGGGGCAACAAAACCCGGGCCGCGGAAATTTTGGGGATTAGCAAAAAGACCCTGTATTATAAGCTGCGAATGTACGGTTTGCTGGAAGCATGAATAAGAGAAAATGTAGCGTTTAGACCTGGAAACAAATAGAGGCTAAACTGGTTAAAAAATTATTAGGGGAGAATAGTCTATGGAGACTCTTCATATTACTTTATTCAATGAGAATTTGTTGATCCGCTGGCCTACCGTATTTTCGACTAGAGGGGATACCCAAAAACTCAATATCGGAATAAGCGACCGTTTAAAGTTTATTCTGAGAAGCCCGCTGCGTGAAACAAAAATTTTAACACAGCGGGTTTTGTGTTCACTCGAACAGGCTGCTCGCACTGAAAATAAAAATATTCGCAATTAATATAGGTGTTGACCATGAGGAAAATTATTTTAGGATTCATCTTTTTTGCTACATGTCTGTCCATTCCGGGTTGTATAAAAGACAGAAATCCTGTCAGTGCTGAAAATCAAAATATAGTGAAAGTGACCTTGCAAAATCAGAGCGATTACTCCGGGATTATGGTTAAGATAGTTGAGTTGGATACATTTGTAATTACAGATTCTACCGGAGCGGCGTCACTCGGCAATTCTTTACCGGATGATGTCTATACTCTGGAAGTCAGATACCCTTACTTCACCCCACTCAAAATGGATGTCACCATAGAAAACAGCAGGTTTCAAACGCCGGTTAAGTGTGAATTGGGACAACAAATGCAATTTTGGGTTGCACCGGCTGAAACCACCATCTCAATGAGTAATCTTGGGGATCCATATTTTTTCTCGCTTTCCGGCTTTCGCCAGTATCGGGTAAACATTACAAATGTCTCTATAAATATGGGCACGTATTTGATGCCGTGGGATGTATGGGCGTTGATACCCCAGGGGTTTGAATGGCCC
>CAZFVV010000297.1:0-2318 GCA_964522165.1 uncultured Calditrichaceae bacterium
GCGCGTTCCACGTAAATGCTCACGCGGTTATGTTCCGCCCGGGCGGAGCGGGGCAGAAAGCTCACGTCCACGTTATCATAAAAGCCTACCCGGTGGAAGCCGGACTTGCTGCGGGGGATGTAGAGCCATTGATCGTCCGGGCAACGTTTTCCTTTCGCCGCGCCGATGTTCAATACCAGCACCGAGGTATGGGGATCCGCTTCTGCGTCCGGGGAAATGCCGGTTAGCTTCAGCATCAGGTTGAGGGGCAGGGTGGAGATGAGGGTCTGGTATTTCACCGCGCTTCCGTCGGCAAACAAGACCTCCCGGGAAGCGGTATTGATCTTAACCGCCCGCTTTCCATAGCGCACCCGGCACTTTTCGGCCATCTTGAGGGCCAGGGTGTTCAATCCTTCTTCGGGGTACACAAAGACGGCGTTATAGCCCACCGCGGGGGTTTTGTCGAACGCTCCTTTGATCACCAGGTCGAGATCTACCGGGGTTTTGTAAGAATCCTGCGGGGCGATGCGGGTATAGAGGCCGGCGGTGTAGAGTTCGTGAAAGGGGTTGAAGAATTTTTCCGCCAAGGAGGGGCCGAAACTCTGCGCCAGCCACTGAGACATGGTTTCGGGCTTGCTGCGCGGGGCGTTGACCATCTCTTCCAGCGCCCGCGCCGCTAAGGTTTTATCCAGGTAAGCGAGGTGGTTTTGGATGGGATAAGGAACGTACCTATTTTCTTCCGGGAAGAACACCGAAGATTTGCGCTGGTAGAACTTCAGGGGCGTGAGGGATTTGATGAATTCCAGCACGATGGAGTCTCCCCCGAAAATCCAGTGCCCTCCCCCGATCTCGAAGCGGTAGGCTTCCCCGTCTTCCGGTTGTTGGTGGCGTCTTTCGCGCTCCCCGGGGCGCACGTAGTAGGAGGAACAAATTCCCCCGGGAGTTTCTTCCGCTTCATAAACCGGAAACCCGGAAGCCCAGCCCGCGGCCAGGCCGGTCATACCCGCGCCTAAAATCATGTTCTTGCTCTCCTCTCTGTTTATAACGGATTCTGTTGGTATTGGATACTGCTCCCTTTTTTCACCACGAGGGGCTTCGCAAAGCGACCCCTTTGGGGAAAGCCCCTAACATTCATATTCATACCTTTGGATCCCCGACATTCATGCCGGGGAGCAAAGAAGCGCTACGAACAAAATCACCGGGGCTTTAGCCCAATGTCACTAATACTCCCCGGCAGAGAAAGTCCGTCGATCCTCGTGCCGTATCCCGGCAAATCCGGGATCGGCACGCAATTGGGTTGCGAAGTTGAACTTCGCAACCAGTAAAACTGGCGGCGGACTAACTCTGCCGCGATGTACTACTCCCTTTGCGCTTGTTGCCACTCATCTTGCAGTTTGAATTCTTTTATTTTTTCCTCTAAAAATGGAAAGTCGATTTCTTTGTATGATGTTTCCAGCATATTGCGAATATCCTGTAAATGTTTTTCGGAACCGCCTTCCCGGTAGTATTGCAGCTTCCGTACAATCACATATTCCGGCGGGGCAATCCAGACCGTTTCAGCGGAGACCGTAAAAGAACGCCGGTGTTGAATTGCCCAGTGCTGCAACTCCTCTTTTCCTGCCAGGTAAATATCCGCCCGCAGCCCGCTATTTAAATGGATTATATTGAAGTGGCCCCGGGAAGCCCGGCCAACTTCTACCCGGATCACCTCTTCCGGCGGTACATAAAATTCCGTTTCGGAAAATTGCCGGATAAAGCGATCTACATCTTTCCGCTGGAGGTGGAGAACAAGGTCGAGGTCGTGGGTCATGCGCGGTTCGCCGTAAATGATTGCCGCCACAGCGCCGGTAATAACATAGGGAATGCCCAGATCGTTTAACGGTTTAAGAAAGATATTGAAGGTGTCAAGTTCTTGCATACAAAAACACCTTTTTTACTTCTTCCTGCACTTTTTTTTCCGGCCAGTGCGGATGTTTATGGCGAAACCAGGCAGCCTTCAGGGCGCGGGCGTTCCAGTAAAGCCGGCTGGCGATACGGAGCTTCTGTTCCGCGGTCATGCTGCGATAGATATTTATTTGAATTTCGCGAACTTCCGGCGGCAAGCTGTCGCGGCGCTCCGGTAATAATTTGCCGGATTGGGGCTTTTTCATATAGGATTATTTTTTGTGGTATTTTCGAATCCAGTTTATGTCTTCCAGATCTTTTGTTCTGCCGCTGGATTTTTTGTTCTGCAAAATATCATCAATCGAAGCAAAATGAGCTTCTACGCCAAGATATCTCCCTGTCACTCTGTTTTGATATGCCTCTTTGAAATTCAAGCCGCTTACTGACATCATAAT
>CAZFVV010000298.1:0-2181 GCA_964522165.1 uncultured Calditrichaceae bacterium
AAAAATCCTCGCGTTTAGAAAATGGCTCTTCCTCTGGCTAAAGCCAGGTAATCTGATAGAAGAAAACCGAGCGAGTGAATGATCCAACCCTTAGAATTGAAAGACAAACTCAATCACCTCATCAACCTCTGGGATGATGAAAGCCCGGAAATCCGCAAAATTCTCCGGGAAGAGTTGCTGAAGCACGGCCTGGAGATCGTCCTGCAGCAGGATTCCTACCTGCAATTCTTGGGGGGAGAGGAGCGCCGGCGTTTTCAAGAACTGCTGAAGGAGCTGCACTTCGATTTGGTTTTGGCGGCTTTTTCGCAAATTTTGAACCACTCCCTGGACGAGATCGACCTGGAAAAAAGTATGTTAGTGATCTCTTACTGGGATCGCCCGGAAATTCCCGGCCAAACCCTCCGGGGCCTGCTGGACAAACTGGCTGATGAAGTCTCCCGGGAAATGCCCGGCCGCGGCCATCCCCTTAGCTTCATCGATCACATCAACCGGGTGCTCTTTCAAATCTACCATTTCCGGGGCAATTCCGGCGATTATTACAACCCCGACAACTCCTACCTGCACAAAGTGCTGGAAACCGGCCTGGGGATTCCCATCTCCCTTTCGATTATTTATATGCTGGTGTGCAAGCGCCTGAATTTTCCGCTGTACGGGGTGTGCATGCCGGCGCATTTCATCGTGAAATTCGACAACGGGGAGGATGAAATTTTCTTCGATCCCTTCTACGGCGGAAAAGTGTATTCCCGGCAAAACTGTTTAGAGTATTTGCAGGGCCTGAAAGCGGAAAATCCCGATGAAATTTTGAAGGGTTGCAGCAGCCTGGATATTGTCAAACGGGTGCTGCGCAACCTGCACCTGAATTACGCTTCCCATACTCCTGCCCCGGAGAAAGTGATAGAAATCGAGCAGATGCTGGCGGTGTTGGAAGCGTTCGGACCATAAGCGCTTAAAACGTGATGCGTGAAACGTGAAACTTAATGCGTAATGCGTAATAAAAACGGAATACGGAATACGCACGACGCAATACAAGTCACGCCTCACGCCTCACGTTTCACGCTTTACCATACAGGAGTCAAAAATGCCCTACCTTCCCTCCCAATCTCGTTACGATACCATGCGTTACAACCGCTGCGGGCGGAGCGGCCTGATGCTGCCGGCCATCTCTTTAGGGTTATGGCATAATTTCGGCGGGGTGGATTCGTTCGAGAATGCCCGGGCCATGCTGCGGCGGGCTTTTGACCTGGGAATCACCCATTTCGACCTGGCGAATAATTACGGGCCGCCCTACGGATCTGCCGAGGAAACCTTCGGCCAAATCCTGAAAAAAGATTTTTCCGGCTTCCGCGATGAACTGGTAATTTCCAGCAAGGCCGGGTGGGATATGTGGCCGGGTCCCTACGGCGACTGGGGGTCCCGTAAATATTTGATCGCCAGCCTGGATCAAAGCCTCAAACGCATGGGATTGGAATATGTGGATATTTTCTACCACCATCGCCCCGATCCTCACACCCCCTTAGCGGAGACCATGAGCGCGTTGGATTTCATCGTGCGCAGCGGAAGAGCACTCTACCTGGGCATTTCATCTTATTCCGCGGAGCAAACCCGCCAGGCCGCCAGGCTCCTGCGGGAGATGGGAACTGCCTGCCTGGTGCACCAGCCTGTTTATAATATGTTCGACCGCTGGATCGAGAAGGAATTGTTGGACGTGTTGGAGGACGAGGGCATCGGCTGCGCGGTATTTTCGCCCCTGGCCCAGGGACTGCTCACCAACAAGTACCTGAACGGCATTCCGGCGGACTCCCGCGCCGCGCGTTCGGACAGCTACCTTGACCGGGAGGAGGTCAGCGAAGAAAAACTGGCGAAAGTGCGCGCCCTGAATGAGATTGCCCGCAATCGCGGCCAGTCCCTGGCGCAAATGGCCGTTGCCTGGACGCTGCGCGCCCCCGGGGTAACTTCCGCGATTATCGGGGCCAGCCGGGTAAGCCAGATCGAGGAAATTGCAGCAGCGCTGCCCCAATTGGAATTCAGCGTGGCGGAGCTGGAGGGGATTGAGGGGATTTTGGGCGGGGAAGGAATTTCTCAAAATCCGCATTAGGGACGCTGAGACGCCTGTTCATTTCTTCTTTCATTTTTTGCTAAAAAAACCGGGGAGCGATGCCGCGCTCCCCGGCGCACTTTTTA
>CAZFVV010000299.1:0-2079 GCA_964522165.1 uncultured Calditrichaceae bacterium
GCGCTTCGCGCCACCCTCCCCTTCCCTCTCCTGTAGGAGAGGGAAGGGGAGGGTTGGGGTGGGGTTGGGTGAGGTTAAAAGCGGCGGAGATACCACCCAGTATCTAAAATTCTCAAAGGTCACGTGATAGTACACACTCAAACACCATAACACTAAGACACTTGACACTCTCCAAAAATCTTCTTCTTTCCCTGGGCACTCTTTCCGCCGCGGTCATCGCTTTCCAACTGGCGCTGATGCAAATTCTCTCCTTGGTGCAGTGGTATCATTTTGCATATATGGTGATCTCGGTAGCGCTGCTGGGGTTTGGCGCCGCGGGCACGGCGCTGGCAATTTTCCGGAAATGGCTGATGGAGCGGTTTGAGTGGCTGCCGCCGCTGCTGATGCTCCTCGCCGGCCTGGCCATGGCCCTGGCGGTGGGAATCTCCCAAACCGAATCGCTGCGCTTCGATTCTTACCTCCTGTTTGCCAAACCCGCGCACGCCTGGCGGCTGCTGGGCGCGTACCTGCTGTTTTTCATTCCCCTTTTTCTCAGCGCACTGGCGATCGGGATGATATTCGTCCGGTTTGCGGGGCAGATCGGAACGCTCTACTTCGCGAACCTGTTCGGTTCCGGGGTTGGTTCCCTGGCCGCGCTGGGTTTGATCTGGATCTACTTCCCCGGCCAGTTGCCGGCGGTGATCGCCATCTTCCCGCTCATTTCCGGCATGCTGCTCATCAGCCGGACGCGGCGGGGGCTGCTGACCGCCGCGGCGCTGCTCACCACCGGGATCATCGCGTTCCGCATCATCTCCCCGCCGCAGTTGGCGCTTTCGGAATTCAAAAGCCTCAGCAAAACCCTCAATTTGCCGCAGGCGCGTATCATCCTGGAAAAAACCGGCCCCCACGGGGTGATCCAGGTGGTAGCTTCCCCGGCGATCCGTTACGCGCCCGGCCTGAGCCTGAACTACCGGGGGCCGGTGCCGGCCAGCAAAGCCATATTTATCAACGGGAACTGGGGCGGCGCGGCGCCAGGCCGCGCCGGAACCGATACGAGCGACATTCTGGCGCACACCGGCGCAGCGCTTCCCTATGCAATGCGGCCCCGGGAGCGGGTGCTGGCGCTCTGCGGCGCGGCGGGCGGGGAAATCGGCCAGGCCCTGGCCGCGGGCGCCCGGCAAATCACCGTGGCGGAGCCGAATTCCGTGCTGCTATCCATTCTCCGCAACGAGCTGGCCGGGGAACTGGATTCCTTATTGGATAACCCCGCGGTGCGGGTGCGCAACCTGGATTCCCGCACCTTTTTGATGGCCGACACCGCCGCTTATGACCTGGCGCTGCTCCCAATGGTGGGCGAATTCGGGGGCGCGTCCGGCCTCTTCGCCCTGCAGGAGCAGTATCTCTTCACCCGGGAAGCCTTCCGGGAAATGCGCCGGAGATTGACCCCCGAAGGCGTAATTGCAGTAAGCTGCTGGATGGATTACCCCCTGCGAAATCCCCTCAAACTGCTCGCCGCCCTGGTGGAGGCGCTGGAGGCGGAGGGAATCACCGATCCGGAAAACTATATCGCCGCGGTGCGAAGCTGGGCGACCATTACCTTCGCGGTGAAATCCACGCCCCTCGACGCGGAAGAGATCTCGCGGATACGGAATTTCTGCGAAGAGATGGGATTCGATCCGGCCCTCCTGCCGGGCATTGCCATAGAGGAGCGCGAGCGCTTCAACCGCCTGCAAAACCGACAATTTTTCGAATATCTGGATGAAATTCTCTCCCCGCAACGGGAAAAACTCTACGCCGAATATGATTTTAGCCTGCGGCCGCCCGGAGACGACCGCCCCTACTTCTCCCAATTCCTGCGCTGGAAAAGCCTGCCTCATCTGATCGGGCTGTTCGGGGAGCAGGCGCTGCCCTTTTTCGAGATCGGCTACCTGTTAGTGGCGCTCACCCTGCTGCAAATTACCATCATTGCCCTGGCGTTGATCGTTTTGCCGCTCTTTTTCCGCTCCCAGGGAGTCATCGACCGCGCGGGAGGCGGCTTTCGCCCGAAAAACGGGCGTCTCCCCCGCAGCCGGCCGGGTCGAAGCCTCATTCGGAGGGGCA
>CAZFVV010000300.1:0-2066 GCA_964522165.1 uncultured Calditrichaceae bacterium
CCTCGAAAGCCTTCTCCGCTTTTCCCAGGCTGATGTAGTAGAGAGCGTACCAGTGGTGAGCGGCGGCGTCGTTGGGATTCAAAGCGATGGCGCGTTGGAAATATTTTTCCGCCTCAGGCCAGTTCCAGTCATAAAACAGGAAGATGTCAGCCAGGGAGAGGTGCGCTTCTGAAGAGGCTTCATCCAAACGCAGCGCCTTCAGAGCCGCTTCCCGGGCGCGGGGGCGGGCGATATCGGGCGGCATGGCCCCGTACTCCGTGGAGCCGAGCAGGGAGTAGGCGTCTGCTAAACCGGTGTAGGCCAGCACCAGGGAGGAATCTTTTGCGATTGCCGCTTGAAGGTGTTTCATACCTTTAAGAATGGAAGAAGGGGTCCGTTTATTTAAATAGTACCGGCCTTTCAGGTAGAATTCATAAGCTTCCAGGTTCCCGGCGGTGGTTCCGGCGAGACGGATCTTTTCTTTCTCTTTAAGGTGAATTTTTAAGGTTTGCGACACGCTCCGGGCAATATCGCGCTGAATTTCAAAAATATCCTTTAATTCCCGGTCGTATTCCTGCGACCAGAGGTTGGTTTCGCTGCTGACATCCACCAATTGAACGGTAATACGCAGGCGGTCAGCATATTTACGCACGCTTCCCCGGATCACCCGGCTCACGTTCAGCTCCCTGCCGATTTGAGAAATGCTTTTGGGAACGTCTTTATACTGCATTACCGATGTCCGGGCGATTACCTTTAAATCGTGGATATTGGAGAGGGTGGAAATCAACTCTTCGGTGATGCCGTCGGAGAAATATTCATCCTGCGCTTCCGGGCTGATATTCTCGAACGGCAGCACCGCAATGCGGCGCTCAAATTCCGGCAGTTCTTTGTCGATGCGGCTGCGGAGGTAGGCATTTACCAGATAAATCACCGCAATCAGCAGAAACAGCGCCACCGCTCCCGCCAGGAATTTATAAAAAAGCGGTTTTCCGGGAGAGAGCTTGTTTGGGCTTGCAAATTTATTGGATGGGGAAGATGAGCTTTGCTGCTGAACCGCCGTCAACTCCGCCAGCATTTCTTCAACTTGAGCATAGCGTTGAACCGGGTCTTTTTGCAGCGCCCGGCGCACAATTTTCTCCAATCCGGCAGGAATTTCAGGATTCAAGCTGCGCAGGGGCGGCGGTTCTTCGTTTAAAATCCGATAAAAAGTTGCCTGGGGATATTCGGCCTGGAAAGGGGCCTGGCCCGTTAGCATTTCGAACAAAACGACCCCGAAAGACCAGATGTCCGAGCGCTGATCCGCGGTTTCGCCGCGCAGTTGCTCCGGGGACATGTAGGCGGCGGTTCCCATCATGGCCCCGCTGCCGGTAACCGGGGCGCTGCCGGCGAATTTCGCCAGGCCGAAATCGAGAATCTTCGCCGCGCCGCCGGAAGCGATCATCACGTTGCCCGGTTTTAAATCCCGGTGAATGATGCCCTGCCGGTGAGCGTGCGCCAGCCCCCGGGCAATTTGCAGGGCAATGTCAATCGAATTGTCAATTGTCAATTGGCAATTGTCAATTGCCAATTTAAGGGTTTCGCCTTCGTAATAGGCCATGGCGATGTACATTTGCCCGTTTTCAGTTTCGTTGATTTCGAAAATGGTGCAAATATTGGGATGGTCCAGGGCGGAGGCGGCTTTGGCTTCCCGGGCAAAGCGCTCCTTGCCGGCGCTGTCGAGGCTGAGTTCCGCGGAGAGGAATTTGAGGGCGACCAGGCGGTCTAATTTTAAATCCCGCGCTTTATAGACCACTCCCATGCCCCCGCCGCCGAGAGCTTCCAGGATTCGAAAATGCGCGATTGTTTCCCCGACCATGCTCAACCCCCGCCAAATTGAAATTCAGGGCCATTTGATGGGCTGAGAGAGTTTAATCAAATCCAATCAGAAAAGGAAATTTTTTCTTTTAAAACGCTATCTGCGCGTTCACCGGCGCCAGGCGGCAGTTGAATTCGCTGTTATCGGTTCGGAGGTAAGCATGTACCCCGCGGCGAGGCGGCAGCCGGCCGGTTTAACAGTTATGTTTTTGTGCGGATTGAGAACAATTTTG
>CAZFVV010000301.1:0-2055 GCA_964522165.1 uncultured Calditrichaceae bacterium
AAATAATCAAATAATTCAAATAACCAAATTATCGAGATGATTGTCCGGAACGAACTCCACGCACATAGCCGTTGATGAACCCGATGACGCCGTAGTAGCAATAACCGAGGCCGAAACTGACGACCCAGGCAACCGAGGCGCTGGATTGATCGGCGGTCCATATCCACCGCTGTGTTTTAGCAAATATCGCATCAACATAAAACCCGTCTTTACTTGTCTTTGGCTTCATTAATGACATCGCCTCCTCTAAGGTAGGCAGCCGCCAGTCATTATAACCGGCAAATGTGTGCGTGTTGAGTTCGGCAATATATGCCCGGGCTTCTTCATGGTTTATTTCACCATTGGAACCGGATTGCTGCCAGAATAAACCGGTCGCTAAATCTAATACCAGCTCCTCTCCTTTGATCTTGATCCGCCGGTATTGATGGGCAATTCCTTTACCGCTTCGGTTTTTATCACTATCAAAGAAGTTCAATGAATGGAGCATTTTTTTTACAGCATTCACATCCATTGTTAATGTTTTAGAGCGAAGCACGATTCGTTTATGATGTTTAATGATTTCGTTTAGAAAAAATTGCATCTGATCGCTAAAAATTATTTCCTTCCAGGAATTTTCTCCGCTTATAAACTGCTTTACCACCAAATACTCCATAATCGAGCGGTGGGCGAATTTGTAATTGCCCTGGCCGTCGCTGTTCAATAAAGAGCGGCCGGTCAATTGCCAATTCTTTAGAGGAATTTGCCATTCCTTTGCGAGTTTAACCAGCTCCGCTTTGGGAATCCGCTCTCCCCTGCGGCGCTCCCGATTAAGATACAAGTCCACCGCCAGTCGCTCCGAAAACGCTCGCAGCGGTTCTTTTTGAACCCCCAGTTTTCCTTTTTCCCGCTTTACCCATGCTTCTACCATCTCTTCATAAAGCTGGTAAGTGTAATCAAAAGTTTTTTCACTTTTCAGCAGGTCCGGGATATAGGCCAGCAGCATCGGCCGCACGCTGAGCAAGGGGACCTTTTTGACTAACCGGAACGCTTTTATGCGCTTATGCAGGCGCCAGAAGGAGTAGCGTTTCCGCATATATCGTTTTACTTGGGTATCATTCAGCGGCGATAAGTAGAGAGCCCAAAACTCATACATACCGCTCTCGCCGCTGTAGGGTCCCAAACGGATAATCCCGGTTTCCCTGGGAATTTCCGTCTCGCGGGCAAAGAACTGGGTTCGGCAGGTGATCAACACCCGTTTAAATTCCCGGCAAAGCGCCATCAATTCCTGTAAGCGCTTTTGATGATCCTGTATCGCCTTCAGGTCTTCATCAAAAGCGTCGAGGAAAAGGATGGCGTCGCGGGGGTTTTTTATTTCAGCTATATAGCGGTCTGCCTCGGGGTGGCTCAACGGCACTACCGCCAGCCGCTTATGTCTCTTGTCGGGCAGGTTATGGTTGTGGGCATAATAGTTCAACACAAACGAGGTTTTGCCCATGCCGGAATCCGCCAACAACAGCAGGTGCCGGGAGGGAGAATCCAGCGAGAGAAATTCTTCCACCCGCTCAAACAGTTTCCCCTCGCTCATTTTGAATTCTCGGAGTTCTTTTTCCCTGGAAGGATTAATGCTGGAACAATCCGGCCGGATATAGTAACGGGTGGAACGGGCGATATCATCGGGTGAATAAAGCTCTGCGCCGAAATCCCTCTTTAATAGATTTTGTAGCTTTTTCTGCCGACGATGAGGAAGATATACCAGGAGGAAACTCGCCACTGCCGCCACGGCGCTAATTAACGTAAAAATACCCACAATGATATTGAAAATGGTCCATTGACTGGGATCAAGCAATATTTGAATAAAACTGCTGGAATCCGGCGGCATGGCGTTTTCCTGGTTCTCGTTAATACCAGTTAAATACTGATTTACAATCATAAGTTATCGCCCCATCCCCCCTTTTTTCAAGGGAAATTATAGAAGAGAGGTCAAGGGTACACCCCCAATCCGGCGCTAATCTTTACCCACATTTTTTCATTCGTCCCTACTTCTACTTTAAGACTTTGAGGGAAAAGAGCAAAAGT
>CAZFVV010000302.1:0-2022 GCA_964522165.1 uncultured Calditrichaceae bacterium
CTTCCCGTCCCACACCGCAGAGTATTCGCCGGTTGATTGATACGCATCTACCAGTGTTTTAACCAGTTGGCCTAATGCGTTGTAAATTTTCAGCTCAACCCGGGATGATTTCAATACCGAATACCTGATCATCGTTGCCGGATTAAACGGATTGGGATAATTATTCATCGCGAAGGTTTGCGGCAGGCTGTCTTCGCCGTCAGCGCTCAGGGTGCTGTTTTCGCCGGACTTCTCAAGGGAGGGAAGCAGATCGATAAACGTCTCCGCCGCAGCCATAGCGCTGAAATCCAGGGAAATATTGGCCGGGGTGTTTTTCAACGCTTTAAAGCGAACGGCAAGGACGTTTACCCGGCCTTCTCCGCCGTAGGGATTGGCGTTGGCAAAATGCAGTTCTCCGCCGCCAGCGCGGGTATCATTCACTACCGGATTTTCAAATCCTTTTGCGCTGCCGCCGCGATAGCCAAGAAATTCCAGCGCGGCCGGGTTCCATTCTAACTTGCCGGTAAAGCTGCCCAATTTCTTACCCACTTCAGACACGTCGATCACCACCGGAATCTCGATGATCTGCCCTGCGGTCAGCCGGTTATTTTCAAACTCTGCCGAAACGAGAATCTCTTTCCCTTCCTTTGCCAGGTGAGCAGGAGAGTTTGCAGGAAGTTTTTCTGCCGCAAGAGCAGTTGCATCCGGCAGGCACACCGGCTGGCCTACTGGGAAAGGAACCGGCAGCCCGGCTTCCCAACTCAGCAGAACCAGTGCGTCGGTGGAATTGGTAAGCGCGTCATCGTTCACGTCTGCGAAGCCAATGTTGATGCGGTCTAAAAACGGCTGGGGAATGTTAAGCGCGGCGTCGTAGGAAAGGATTACCAGCCCGTCAGTGGAGTTCACCAGCTCATCTCCGGTCACATCGCCAGACAGCCCCGGCGTACAGGCAGGCATGGGGTTGCGTTTGAAGAAATTCCAGATTTCCGAGCTGGCGTTAATATCCATGTTGGTGGGGCCAAAGACATTTGGACCCGTTCCCGGCCAGCCATGGCCACCATTGTTTATACGATAAAGAAGTACTTCTGTATCATCATCACAATCAACATACTCAATCAGCGTAACCGTACTATTGTCATTTGCCACTATATCCGGCAGATCAGTAACTATCGAATCTGGTGAACAATTATTCCGGGACGCCCAATAAGAGGCTGTTGCAGGCGCCGGAGTAATGAGACCGGGGACGCCGGTGTAGGGAACGAGCCCGTCAGCCGTGCCGTGCATTAACAGGGCTGAAAACGGTCTGCCGGGAGCAGCATTTAATGAATCCAGCAATTCGTAGGTCATCGGTCCTGATACACCCCCGACCGAAGCAAATCGATCCGGGAGCCTGTGGGCGAGGTAAAAAGAAAATTGACAACCGTTCGACCAGCCGGTGGCATGAATCCGCGCCAAATCAATGCTGTAATCCGCATCGATATGATCGAGTAAGCTATCGGTGAAAGAAATATCATCTTGTGTGGCAATGTATCCCGGTAAATTCCAACCCGCACCCTGACCAAAACCGGGAATAAAAATCTGTAACCCTTGTGGGTATGCCACCAAAAAGTGTGCGGTATCGGCAACGAAATTCATTTTAGAATGAATACTCATTTGTGCAGTAGCGTTGCTGGTCCATCCGTGATAATTAATGACCAACGGCCAATCCCCTTCCTGGGTATTATAAGCAGCCGGTACATATAACAGATATTGGCGCAAAACTCCATCATGGACAAAACTCCTGGTGTGTACTACCCCGCCCTGTCCATATAAAGCGGAAACAAGAAGGAAGAAGAACAAGAAGGAAAGAATTATTCCCTTCTTTATGCCCGCCGGGTTTCCGGTTACAGAAGCGCCTGCGATCATTTTGCCAGGGAATAACGATTGCATATTGTGGAAAAATGATTTCATATTGATCTCCTTATGAATGGTTTATTGGTACGATATTTTATTAACGCCGACGGCTTTAAAAAATGCTGCGACAAGATAAAAAAATGAAACATT
>CAZFVV010000303.1:0-1830 GCA_964522165.1 uncultured Calditrichaceae bacterium
GGCTGGCTGGAGCGCGCGAAGGAGGGGAGCATCTTTTTGGACGAAATTGCGGAAATGTCCCCCGCCATGCAGGTGAAGCTGCTGCGGGTGCTGCAAAGCGGGGAATTCTCCCCGGTGGGGAGCACGGAAGTTTACCACACCCGGGCCCGGATCATTGCCGCCACCCACCAGGATCTGGCGGCGCGGGTGAAAGAGAACAAATTCCGGGAAGACCTGTTCTATCGCCTGAACGTGATCGACATCGACCTGCCCCCGCTGCGGGAGCGCAAAGGCGACCTCCCCCTGCTGATCAAACATTTTCTGGACAAATTCGCCGCCGCCCGCGGCAAACCCCGGCTGCGCCTGGCCGCGGAAACCGAACGGCTGCTGTGGGCTTACGACTATCCCGGCAACATCCGGGAGCTGGAAAACATCCTGGAACGGGCTATCGCCCTCACGGAGGGCGAGGTGATCGAGCCGGCGCAGATTCCCGCCGTCCTGCATTGCGTGGCGGCGGAGCATCCCGGCGTTTCCGGTCCCTCCCCCCTCAGGGAAGCCAGGCACCGCGCCGCCGAAAAAGCGGAGAGGGATTTCATCAGCGCCTGCCTGCAAGCTGCCCATGGCCACATCAGCAACGCCGCCAAATTAGCCGGGATGGACGTGAGCAATTTCCATAAGCTGATCAGGAAGCACCAGATTGATCCGCAGGGGTTTAAGTTGATGAGCGAATGAGTAGATGGGTAAAAGGGTAGAAGAGTAAATCGGTGAAAGAAAGGGGGTATGGGTAAACTTACTTATTCTGCGTTTTTGTGGCGGCTGATTTCCTTATTGTTATCAGCTATAAATCCTGATTCCTGTGTCTTCGATTATTATGAGATGCTTCGTTGATAGTTTATCTTCATGGATATCTAAAAATTTCTTAATTGTCAACAACAAGTATGGTGTTCTCGTGATGCTTGATTTGAACAAAATAATACCCCCCACATCGTAAGTCTTAAATTTATGGTAACTTTCAAAATCAGCATCTCTGGTGATAATCCATGCTTTATTTTGTTCGGCTATTTTGTAAACTTCTCCATTCTTGATTCCTGATTTTCCCATCTTTTTCAGATGGTTTACCCGATAGCTTCTCTTTTCCAAAAAGCTTATCAACGCAAACGGTAAATTCTCATCCAATAGAAACTCTATGTTCATAAGGCGTATGCTTCATATTCACACAATTTTGCTGCATAATGAAGGGCCGCCTGAATATCTTCAGGGGTAAGCGAAGGATAATCTTTGATAATCGAATCTATACTTTCTCCTTCCGCAACCAGTGACACGATAAGATACACCGGGATTCTTGTTCCCTTAATTACCGGTTTCCCGTGGCAGATATCGGGATCAGATGAAATTCTTTGAAGCATTTCTTGATCTTCCATTTCTCTATCCATTTGATTTTTGTTTTATTCTTTCTTATCAACCGCTCAATCTAATTTAACAAAAAAGTCGTAAAAGGCAATCAATTACTTCCGGTTGCTAAAACATCCGGTAAAACCTTTGGTATCCCTCTACCAAATTTGGTAGAAATACACCAAACCGCCTCCCTTTTTTTTCTCAATCCCCTCAAAGTCTTTCGTTTATGAACCGTCACAAAATCAACCGCTTAAACGGGATTGGGATTTCCGCTTCTGTGCCGGACTATCTCCGGCACGGCAATTGGTATTAAAACAAGAGGGATCAAAACCCGGGGGACTTGATGGGATTACCGACCATACTGATTTCCGGAGCGACCATTGCAAACGACGAGGCGCTGGCAAGGGAACTGCAAAAGAGCGCCCGGGTGCTGCGGAATGAAGACAGCGGTAATCT
>CAZFVV010000304.1:0-1822 GCA_964522165.1 uncultured Calditrichaceae bacterium
GGATTCCCGCTAAAAACATGCGGGAATGACACCCCTTGCGCGCCAAAACCAAAAAGTGCACGGTAGTGAAACCCGCACCCCCATGGCGGGATCAATTCCAACAAAATCTTTAATTTCATTCGTTTTTGTCATAGATTAGAAACGCTTTTAACGTTAATGAGCAGGCTCTAACTTGATAGAATAACGAATCCAAACCAGAGAAATCATTGTGAAAATGCCTCCATCCTCCCCAGAACGTATCCTGCTGCTCGACGGCGCCAGCCTGACCCTTGAAAACCTTGCCAACGTCGCCCGCAACCCCCGCGCCCCGGTAAAACTGGCGGAAACCGCCCGGGCGAACCTTCACGCCAGCCGCGCCTGGGTAGAAGCGGTGCAAATGAGCGGCGAACCGGTGGTGTACGGGGTGAACACCGGCTTCGGCTCCAAAGCGAGCGTCTCCATTCCCAAAGAGAAACTGCGAGAGTTGCAGCGCAATTTGATCATGAGCCACGCCGCGGGAACCGGCGATCCGCTTCCCATCGACGCAGTGCGGGCGGCCATGCTGCTGCGCGCCAATACCCTGGCGCGGGGGCATTCCGGCGTCCGGGCGGAAGTGGTGGATACTCTGCTAACAATGCTGAACAAGGGGGTAACGCCCTGGATTCCCGCCCAGGGCTCGCTGGGCGCCAGCGGAGACCTTGCGCCCCTTTCGCACCTAGCCCTGGTACTCAGCCGGGGACCGGATGACGACGTAGAGGAATTGAGCGGCCGGGCATATCTTCTTCACCCTGAAAGCGGCCAGTGGGAACTGGTGTCCGGCAAAGCGGCCATGGAGCGCGCCGGGATTCCCCGTTTACTGTTAGAAGCCAAAGAGGGGCTGGCGCTGAATAACGGAACCCCGGTTTCCACCGCCTTGCTGGCCCTGGCCTGTTACGACGCCCGCCAATTGGTAAAAACCGCGGACGTCGCTATGGCGATGACCCTGGAAGCCCTGGAAGGTTTCTCCGCCGCCTTCTCCCCGGAAATTCAGCGCCTGCGCCCCCATCCCGGCCAGGTGGAAACCGCGGAAAACATTCGCCGTCTTAGCGAAGGCAGCCAGCTTTTAGACCGCCACCCCGAGCGGGTGCAGGACGCCTACAGCCTGCGCTGCCATCCCCAGGTGCTGGCGGGGGTGCGCGATACCCTGCGCTTCATCGAAAATACCCTGGCCATCGAGATGAACGCCGTTACCGATAACCCGCTCATCTTCCCCGGCGCTCCTTCCGTTAACAAAGCGGTTTCCGGGGGGAATTTCCACGCCCAGCCCATTGCTTTGGCGGGGGATTTTTTGAGCATCGTTTTGTGCGAGGTGGGCAGCATTGCGGAGCGGCGCATCTTCCGGCTCTCCGATAAGCATCTCAACGCCGGGCTACCCTCCTTCCTGGTCGCCAATTCCGGTTTGGAAAGCGGGCTGATGATTGCCCACTACACCGCCGCTTCGCTGGTTTCCGAGAACAAATCCCTGGCCCATCCCGCCAGCGTGGATTCCCTCCCTACCTGCGAAAACCAGGAAGACCACGTGAGCATGGCCCCCATTGCGGCGCGCAAGGCGCGGCAAATTTTGGAGAACGTGCAGAAAATTGTGGGCGTGGAGCTGCTCTACGCCGCCCAGGCGCTGGATTTGCGCCTGCGCAGCGAGCCGGGCGGGGATGCCGCCCCGGAAAAACTCTTCGGCAAAGGAACCGCCGCGGCCTACCGCGCCGTTCGCCAAAAAGTAGCATTTTTAGATCGAGACCGCCCCCTGTACCGGGACATGGAAACGGCGCGGGAATTGGTGCGGAGCGGGGAATTGTTAGCGGCGGTG